>JBKQHN010000136.1:0-25797 GCA_052148755.1 Beijerinckiaceae bacterium | reverse complement strand
GGGACGAGGGCGGCCGCCCTCGTCCCGACCTTTGCGACCGGTTTGATGTTCAGCTGGTCGGCCGATCTCATAGCGATCACCGCTTTGCTCGGCAGCACACGCTTCTTTCTCGCACTCGTCGGCATGGATGTCGGGACGAGCTTTGGCGGCATCGGATCGAGCCGTGAAGCCATGTTCGCCTCTCTGGCCGAACCGGCGATGATCATGATCGTCTTTACCGTGTCGCTCGTCGCGGGCTCGACACAACTTTCCGTCGTCGCCGGATTTATGCAGTCGCATCTCGAAATCCGTGTCTCGCTCGGTATGGCTGCGATCGCTTTGATCATCGTGGCGCTCGCCGAGAATACTCGAATTCCCGTCGACAATCCGGCGACCCATCTCGAGCTCACGATGGTGCACGAAGCGATGGTGCTCGAATATTCCGGACGCCACCTCGCCGTACTCGAACTCGCCGCGGCCTTGAAACTGCTGCTCTATGTTTCGCTCATCGCCTGCATCTTTGCGCCCGTGGGTCTTGCACCCCTTGACAACGGCGTGACCTCGGTCTTGCCGGCGCTCGCCCTCGGGGCAGCGGCCTATGTCGTCAAACTCGCCTTAGCCGGCTTCTTGCTCGCCGTGTTCGAGACGTCGATCGCCAAGATGCGCGTCTTCCGCGTTCCGGAATTCCTTGGTACCGCATTGATGCTTGGCCTTCTTGCCACCCTGCTGCTTTTCGTTTCGCGGAGTCTTTGATGGGTCACCTTCCTTTCGACGTCGCGCATCTTTTCGCCGGCAGCCTCGTCCTCGTGAGCTTCATGCTGCTTTACCAGGATCGCATGTCGGGTCTGATCAATATTTTCGCGCTTCACGCCGTAGTTTTGTCGCTTTCGGTCGGTTGGCAGGCCTACACCCAGCATGCCCCGCACCTCTTCATCACGGCGCTCATTGCGGTCGTCTTCAAGGCCATCGTCATACCGGTGAGCCTGCACCGGATCATGGTGCGGCTCGGCATTCACCGCACGCTCGAAATCATCGGCGGCGTCGGCGCCACAATGCTGGTCGGCATCGGGCTCGTCGCATTGTCGCTGGTCGTGATTCTCCCTGCGACGGCCTCAGCCGCGCCTTTGGCACGCGAAGATCTCGCTTTTGCGCTCTCGGTCGTGCTGCTCGGTCTCCTCATGATGGTGACGCGCCGTAATGCGGTGAGCCAGGTCGTCGGCTTCATGTCACTCGAAAACGGCCTCATCCTCGCCGCCACCGGCGCCAAAGGCATGCCGCTGGTCGTCGAAATCAGCGTCGCTTTTTCGGTGCTCATCGCCTTCATCGTGATTGGCATCTTCTTGTTCCGCATTCGCGAGCGCTTCGACACGGTGGATGTGCGCGCACTCGATCGGGTCCGGGGAGGCCAGCGATGAGTTTCGCAATTTTCGATGCCGCGAGCGCGGTCTTGCTCATTCCGATCGTCTCGATGTTTGTGCTCACCATCCTACCAGGTTATCGGCTGACGTCGCGGATCAACGTCCTGGCTTGCGGTGCAACTTTCCTCTGCGCGGTCTGGTTGCTGATCAAGCGCCCGGCGCCCGGTCATTACCTCTTCGTCGACGATCTCAATATAGTGTTCGTCGTTCTTTCAACCTTCGTAGGATTTACTACGAGCGCCTTCAGCGCGAGCTACATCGGCCACGAGATCGAAATCGGCAAGCTGCAGCCGGTGCAGGTCCGTTTCTATCATGCGATGTATCAATCCCTGATGTTCGCGATGAACTTAGGGCTTCTGGCCAACAATATCGGCCTGATGTGGGTGGCGATAGAACTCGCGACTCTGACGACCGTGGTCATGGTCGGCATTTATCGCACCCATGAAGCGCTGGAGGCGGCCTGGAAATATTTCATCCTCGGCAGTGTCGGCATTGCTCTCGCGCTGTTCGGAACGATCCTCGTCTACATGGCGGCGCAACCGGTGCTCGGCGAGGGCTATGATGCCATGCTCTGGACTGCGCTCATCACACGCTCTGCGGATTTCAGCCCCGAGCTTCTCAACGTCGCCTTCGTCTTCCTGATGCTCGGCTATGGGACCAAAGTGGGTCTCGTGCCCGTCCATGCCTGGCTGCCCGACGCGCACGCCGAAGGCCCGACACCAATTTCGGCGGTCCTTTCGGGCCTGCTCCTCAATGTCGCGCTCTATGCCGTCCTGCGCTTCAAACTGCTTCTCGCCGCCAATGCGGCGGCGATCGCCCCCGGCCCTTTGATGATAACGCTCGGTCTTGTCTCGCTGATCTTCGCGGCCTTCATGCTCTATCGTCGCGATGACATCAAACGCATGTTTGCCTATTCCTCGATCGAACATATGGGGATCATCACTTTCGCCTTCGGCATGGGCGGCGAACTCGCCAATTTCGCTGGCCTGCTGCACATGACGATGCATAGCCTGACCAAATCCGCAATCTTCTTTACCGTCGGCCATATCTCGCAGGTGAAAGGCACGCAGAAAATTCCTGACATTCACGGTCTGACCGAAAGCCATCCGCTGCTCGGCTGGGGATTGGTGTTAGGCGTCGTCGCCATCGCGGGTTTGCCGCCGTTCGGCATATTTCTGAGCGAGTTTCTCATCGTCAGCTCGACGTTTGCACGCGAGCCCCTCCTCGCAATCCCGCTGGTCTTCGGACTTCTGCTCGGTTTAGGCGCCCTCTTTATGCGGCTGACGGGCTTGGCATTCGGCAAGCCGGAAGGCGGCATGGGCAAGGTTGAGGCTTCCTTCGTTCCCCTCTTTGCGCATTTGTCCTTGGTGCTCGGCGCAGGCATTTATCTCCCCGGCCAGATCGTCACATGGTTCCAAAACGTGGCGAAGCTTCTGGGATAGAGCGGGATGCGGAAAAGCGCGACGCTGCGCGGCTTTTCCGACGCAATCAAGTTTACGCAGATTGCGTGGACTTGTCTGCGGATCCCGCGCTAATTTATTGGAATCGATCACGTTCATGATTTTGGATTGAGTCAATCGAAAATCGTCGTGATCTAACGAGGCGCATATGGAAACATTGCTCGACACGCTACGCAAAGGGCTGCCGGTAGAGAGCTCCCGGCCACGGCCGCGCGTCATCATTGATTCCACGTCTTTCCTGCGGGCAGCGCGCGAGATCAGCAAAGGCCATGGCGATCTCATCGGATTGTGGAGTGATGGCGCCGACGTTCACGTCGCCGTGACGGTGCACGAAAGGGACGGAATCGACATCATCAGCCTCGAATGTCCGACCGGACATTTCCCTTCAGTCGCCCGCATGCACCCACCTGGCGCACGGCTCGAGCGGATGATCCATGATCTTTATGGCCTCGTGCCCGAAGCTGCGCCGGATCTGCGCCCATGGCTCGATCATGGGCGCTGGGGTCTTGTGCATCCTTGCGGAGCGCCCGGGCCTGCCGAGGCGTCAGGCGGGACATATGACTTTCTTGCCGCAGAAGGTGAATATCTGCATCAGATACCTGTCGGCCCGGTTCACGCCGGCATTATCGAACCCGGCCATTTCCGCTTTTCCGCCAACGGTGAAACCGTAGTGCGGCTCGAAGAGCGCTTCGGCTATGTGCACAAGGGTATAGACAAGTTGATGGCCGGTGCGAATTTGGCCAAGGCTGCCCGCATCGCCGGGCGCGTGTCGGGCGATAGCACCGTTGCTTATTCGCTTGTCTTCTCGCGCGCTGTCGAAACGGCACTCGGACTCGAAGTCCCGCGCCGCGCTCACTATTTGCGTGCGCTCATGGCCGAACTCGAGCGCATCGCCAATCATTTTGGCGACATTGGTGCCATCTGCAACGACGCGGCTTTCGCCTTGATGTTGGCGCATTGCGGCGTCCTGCGCGAGCTCGTCCTCCGCGCTGCGCAGACGTGCTTCGGGCATAGGCTGATGATGGACCGAATCGTTCCGGGGGGTGTCACGCATGATCTGAGCGATGACGGCATAAAAGTGCTCTTCGTTCTTCTCGAGGAAGTTCAACAGCGCTTCCCGCAGCTCGTCAGTGTCTATGACAACACGACGTCGTTGCAGGACCGCACGGTCCAGACCGGCTATCTGGCACCGGAGCTGGCGCGCCAATATGCCTGCGGCGGCTACATAGGACGCGCCTCCGGCCGTGACTTCGATGCAAGACGCCGGATCCCTTATGAGCCCTATGCAGACCTCTCATTCGAAGTTCCGCTTCGCCAGGAGGGCGACGTTGACGCACGCATTTGGATACGAATTGAGGAAGTCACACAATCGCTGGCGCTGATTGCCCAACTCATCGAGAAAATGCCGCGTGGCCCGGTGCAAATATCCACGCTCGAGCCGCCTGGCGCGGTACGCGAGGGTTTCGCGCTTGTCGAGGGGTTCCGCGGCGATATTTTCGCCTGGGTGAGGATCGATGACACAGGCAGAATCGCCCATTGTCACTTGCGCGATCCCTCCTGGTTTCAATGGCCGCTGCTCGAAGCCGCGATCGAAGGCAATATCGTCGCCGACTTCCCGCTCTGCAACAAATCCTTCAATTGCTCCTATTCGGGGCATGATCTCTAAGCAGAAAAATCCATGCGCAACCTCATCCTCGAAGGTCTTCTCCGCCGTCCCCTCACGGAAACGCCTCCTTCGCTCGAGGATGCCGATCTCGAATCTCTCGGCGCCAAGTTTTCCGATGCCGTCCATCGCAAGCTCGGGCGCTCCCTCTCAATTCGCGAAGTCGATGCCGGATCCTGCAACGGTTGCGAGCTCGAGATTCACGCCCTCAATAACGCCTTCTACGACCTCGAACGTTTCGGCCTGCGCTTTGTCGCCTCGCCGCGTCACGCAGATGTCCTCTTGGTGACGGGGCCTGTTACGAAAAATATGAAAGAAGCGTTGGAGCGCACCTATCTTGCGACGCCAGACCCGAAATTCGTCGTCGCGGCAGGCGATTGCGCATGCAATGGCGGCATTTTCGCGGACAGTTATGCCTGTGTCGGCGCCGTCAGCAAAGTCATCCCCGTCGACCTTCATATTGGCGGTTGCCCGCCGAGCCCGAAGGCGCTTTTGCAAGGCTTGCTCGCTCTGCTGGGAGGTTGACACTTTCCCAAATCAAGCGCCGGAGCAGTTTCGAGAAAAGCTGTCCAAGTGTTCGGATCTTTTGCACTCTTGCCAGTTCAGCGCCCGAGAAACTGATGCACCGCCGCTTCCACCGCGTGACGCTGCGTCGGGTCCAGTTTGACCATTTCACCATCGAGCCAGAGGTCACTCAAACCGGCGGCGCGTGCGAGCATGTGCCATTTCATCGCCTCGACGAGGTCCTGGCGCACTCCGCGTCCAACTGCAAAGAGGCGCGCCACGCGATTTTGTGCGACGGGATTGTTGTGGACGGCTGCCTTCAAAAAGAAATGTGCTGCCGCTCGCTCGTCTTTTTCGACGCCGATCCCGTTGAAGAGCATGATTGCATACTCGACTTCTGCAGGGACTGCATTATCGCGAGCGGCCCGGCCGATCCATTCGGCAGCGAGCTTGTCGTCCTTGCGGACGCCGCTGCCGCTTCGATAAAGCAGGCCGAGCGCGTAGGCCGCTTCGGGAAAGCCGAGTTCCGCCGACGCTTTGAAATAGTCCGAGGCCTTACCAAAATCGGAAGCGACGCCGTCATTTTCGAGCGCCATGAGGCCGAGGTTGTAAAGCGCTGCCGGTTGATTGCGCGCCGCCGCCTTTTTGAAGAGCTCGGCCGCTACAGAGCGATCTTTCGGCACGCCGGCTCCTTTCAGCGCAGCGAGGCCGAGCGCGAACAGCGCTTCGCGGTCGCCGAGATCGGCAGCCAGTTTATACCAGCGCGCAGCCTCGACGTCGTCGAGCCCGACCCCCAGACCTTGCGCATAGAGCTGGCCAATGAGCGTCATGGCGGCAGCGTCCTTGGGATTTGCTTGCAGCCGTTTCATCGCCTCGTGCATGGCAGTGTTGTAATAGCCGCGCTGAAGGGCGCCGTAGGCGAGGTCCGGCAAATCGCTGTCGTGCGTTTTGGCTTGAGTGGGTTGCGCACTTTTGGCCTCAGGCGACGTCGCCAAGTTGGGCGGGCTCACCGTCGGCTGGAGGGCAAAGGCCGCAGCGCCTTGAAACAGGCCCGCCACGGAGAGGAGCGTAAGGCGTGCTATAATGGATTTCATCATCATTCGGTGGATTCTCGAATATTTACAAGGACCTCGGCAGCCTCGTGAAGAGCGCAGGCTATGCCGCGCGGATCGCTCCAAACGGCGTCGCAGAGCGCGACGAAATCGGCCCCTGCTCGGGCCAATTCGGCAATCTCTTCGTGCTTGCGGGCGTAGGCGACGCAGGGCACGTTGAAAATCTCGGCCCACCAATTTACTTGTTCAAAGATCTCGGCGAAGGATTGCGTTTCTTCGGCGGCGCCGAACATGAGATAATCGACCCCCGCCTCGGCTGCGGTCATCGCATCGTTGCGGCCCGTGATGGCGCTTACGCCGACGATTTTTTCCGGCTTCAAGCTCGCAAGCGCCGTATCGAGCTTTTTTCCCACACCATTCAAATGCACGCCATCTGCGTTGGCATCGACGGCAAGCTGCGGATCTTCAACGAGGCAGGCGACCCCCCGCTCTTGAGCCAAAGGCGCGAGAGCACGGACGATCTTCTTCGCCGCGGCCTGATCCATGGGGCTAACGCGCAGCAAAACACAGGCAATTTCGGCCGTGTCGAGTGCCGCCGCGAATTTCGCAGCAAATCCGGCGGCATCTGCGACAGGCGGCGTGATCAAATAGAGGCGCGGTGCTTCCTCGGCCATCGTGCAAAGCCACTTCAGAGAACGGAAAGATTACAATCTTAAGTCGTCGAAAATTCGGGCGAAAGCGCGACCGAAAGTGAAGCGGCCGGCCGCGTATAACGGTTCAAAGCACCATCTGGGTCTGGGTGACAAGGGCGACGAGCTTGCCATCCTGGGTCTCGATGCGCGTTTGCCAGACCTGGGTGCGACGGCCGCGGTGCACCGGCGTTGCCGTCGCCGTCACGACCACACCGACAGGAGCCGGACTGAGGAAATTCGTCTTGCTCTCGAGAGTGGTGGTCCCGCGCGCGCCATCCGGCAGATTGACGAAGGTCGCAACCGCACCAGCCGTATCGGCCAGCGCCATTACGGCGCCGCCATGCAGGGTCCGGCCGAGGGTGCAAAGATCGTCTCGGACGAGCATTTTCGCGACGATCCGGTCGGTGTCCAGGATCTCGAGAGTGATTCCCAACAGGTCCGCAAATGGCAGGCGAAGCCCTTTGAGCTTATCGACAATATCCTTATCCATGCTCGCACCTTTCGCGCGGCGCAGCACCTGTGACGCGCGGCGGACCCCCGCTTCGCTCAAGCCATGAACTTTTCGAGATCCATCGACCATTGGCCCAAGGTCGCGAGCCCATTCATCCGCGCGCGATGATCAAGCGCCGCCTGCGCCGCCGCGACCTGTGTCGGCTTGCCGGACCACGCCTTTTGCGGCGCGGCCTGAAGCGCCCGGCCATAGGAGAAGGTCACCGCCCATGGAAGCGGCCCCAAACGATTGATCGCATCGAGATTGGCGGTCGCGTCAATGTCCGACTGACCGCCCGACAGGAAGGCTATGCCCGGCACGGCGACCGGCACGCGATTCTTGAACAGGCGCAAGGTCTCGGCGGCGACGCGCTCGGGAGACGCCTGCTTCGCCGCCTTCTTACCCGGCACCACCATATTGGGCTTGAGGATCATCCCTTCGAGGAAAATGCGCGCTTCATAAAGCTCGGCAAAGACTGTCTCGAGTACGCGTTCGGTGACTTCGTAACAGCGCTCGATTCCGTGATCGCCGTCCATCAGAACCTCCGGCTCGACGATCGGCACAATGTTGGCATCCTGGCAAAGCGCAGCATAGCGGGCGAGCGCATGTGCATTGGCCTTGATCGCACCCGCAGTCGGAATCCCCTCTGCGATGTCGATGACCGCCCGCCATTTGGCAAAACGTGCGCCGAGGCCATAGTAGTCTTTCAGCCGGTCGGCGAGACCATCGAGCCCTTCGGTGACCGTTTCGCCCGGAAAGAACGGCAGATGTTTCGCACCTTTATCGACCTTGATGCCGGGGATTGCACCGGTCGCTTCGATCAATTTCACCAGCGAGGTTCCATCCTTGGCCTGCTGCCGGATGGTCTCGTCGTATAAGATGACGCCGGATATATGCTGTCGCATGGCCGCGTTGGAACGAAACAGCAGTTCGCGATAATCGCGACGCGTTTCCGGCGTCGATTCGAGTCCGATCGCGTCGAATCTTTTCTTGATCGTAGCCGTGCTTTCGTCCGCAGCCAAAAGGCCTTTACCTTTCACAACCATGGCCTGCGCTACATGTGCGAGTTGATCCTTATTCACCGAAGAACCCCAGATTGAAAGAAAAATGTCTATTTTGGCTGCGAAGGAATTCAGCCCGCGGCGCGTTTCAAAGCGTAGTTTTGCGAGCGCCGTAAGGCCTCGACACCGGGCAAAAGCTTGCCCTCAAGCCACTCGAGGAAAGCACCGCCGGCAGTCGAGACATAGGTGAGCTCGTCGAGCACGCCCGCCTGATTGAGTGCGGCAATCGTATCGCCGCCGCCGGCGATCGTTTGGAGAGCTCCCGCTTTGGTGAGGAGCGCGGCCACTTTGGCGATTGCCATCGTGGCCGTATCGAAGGGCGGCACTTCGAAGGCACCGAAGGGTCCGTTCCATACCAGCGTCCGTGCCGACGCGAGCAGGCCTACGACCTTCGATATCGAGTGTGGGCCGATGTCCAGAATCATCTCGTCTTCAGCAACGTCATCGATGCTGACGGCCCGCACAGCGACATGCGGAGCGAGCTTTTTCGCCACGATCGCGTCGACCGGCAGAACGATCTCGCAATGCGCAGCTGCCGCGTCGTCCATGATCTTGCGGGCGACACTGGCCAGGTCCATCTCGCAGAGCGACTTGCCGATCGGCTTGCCGCTCGCGGCGAGAAAGGTGTTCGCCATCCCGCCGCCGATGAACAAATACTCCACGCGGCGCATCAGATTGCCGAGCAGCTCGAGTTTCGTCGAGACCTTCGCACCTCCGACGATGGCGGCGAGCGGCCGCTCGGGGTGCGCCAACATATTGGTCAGCATCTCGAGCTCGGTCTGCATCGTGCGACCGGCAAAAGCCGGCAAGAGATGCGCAAGCCCTTCGGTCGAAGCATGCGCCCGATGCGCCGTTGAAAATGCATCATTGACATAGATATCGCCGAGCTTGGCGAGTTCAGCGACGAAAGCGGGATCGTTCTTCTCTTCGCCCGGGTAGAAGCGTGTGTTTTCGAGCAGCAGGATCTCCCCGGGGCGCAAGGAATTCACTGCGCGCGCCGCCACCTCGCCGATGCAATCCTCCGCAAAGGCGACTTTTTGCCCGAACTCGCGTTCGAGCTCGGCTGCAACCGGCTTGAGCGAAAATTTCGGATCATGGCCTTTCGGCCGGCCGAGATGCGACAGCAAAATGACCTTGCCGCCTTTTTCGGCGATCTCGCGAATGTTCGGCAAGATCCTGTCGATACGCGTCGCGTCGGTGACTTTGCCATTCTCCATCGGGACGTTGAGATCGACTCTGACAAGCACCCGCTTGCCGGAAAGTTGGGCATCGTCGAGCGTCCGAAACAAATCCGACGGCGAAGATGTCGTCATACCAATTTCCCCATTGCGACCGCAGTGTCGGCCATGCGGTTCGAAAAGCCCCATTCATTGTCGTACCAGGAGACTACGCGAACGAAGTTTCCCTGCATGACTCTGGTCTGATCCATATGGAAGATCGAGGAATGCGGATCGTGATTGAAATCAATCGATACGTTGTGGCTTTCCGTGAAGCCCAGAATGCCTTTCAACTGCTGCTCGGCGGCGCGTTTGATGACCTCTTTAATTTCTTCCACCGTCGTCGCGCGTGAAGCGACGAACTTGAAATCGACAACCGAGACATTCGGTGTCGGCACACGAATTGCCGAACCGTCGAGCTTACCCTCGAGCTCGGGCAGAACGAGCCCCACGGCCTTGGCCGCACCGGTCGAAGTCGGAATCATCGACAGCGCGGCGGCACGCGCCCGGTAGAGGTCTTTGTGCATCGTATCCAGCGTCGGCTGATCACCCGTGTAGGAATGGATGGTGGTCATGAAGCCTTTTTCAATCCCGATCGCGTCGTTGAGAACTTTGACGACGGGGGCGAGGCAATTCGTGGTGCAGGAAGCATTCGATACGACGACGTGGTCCGACGTCAGCTTGCTGTGGTTGACCCCGTAGACGACGGTGAGATCCGCATGGTCGGCCGGGGCGGAGACGAGCACCCGCTTGGCTCCCGCCCGCAGATGCGTCGAGGCCTTGTCTTTCGACGTGAAAAGGCCGGTGCATTCAAGGACGATGTCCACGCCGAGTTGTTTATGCGGCAAGTCCGCGGGATCGCGGATCGCCGTCACTTTGATCGGTCCGTAGCCGACGTCGATCGTATCGCCAGAAACCTTCACCTCGCCGGGAAAGCGCCCATGCACGGAGTCGAAACGCAGCAGGTGCGCATTCGTTTCGACAGGCCCAAGATCGTTGATCGCAACGACCTGAATGTCCTTACGTCCTGCTTCAACGATCGCGCGAAGGACATTTCGACCTATGCGTCCGAATCCGTTGATAGCGACCCTGACCACCATCTTCACCTGCTCCTTCCCACACTCGAGTTATACAAACAGTACGAAGAACAACCGTCGATTCCAATCTCGAATTTTCGCCGGATCTTGAAAGAGTGAAAATTCGAGAGAGGAACCAAGGCCCGCTCTTTGCAGTGCTCGTCTCTCGCATGGGAAGGCGATGCACGCAAGACTTTCACCGGCTGGGGCATGGTCAGCATTACTTGGCCAAAATGTCGCGGGCGCCGAAGGTAGTCTAAAAAGCTAATTCGCAAATCGAAGTCTTTGATCAAGCAGACATAGTTGACAGAGTCAGGTCGCGAACTGCTATCTAATGTTATAGTCAACAAGTGTATTTCTGAACAATTTACAGCATTACTGCGTAAATAGAAGCTTTTGCGTACGCAATTGTTAATCAATTTGTGGCCATTTGTTCCGTTGCCATCTATTATATGCCTCCCAGCCGGAATTTGCTCTCGTTTCTACATTGTTCGCCAGACTTGCGGGCAGCTCACCGCGGACGCGTTGACGCGTTGGCAGGAGTGGCGCCTAATAGGCGGGTTCCGATTGATTTTCGCTGCGCGAAGTGTGCGGCTTCGGAGGCCCTGCCGGATCTGAGAGCGATGCCCATTGTTCTCGTTGCCATGCCATGGTTCCGCAGCAACACGCGGTGCCGCTGTTGGAAATCGCCTTCTCGAGTGGCGATCTGCAAGAAAGGAATTCCGTCTTCCTTCGGAAGCGGAGTATGACGTGGCTGTGGTTCGCAAAACCTGCGTAGATGCGTATTTCGTATGAAGAAGCCAGTCCGCATCGAGGCTGCCTTGAAAAGGCTTGCCGCCGCGCTCGATCAGCTCGAGGCAGCGTGCGAGCGGCGTCTCGAGGCGGACGCAGAACGCAGCAACCTCGAGGAAGAGTTCGCCGTGTTGCAAGACGACCGCACGCAGCTTGGCGTTGAACTCGACGCGGCGGTCACCCGGTCGAAATCGCTCGAACTTGCGAACGATGAGGTGGCGCGGCGTCTGCAAAAGGCGAGCGCCACGCTCCGCGCGATGCTGCCGCACGTCGAGTTTAGTGAGCGTTGAGAGGCAAAGCACGCCATGGCGCAAGTGACTGTCACGATTGCCGGCAGGGCTTACCGCATGGCCTGCGGCGAGGGAGAGGAGGCCAACCTCCAGCGACTTGCCCGTCAGCTCGATGAACGGATGCAGGGCCTGAGGAAAAATTTCGGCGAAATCGGCGACCAGCGTTTGACCATTATGGCAGCGATTACGGTCGCGGATCAATTGGCGGAGGCCAATCGGCGGATCGCTGAACTGGAAGGGCAATTGCTCGATCTCAAATCCGACGCGATCCACGTGGAGAGCGATCATGACGAATGGGCCGAGCGGCTCGCCGGGGCGCTCGACGACGCAGCCGGGCGGATCGAACGCATGGCGCATGACCTGAACAGCGCGGGACGCGAGTGAGCCGGGCGGCAAACCATAGCAAGAGCGCATCCAAGAGCGGGATGAGGAAAAGTGGGACGCTGCGCGGGTTTTCCGGCGCCCGGCTTGGCGGCGAAACGCCACGTCACACGTCGAGAATTTGTGACCATGGGTCAGGATTGCCGAGAACGCCAAGGCTGGGCAAAATGATGTCGAGACTCGTCTCGATCTGGCGAATGCTGGCTAATATGAGGGGATGAAATGTCCTTCCAGGGAAAAATTGCTTGGGTGACCGGAGCCTCGTCCGGCATTGGAGAAGCGTTGGCCAAAGGCCTTGCGGCGCGCGGCGCGGCAGTTATTCTTTCAGGACGGCGGGTCGGAGAGCTGCAACGGGTTGCAGGCGAAATCGGCGGCCAGACCCTGATCTTGCCCTTTGAGGCCACTGACTATGCGGCCCTTCCGCATATCGTCAGGGACGCGCAGGCGTGGCTGGGCGGCATCGATCTGCTGATCAACACTGCCGGCGTCAGTCAAAGGAGCCTGGCGCTGGATACCGATTTTTCCGTCTACCGGCATCTGATGGAAGTCGACTTCTTCGCCCCGTTGCACCTCACCCAGCTCGTGCTTCCTCGAATGGTCGAGCGCCGGTCGGGTCAGATCGCGATCATCAGCTCCGTTGCCGGAAAGGCGGGCGTGCCGCTCCGCACCGGCTATTGCGCGGCCAAGCACGCCTGCGTCGGTTATTTCGATGCGCTTCGGTCGGAAGTCGAGGCGGCCTACGGAATTCACGTCAGCGTGATCCTTCCAGGATCGGTGAAGACCGCAGTGGCGATCAACGCAGTGAGGGGCGACGGTTCCACCTTTGGACGCACGGATGCCAACATCGAAGGCGGCATGCCCGCAGACAGGGCTGCCGGGCGTATCCTCGATGGGCTGGCGGCCAACCAGCGCGAGATTGTCGTCGCCGAAGGCAGGGAACTGGGCGTCGTGGAATTGCGCGTCAAGGACCCAGAGGCGCTGTTTGCGTTGCTGGCCAAAGAAGGGGCCAGATTGGCGGCGCTGCGCGCCCAAGCGGGGTCGGAATTCTCGCCTGAGCCCGCCAAGTTCAACGCGTCTTCCTGAATTCCGCTTCGGGTTCGGACTCCCCCCTTCTTTGGGCACGGCGCGCAAATGTTGAGTATCGTCAAAGTCGCGACCGCGAGAGAGACCTACGCGGTGCTTTGCGGCGCGCCCAACCTTAGGAGGTCGCCGCGTTGCGTCGAACTCATGGCAGGGAGGACCGCATCATGCCGCGCCAAATCATTGACCTATCCAACTTTCTCGAAAATGACGTGCCCGCTGATCCGGCGCCGATGCGGCCGCATATCAAATACCTCAAACATGAAGACACGGTCGGCCACATATTGCCTCTGTTTCCGGGCTTGAAAGCCGGGGATCTTCCCGGCGGTGGCTATTGCGCGGTCGAAGAAGTCACCTTGACGACGCACAACGGGACCCATCTCGATGCCCCGTGGCACTATCATCCGACGATGAATAATGGCGAACGCGCCATCACCATCGACGAAGTACCGCTCGATTGGTGCATGAAGCAGGGCGTCAAACTCGATTTCCGACATTTTCCCGACGGCTATGTCGCGACTGCCGCCGACGTCGAGGCCGAGTTGCAGCGCATCGGCCATCAATTGAAGCCCCTCGAAATCGTCCTCGTGAATACGCGGGCAGGCTCCACTTACGGCTCGCCGGACTACGTCGATTCCGGTTGCGGCATGGGCGCCGAAGCAACCCTCTATCTGCTTGACCGCGGGGTGCGCGTCACCGGTATCGACGGATGGAGCTGGGATGCACCCTTTTCCTATACGGCGAAGAAATATATCGAGACGGGCAATGCATCGCTGGTTTGGGAGGGCCATAAGGTGGGCCGCAAAATCGGCTATTGCCACCTCGAGAAATTGCATAATCTCGAAAGCCTGCCGCCATCTGGATTCACCGTCATCTGCTTTCCCGTGAAAGTGCGCGGCGGCTCGGCCGGTTGGACCCGTGCCGTCGCAGTGCTCGAAGGCTGAGCCCGTTATCATCGGAAGGCTGCATCCTGATCGCGGCCTAAAGGCCGGGCTGTTGCGAGGAATTCTCCGACCTTGTCGCGCCGGCCTGCAAAGCTGCGGCCGGCTCCGCATAAGCTGCACCTGGACGATGCTGCGCGAAAACTTCCTCGACAGTTGAAGCGAACCTTTCGCGAAGCTGGAATTTGCCGGCATTAAGCTGTGCGCATGGAGGTTTTGCCTAGTGACCCTTGTGCCCCCGCGTGACATAAGGAGCCATGGCGAGCCAAACCCCCATAGCGTCCGATCCGGGCTTCGGGATCTACGTGCATTGGCCCTTCTGCCTGTCGAAATGCCCTTATTGCGATTTCAACAGTCACGTTCGCCCCGAACCGATCGACGAAAAGAGATTTCTCGCCGCCTTTAGAGCGGAACTGAAGCATCGCGCCCAACTGACCAAAGGCCGCATCGTGCGCTCGGTGTTTTTCGGCGGCGGCACACCCTCCTTGATGAAAGCCGAGACGGTCGGCGCGATTCTGGAAGCGATTGCCCGCCTGTGGAGCGTCGCGCCGGACGTCGAAGTCACCCTCGAAGCCAATCCGTCGAGCGTCGAGGCGGGGCGTTTCCGCGCTTATCGCTCGGCCGGCGTGAACCGGGTTTCGATCGGTGTTCAATCCTTCAACGATGCCGCCCTCAAGCAGCTCGGGCGACTGCACAATGCGGCCGATGCCAAGGTGGCGATCGAGGTCGCGGCTTCGGTCTTCCCGCGCTTTTCCTTCGATCTCATTTACGCGCGGCCGGGCCAGAGTCCGGCCGCCTGGAAACAGGAATTGAAGGAGGCGCTGGCTCGTGCGTCCGATCATCTGTCGCTCTATCAGCTCACCATCGAGCCCGACACGATGTTCGAGAAATTGTCCAACGCCGGCAAACTCGCCATGCCCGACGCCGACACGAGCCGGGCGTTTTGGGATGTGACGCAGGAGACCATGACGCGGGCGGGCCTGCCGACTTACGAAATCTCAAATCACGCCAAGCCGGGCGGCGAAAGCCGCCATAATCTCATCTATTGGCGCTATGGCGAATATGTCGGCGTCGGGCCCGGTGCGCATGGCCGCATCGTGACGCCGAAAGGGCGGCGGGCGCAGGCGACCGAGCGGCATCCGGAAATGTGGCTCACCGTCGTCGAAGCCGATGGCCATGCTTTGATCGAAGACGAGCTTCTTTCGCATGAAGAGCAGGCCGACGAATTTCTGCTCATGGGCCTGCGCCTCACCGAAGGCATCGAACCTGCCCGCTTCGAAGCGCTCGCCGGAAAAAGGCTCGATCCGGCGCGGATCGCTTCGCTGATTTCCGAGGGCATGGTCGAATTTACGCCGCACGGGCGTTTGCGTGTCAGCGCCGAAGGATTTCCGGTGCTCGACGCCGTGGTCGCGGACCTCGCGGCCTAGCCCGGAGCTTTCCCCATGAGAATTAGTTGGCCGCCGCGGTGCTCGCCAGGCTGCGCGGCGCCGGGCTGATCGGCGTTGCAGCACCATTGCTGATCTGGAACACGCCAAGAGCGCGCTCGTTCTGGCCATCGGGCCGGAAGCGGAACACGCCATCCGCACCGTTGAAGCCGGCGCGATTGGTCAACACCGTCTCGCTATAGCGCTGCGCGCCTTGCGTCCGCGCCAGGGCCACGACCAAAGAGACGGCGTCGTAGCTGAGCGTCGCGATACGCGTCGGGTCGATGCCGAATTTGGCGCGATAGCGCTGCGCGAATGTGCTGAAACCCGTGTTGTCCGGCGCCGAAAACCAGGCGCCCTCCAAGTTCGGCAATTTCAGAACGCGGGCATCGTTCCACAAGCCAGTGCCGAGGATCTGCACCGTTTTCGAATCCAGCCTTGCCGCCGCGAGGGCCTGCGCCATCGCCGGCATGGCTTCGGCCTGGTCCGGAATGAACAATGTATCGATCTGGTTGCCCAAAGTGGCGATCTTCTGCACCGCCGCCGCGAGCGTCTGCGGTTGATAATGCTCGATTCCCATCACCCGCAGATTGCGCCGTGCGGCGTCCTGCTGGAATTCCGCTTCGGCGACGCGGCCGTAATCATTGTCGGGAATCAGCGCGGCGATCGATTTTTTGCCCTTTGCGGCGGCAAAATCGATGATGCGATCGACATAGTTCTCGACAAGGAAGGAGAGCAAGTACACCCCGGGCCCTGCCGCCGAAGTATCTGTCGAGAAAGCAATAACGGGCTTTTGGGCGGCCAGCGCAAGGCGTCCGACCTCACGGGTATTGGGTGAGAAGAGCGGCCCGATGATGAGCTCCGCGCCGTCGCTGAGGGCGGCCTGGGTCGCTGCGCGTGCTCCTTCCGGAGTTGAGTGATCGTCCTTGACGAGGAGGGTCAGATCGCTGCTGCCGTTCTCCGACAGAGCGAGATCGGCGGCATTGCGCAACGAGGTTCCGACGACGCTTGGCCCCGAGGCCTGGGTGAGCGGCAAAATCAACGCCACACGAATCGTGCCGGTGCCAATTTGATCGGCACTTTGTGGCGCTGGTGCCGGCGCCTGCGTCGAACCCGGCAGGGGTTGCGATTCGACCGGCGAGACGGGAGCCGCCGCGGTGAAGTCATCTGCCCCACCGCCGAGGCGGCTCGAATTGCCGAACGAACCGCAGGCAGAGAGCGCCAAAGCCCCGCCGGCGAGCGCCAACAGGCGCCACCCGGAGCGATGCCTACCGGCCGCCCACGACCTGTCCGAAACGCCCTCGCGCCAACCCAACTCCAATCGCCCAACTCCAATCGCCGAAACGGAATCGCCATCGGCATGCGGGGAGACATTGTGCGATGGCAATGCCAATTGTTCAGGCATAATATCGCCAGACCCGCAACCGAAAGTAAAAGAATGCGAGAGATGACCTGGGATCGTCGTGCTATCGGCTTGTCCAGATCCCAAAGTTGTTCTATAAAAAGAACGTACGGACGGTATAGAGAACGATACTCTCGCCTTTTCGAGGTTCGAGGCAAATATGAGCGAAGGCTATGGAAAGAAGCCGCGGACTTTATCGGCCCTCGCGTCGCGCGGCCGGGAGGCGGCGCCGGCGAGCCATTTTACCGCTTTTGGCCTCAAGGCCGAAGCCGAACCGGTTGCCCCCGGCTTGCATGTGGTCGCGACGCCGATCGGCAATCTCGCCGATATTTCCTTGCGCGCCCTTGCCACCTTGGCGGCGGCGGATGTCGTGATCGCCGAAGATACGCGGGTGACGAAAACCTTGCTGGCCCATTATGGGATCGCGACGCCGCTGGTTGCCTATCATGAGCATAATGCCGCGGTCATGCGTCCGCATCTGCTGGCGCGGCTCGCCAATGGCGATGCCCTGGCGCTCGTCTCCGACGCCGGCACGCCTTTGATTTCGGATCCTGGTTTCAAACTCGTCGCAGAAGCCTTGGAGGCTGGCGTTCAAGTCACCTCCGTACCGGGCGCCTCCGCCGTTTTGGCGGCGCTCGTCGTCGCCGGACTGCCGACGGACCGGTTTTTCTTCGAAGGTTTTTTGGCCAGCAAAACCGTGGCGCGCCGGCAAAGGATTGCCGAGCTCGCCAATGTTCCCGGCACGCTCGTCTTCTTCGAGTCACCGCACCGCGTCGCCGAGACACTTGTCGACCTTGCCGCCGTTCTCGGCCCGCGATCTGCCGCCATGGCGCGCGAACTGACCAAGCATTTTGAAACGGTTCGCCGCGGTCTGCTCACCGATCTTGCCTGCGCGCTTGCCTCCGAGCCTGCGCCGAAGGGCGAGATCGTGCTGCTCGTCGGGCCGCCGTCGCAGGATGCGCCGGCAGCAACCGCCGAAGTCCTCGATGCCAAGATCGGCAAGGCCCTCGAAACTTTGTCCGTCAAGGAAGCCGCGACGGTGGTGGCCGCCGAAACCGGCCAGCCGCGTCGTCAGGTCTATGCCCGCGCGATCGAACTTGCCGCCCGCGGCCGCTGAGCGAAAGAAGCGCCGCAGGCGCGCCCTCGATGGCGGCCGCCGCGCCGAAATTTTCGCCGCGCTTTTCCTCATGCTCAAAGGCTACCGCATCCTGGCGCGGCGCTACCGCGTCAACGGCGGCGAGATCGATCTCGTCGCCGCCAAATCGGACGCGATCGTCTTCGTCGAAGTCAAGCTGCGGGCGACGCTCGACGAGGCTTGGCTCGCCGTCGATGCGACGAAGCGGCGCCGCATGTCGCGCGCGGCCAATGTCTGGCTCAGCGCCAATCCCTGGGCCATGCAGATGAGTCTGCGCGGCGACGCCGTGGCGCTCGCGCCCTGGCGCTGGCCGCGGCACGGCATAGCGGCAATCGCGCTCGATATCGGGTGAAGCGGTCTACCGGCTCAAAACGCCTTCGGCAAACCGGCTTGCCGAAGGATTGCGTTGGCGGCGGGGCGGCTCAAAGATTTATATCGGACGCGGTCGGAATTTATTTCCGAACTCAAACGATCCATCCTGCAAAAGGCCTTTGCTGGCGAACTGACCTCTTCGCCCTCGCAAGCGATCCAAGAGGCCGCCGAGTTAAGAACTCACTGCAATTCGTGCTCGATTTCCGCCAGCTTCGCCAGATGCCGCAGCAGGCCGATTTTGAGCGGACGACTGCCGTGAATGGGGATCGAGAGCCGCACGATGCTGCCGGCTTTGCCGTAGATGTGATGACTGCCCGCGACCCGCAGCAGCCGCCAGCCATGCCCCTCGATCAGGCGCACGAACTCGCGGCCGGAAATCGTCCTCATATGGCGATTTCGAGAACCCGTTCCTTGCCGCCGGGCTTGGGCGCTACAACGTCCACGGCGAGGCAGCCTTCGATCGCCTCGTGCAGGTTGCGCATCAGTTCGTCCATGGTCTCGCCCTGCGTGGCGCAGCCCGGAATAGCCGGGACCTCGGCCCAAAAGCCGCCTTCGTCCGCTTCGTGAACGACGACCTTAATTTTCATCTCGCTCTCTCCAGATTCTGCCGACGCCGCGCTCAGGCGTTGTCCCAGATTTTATCCTCGGAATTGTCCCACACCGGCGCAAGCGAGGCCGCCTGGGCGGCCATCAAGTCGCGCTACTCTTTGCGCTCCCCTCGCTCGCGAAGGGAGGCGACGAAGTCGAGCACTTCACGAGCCAGCGGCTCGGGCAGCGTCTTCACTTGCTCGTAAACTAGGTCAGCTAGGCTCATACATGTCTCCCGTTATTGGCCTCGGTAGCGACCTGCAAGGTCAGCCCGGCCAAGTCCGCCTCCGGGTGATTGTCTGCCAGGAGGTCGAGCGCCATCGCGGAAATTTTCGCCAGCACTTCGTCGAGCGTCGGGGCATCCGCTGCGGCCGGGATGTCGTCGCAATGCCCACTCCAGACCGACGCCTCCGGGTCCTAGGTGGCGGAAATCGTGAAGATGACAGGCTTGGCCATGAACACTCTTGATCAGCCGAGCGCTTTCTTAGCACAATTCCCGCCTGTGGGGGAGACCGCGCGGAAGTCAAGCTGCGGCCGACGCTTGCCGAGGCTTGGCTCGCCATCGACGCGACGAAGCGGCGGCGCATGTCGCGCGCGGCCAATGTCCGGCTCGCCGCCAATCCCTGGGCAATGAAAATGAGTCTGCGCGGCGATGCCGTGGCGCTCGCGCCCTGGCGCTGGCCGCGGCATGGCATAGCGGCAATCGCGCTTGATATCGGCTGAAGCCTTTCTGTTTCGAATGGGCTGAGGAATTCGAATTGTCGGTAGGGGATCATTTGAATTTCGGCTTTCGGCCGAAGCGGAAGTCTACAAACGCTGGTGCAAGTGACCGCTTGGCGCTCATGGTCGCCGTTTAGATGAACATCCGTTCCGCTTTAAAGCGGACATTGTGAGAATTGCATTCATTGGTCGGCATCGCGCGAACCACAGGCATCACACCGATTTGTTTTCGGCTCATTATCGATCGCTAAAGACGCACTGGCGCAGTCTGCACAGGAAGATCCCTTATCGCCCCGCCTATTGCTACGGCCAACTGACGTCGCACTGCGCTGAAATCAATGTCTTCAGGCCGTTCAGCCAAGTCTGGTGCCGCATCAATATATTGCCAAGAAACACTTGGGTTTTCGTATAGCGCTCGGGCCATTGGAAGGGCGTGACCGCCGCCGGTTAGCATGATCTCCACCGGTACTCGTCCATTTGGCCGTGAGAAAGATCTCGCACATGCTACCGCCGCGGACAGTGTGCTGTGAAATTGCGCACGCAGCCTCGCAGAAAAGGCTGCTACATGTTCGTTTGCGAGGAAAGCACTAAGTGTCACTTCCAAGAGCTCGTCTCCGACTTCTACCGTCAGCTCGCCTAACGTAAAAAGAGTCTCTTTATTGGGCCTTGCTCGAGCCAACAATCTATTTGATGGACCACGCGCAGCCGGATCATCTTGAAGAAGCCCAGCTTTTTCCAAGATATACCGGCGCAGGAGCATGTCGAGATGGTCGCCAGCTTGGCGCAGGATTCTGGAACCGCCCGTGATCTCAGCCAGCACATGTCGACCTCGCAATCCCGTCATAAAGGCGCCAAAATCAGAGGTGCCTCCACCTATGTCAGCAACGGCAACCACGCGCCGGCCCGTATCCCGAATTGATCCAGCCGCAACAGCCGTCGCTTCAAGGACTGTGGCCAGTCGCTTGTCATCGAGCTTGAAGACGTTGTTGTCATCCGCAGCCACATGCGACAGTGAACGCAGCGCAGACAGAGCAGCTTTGTGAGATAAGCCTCCTCTTGACGCCAGCTTAGAGCCCAGTCCGTCGACCAATGCAAAAGCATCTCGGACGAGTCCCTTGAGGATCGCCTCGCCGTTTCGCGCACGCTGCGGATCCCAAGCGGGACGCGCAATCCGCAAATGAACCGGCCAAGGAAGGCCCTGTCGTGCCGCATCATCGCTCGCACGCTCTAGTAAATGAGCAAGGAAAAGCGTCAATAGGGTTCTTGCAGTAAATTTTCCAGTTGGATCTATTTCTTTTGGTAAGACCTCATCGAGTTCTTCTGGGTCATGCGTGCTAAGATATTGCTTGGGTGAAGTGAACGCGTGTCGTCCGCCACGTTCTGCTTGAATCGCGGTCACTTCAGCATCTTGGCCGAGGAGCACATGGTCATCACTGACAAAAATCACGGATGGAAGCAAATATGGGTTGCGTGGCCTAAACTCCGGCCGAACCGCCAGAGCAAGTGGCTTAATATGCTCGGGTTGCAGGTCGGCGCGATCGACTGCTTTGACCATTGCAAGTTTTGAAAGCGCCGTGCCGAAATCAATACAACCAATCCAATCAGGATTGCGGCTTCCAGTTAGCAACGACATGCTGATGCTCGCTGATAGGGGAGTTAAATTGCTTCCACCTCGCCCGCAATCACGACGACTTTTGCATGGGCTGTGCCTCGAATAACAGGCGGCTTACGTATGCGAACGCGATCTCCGGGCCGCGGTGAGTCATCCGAACGATGCAGCGCGGGATCGAAAATGGTCTCCTCACCAGATTTCAAGACAAGTGCCAATTCGCGCTTGCGCCCGGCAAGTTGGACCGACTGCATTACTAGCTTTGCGGCTGCGGATGTTCGGTTGATAGTGTCGTTCGAGCCACCGTTTGGAGCAGCCTTCAGTTTTTCCATCGCGGTGGTGAACACAGGTAGATCCTGAAGCGCCTGAGCGAGCGCTTCATCTGCCTCGCTCCAAGCAGCCTCGCGCATGTGTTCTCGCGCGCCGTCACCATCCTGCGGCGAGAAAACGTCCTTCAAGCTGTACCCATGCCGCTCCAGATGCCTGCGCATGCCGCCAAGAACCGCATAGAGTGGACCCATGCCCATCAGCCCTTTGGGTTTTGCGGCAGTAATTTCCTCATTGGCCCATTTCCACCCTTTTTCGGTGAGAGCATGAGTGAAGAACGGCTTCTTTGTTGTTTTAATCAATCCGAGATCTATTAATTTCTTACGATGGTTCGGCGTCAATGCTATGCCATGTATCGTCTTTAGTTCTGCAGACTCCTTTAGGGGGCGCCCTTCTGCCATCAAGACAAACAGCGCACCGCGCTCTACTGGCTTTAAATCTGTCGCTGGCATTGGGATTCTCCTCGGTACCGGCAGCAATATAAGACGCTTTTCTGGTCTCGGCGAGAGAAGGACGCTTTTGAGATCAATTTCAGTCCGCCGCCGCTCGGTATTAAGTCCGCTTGGGATCAAACCGAAACCATTAGGCCAAATCAAATGAACGTCTGGTTCTGCGTTCCGATGATCCAAAGCAGGCCGACTGCTTCCTGCCATTTCCCGCCGTTCATTGGATCAAATCGGATGTCTGTTTCTGGCGGATTTTGTTGAAAAACTCTGATTTCTTGGGTGATCACAATTCTAAAGGTCAAGGGCGCCATTCAAAAAAAATCCGCTAGGCCTCCGGCAGAAAAGTTGGTTTTGTTGCCTGTGGCGTTCGCAGGAAGTTTGTCGTGGCTTTGAATGTTGAAATCCGTCCGCCGGGCGCAAAGGCGATATTTTCGTTACTACCTGTTTTCCGATTTTTTCAACAAAATCGGCGCAATGATGCCCCTTGATCGGCCTCCGCTGAACGCCCGGCTTTCCACCCCTTGCAGCAACTCAACCGGCCCCGCGTCGATTTTTTTCAGGTCCTCGTCATGATTTTTGGGTTATGAAGCAAATTGCAGCATCTTATATTTCGCGCCGAAGCGGACGTGCGGCGCCCGAAATTAAGGGTGATCGGCGAAAATGAGCCTTACGGAACGCGCGGCAAAATCGGGCGCAACCAGATCGCCGGGAGCGGCCAGGCCGGGCGTTGCCGCCGACCTTATTGCGGTTCTCGTCGCGGTCACGTCAGGCGAGCCGCGTGTGTTGACCTTGCAAGACGCACGCGCGCTGCCATCGGGCCCGTTCGAGCTGACGCATCGCTCGCTGCAAGCCGGTCTGCGCGCCTGGGTCGAACGGCTGACACATCACCCGCTCGGCTACATCGAGCAGCTCTACACCTTCGCCGACCGCGACCGCGGGTTGGGGGCAAATCAACGTTTCATCTCGATCAGCTATCTGGGGCTGACACGTGAACGTCCGCCTGCGGACGACATCGAGGCGGGTTGGCGCAACTGGTATCTGTTTTTGCCTTGGGAGGACCGCCGCGTCGGCATTCCGCCGATGATCGACGCCGTGCTGGTGCCGCGCCTGCGCGCCTGGGCCGAGGGCGCGGCGAACACGGCGCAGCAACAAGATCGCGCCAACCGTATCGCAGTAACCTTCGGCCTCGACGGGCGGCCGTGGAACGAGGAACTCGTCCTGCAGCGCTATGAACTGCTCTACGAAGCAGGCCTGATCGCGGAAGCGCGGCAAAATGACGCAGTTCCAAACGCTCTGGCATCGGCGCTTGGGCAAAGCATGATCCTCGACCACCGCCGTATTCTCGCGACGGGAATTGCCCGGCTGCGTGCCAAGATCAAATATCATCCGGTTGTCTTCGAGCTCATGCCGGAGACGTTTACCCTGCTGCAATTGCAGCGCTGCGTCGAGGCTCTGGCTGGGCGCCTGGTCCATAAGCAGAATTTCCGGCGCCTGATCGAACAACAGGAACTCGTTGAAGAGACTGGCGAAACGAGCCAGAGCACGGGCGGGCGCCCGGCCAAGCTGTTCCGTTTCCGGCGGGCGGTTCTGGTGGAGCGCGCCATCGTCGGCACCAAGACCCCCATTTCGCGGGCTTGACAAAACTTATACTCAACCCCAGCATATGGAGGAGTAATGCTCAATGGGAGTATAACGCCATGCCCGTGTCGGACCTGTTGCGTCACAGTGAAAATCGGTTCGTTCCGGCCGTCGATAGGCGATACCGCCAAGCTCGAGACAATGATGTTCAAGACATCGATGCCCGACAGATCGACGCCCTTTACGCCAAGGTGCGGCATGTCATCCCCGCCGTCGAATGGCCGGTCTATGCCCGCGACATCGCAGCCATCCTAAAACTCAAGCGGAGTCGGAACGCCGTCATCCTGGCGCATAATTACCAGACGCCGGAGATTTTCCACTGTGTCGCCGATCTCGTCGGCGACAGCCTCGCCTTGGCGCGTGAAGCGATGCACGTCGATGCCGATGTCATCGTGCTTGCCGGCGTGCACTTCATGGCCGAAACGGCCAAGCTGCTCAATCCGGAGAAGACGGTTCTGATTCCCGCTGCCGATGCCGGCTGTTCGCTCGCCGAATCGATCACGCCCGAGGATGTGCGGCAATTGCGCCGAACCTATCCCGGCGTGCCGATCGTGACCTACGTGAACACCTCGGCTGCCGTGAAGGCCGAGTCGGACATTTGCTGCACGTCCGGCAATGCCAAAGCCATCATCGAATCGCTCGGTGTCGCCCGCGTGATCATGATTCCTGACGAATATCTCGCCCGCAATATTGCGGCGGAGACTGGCGTTGAAGTGATCACCTGGGCCGGCCATTGCGAAGTGCATGAGCGATTTGGCGTCGCGGAGGTGAACGAGCTGCGCGACAACCATCCGGGCCTGGTCCTCCTCGCCCATCCCGAATGCCCGCCCGATGTGGTTGCTGCCGCCGATTTCTCCGGTTCGACCGCGGCGATCTCCGCCTATGTGAAGGCGCATCGGCCGGCGCGCCTGGCGCTCCTGACCGAGTGTTCGATGGCCGACAATATCGCGGTCCAATATCCAGAACTCGAATTCATTCGTCCCTGCAATCTTTGCCCGCATATGAAGCGCATCACGCTGCCGAAGATCCGCCGCGCGCTCGAGACGATGAGCCACGAAGTCGTGCTCGATCCGCAGACGGCGGAACGGGCGCGGCTTTCTGTGGAACGGATGCTGGCGGTATGACCATGGACCTTTACGAGATCGACGGCCGCCCGCTCATTGTCGGCGGCGGCTTGGCCGGAATGATGACCGCGCTTTATCTGGCGCCCGAGCCCGTCGTTTTGCTGAGCAAGACGCCGCTCGGCATCGACACGTCGAGCGCGCTGGCACAAGGCGGAATCGCTGCGAGCCTCGGCCCCGATGACGACGTTTCGCAACATATCGCCGATACGCTTCGCGCCGGCGACGGGCTTTGCGATGCGACAATGGTCGAACGGATCTTGCGCGGCGCAGCGCAAGCGATCGAAGATCTCGTTTCCTTCGGCGTATCCTTCGATCGCGGCTCGGATGGGCAAATCCTCCTCGGGCTCGAAGCTGCGCATAGCCGCAACCGAATCGTGCATGCAGGCGGCGACGCGTCGGGTCGCGAAATCATCCGCGCGGTGGCGCAGGCCGTCCGCGCAACGGCGTCCATCAAAGTCATCGAAGGCTTTTCGGCGCGCCGCCTCATCGTCCACGACGGCGCTATCGCCGGGCTCGTCGCAACCGGCCCAAGCGGTCCGGTGGTTCTGCCGACGCGCCGCGTCGTCTTGGCGACGGGCGGGATCGGCGGCCTTTTCCAGCACGGGACAAACCCGGCCGGCTCCTTCGGCCAGGGCCTGGCGCTCGCGGCCCGCGCCGGCGCCGCGCTCGCCGATCTCGAATTCATCCAATTTCACCCGACCGCACTCGATACCGACGCGTTTCCCTTAAAACTCATCAGCGAAGCCGTGCGTGGCGAAGGCGCCATCCTCGTCGATGAAACCGGCCGGCGCTTCATGGCGGGCGAACCTGGCGCCGAACTCGCGCCGCGCGACGCGGTCGCCCGCGCCGTATGGCGGCAAATGACGCAGGGCCATCGTACCTTCCTCGACGCACGCGGAGCGCGCGGGCTTGATTT
>JBKQHN010000135.1:0-27796 GCA_052148755.1 Beijerinckiaceae bacterium | reverse complement strand
AAAGCAGTTCCGACGCGTCGCCACGCGATACGAAAAAACAGCCAGAAACTTCCTCGCCGTTGTCATCGTCGCTACCATTATCCTCTGGATCAGATAATGGTCCACACGACCTAGCGCTTGCAGAAAGTGATTGTCCAGATCAGCGCCGATCCCCTGTTCGTGACAGATGGATTCCCCTGCCGTCAGGAGTGCAACGCCTCATATTTAGCCATCAATTCTTCCTGTGTCTCCGGCCAGTCCGGATTGGCGACGATGCAGTCCACAGGGCATACGAGCCTACATTGCGGCTCTTCCTCAGCTCCGACACATTCGGTGCAGCGCAGCGGGTCGATAATGAAGATGGGATCGCCTAGAGTGATCGCTTCGTTCGGGCACACAGGCCGGCAAGCGTCGCAAGCGGTGCAATCTGCATTGATCAACAAGGCCATGTCGTCGTCTCCCTAATTTTGTTTCAGGCCGCGTGCGCCGGTTCGGCCAGCCGTTTGAGTTTCTCGTGCCGAAACGCGCCCCACAGAGCGGCGCCGATGGCGCCCGCATAAATCGCATCGGGATGGCTCTCGATCGGCGCTTTGACCTTCTCGCGAACCATCGACTCTTTCATTGCTTCGACAAGACCGATGTCGAGCGCCAGCCCGCCAGTCATCTGAATCACGCCGTCAAGGCCGCCGATCGTTTTCAGGAGTTTGGCAAGGCGATCCGCCATGGACTCATGAATTCCCTTCAAAATATTCGGCGCCGTAATGCCGCGCGAAACCATGTTGATGACGTCGGTCTCGGCCAGCACGGCGCAGATTCCCGACACCTTCTCCGGATTGTCGGATTGTTTCGATAGACTGCCGATTTCGTCCTGGGCGATGCCGAGGTAACGCGCGATGTTTTCCAGGAACTGACCGGATCCCGACGCGCATTGGCTGGTCATTTTGTAATTTAGCACCTTGCCGCGTTCATCGATGCGGATGGCGCGCCCATGCAGCGCGCCGATGTCGAGCACGGCGCGGCAGTTCGGCTGCAGATAGATCGCTCCGCGCGCATGGGTCGTCATCGAATAGAAATGACCGGTATGAAAATGCAGCGCCTCGCCTTCGCCGGTCGTGGCGCAATAGTCGATATCCTTCCTTGTCAATCCCGCGTCGGCCAGCGCATCGTCGTAGGCTTGACTAGCGATCACCAACGGATCGCGCTGGCGCACGCGTTCGACACGCCATGCAAGGCGCGTTTCATTCTCGCCGTCCACCTCGAAGATCGCGACTTTGATCGCGCCGGTTCCGACGTCGATCCCTGCAGTGATGGGCATGCTCGTGATCCTTTCTCAGGCGTCGACCGCGCGGCGAGCGAACTCGGAGGCGCCGAGGGCGCCAGTGTAGATCGAGTCGGGGTTGATATTGATCGTGACGTCGCCGTAGTTTTCCTTGATGAGCTTTCGCAATTCGCGAACCGCCGCCTCGTTCTTCGCGACGCCGCCCGTGAAAGTGAACTCGTCGGTGACGCCGCCCGAACGCGAGATGATCGAGATCGCGCGAAGTATGATGGCGCGATGAAGGCCCGCTAGAATGTCCTCCTGCTTCTCGCCGAGCGACAGACGGTCGCGCAGCTCGGCTCCGGCGAACACGGTGCAAGTGGAGTTGATACGCGCGGGTCTGTTCGACTTCATCGCAAGCGGTCCGAGTTCGTGCAGGCCCATATTCATCTCGTCCGCAATATAACCGAGATAGCGCCCGCACCCTGCGGCGCAGCGATCGTTCATCTGGAAGTTTTCGACGATGCCAGCCGCGTCCACCTGGATTCCTTTGGTGTCCTGACCGCCGATGTCGAGAACCGTACGCGTCTTCGGATACATCATGTGTGCGCCGAGGCCGTGGCACAGAATCTCCGAACGGATGTGCTCCTTCGAGAAGGGCAATGTGACGCGGCCATAGCCGGTGCCGACGAGATAAGTCTCCTCGAGCACTACGCCGAGCGCACTCTCGACGGCGTCGACCAGGCCGGCAACGCCCTGAGCGAGCGCCGGCGCCTCCGACAGAACGCGCGTCATCGCGCGACGGAACTTATCGTCGAGAACGCCGGACGGCGGTCTGTTTTCGACCTCGATGATCGATTTGTCATAGGCGTTGAGCAACATTTCGTGCGCAACGCCGGCCTCGCGTGCGACCGCCTCGGCATGCACGTGGAACCGAGATCCGGCAATATCGCGGAAGAAATCGGACTTGCGCTTGGCGTCGGGCGCATAGAGTGCAGGCGCTTCCGATCTCAGGCGCACGAAAACCTCTTGCAGGGATTCTCCGATCTTCTCCGCCACTTTGGCGAAACGCTCGGTCTGCAGTTGGCCGATGCAGGTCTCCTCGAGGTCATCGAGCTGCTCGATGAATTGGACAAGGCGAAATCCGCGCTCGAGCGCACCGAGGAACTCTTCGACAATTCCTACGTCGCCACCGAGCGTGCTCAACGCGCGCCGAACCAGAGTGAAGCGCCCATCTACGCGCGCCTCCTCGCTGGCGACTCGCGCGGCCGTTGAGTAGTTCGACCGCGAGTTGGTGATGCCGCGGCCGATGACCCCCTGGTTCTCGTCGAGTACCACCGCTTTGGTCGTCGTCGAGCCGAGATCGATACCTATGAAAGTGCGCATGTTATCCTCTCAGGCTGCCTGCGCACCCGCGCGCTTTTGCTCGATCATCTGGAAATAGCTCTCCAGACGGTTCTTGATGTTGGCGGCCGAGAAATACCTCGGGTCGACAAGATCGGTCTCGATGAACGCCGCGGGCTTCCCGGTGCGCTTCTCGACCTCGCGCATGATCAGTAACTGACCGGCGGAGAAGCTGTTGCAGCTCTTGATCGAGTTGATCAGCAGGCCGTCCGCCTGGTACTCGTTTACATAGTCGACGAGCATGTCGACGCGCATCGGCAGGCTCCGGTTGGTGTATACGTTCAGACAATATTCGGCGAGCGACTCGAGCGGCCGGTCCGGATCGTGCCGGAACCCGTAATCATAGGTGCCGCCGACCTTGGTATAGCTCGACGCGACCACCACGGCGCTCTCGTCGTAGAACATCTTCCAGAACTGGCGGAAATGCGTGTAGTTCGGCGGCCCTTCGACCACAAGCCGGTAGCGCTCGCTGTCCATGTCGCCGTCCGGTGTCACCGGCCCCTTGCCCTCGGCGATGCGGGCCTCGACTTCCTGGCGGAGAAACTTGTAGTACTCGATCGCATCATCCGTGCCGCGGAACGCGCCGAAGATCGGCCCGACGTAGTAGATTCCGCCGAAATAGGCGTCGATCGGCGAAGGCTTGTTCTTCCCGCTCTGCAGAACCCAGATGTGATCTTCTTCGGCGCGCGCCGATTTCCGTAGATGCTCGCGCAGGCGATCGATATCGAACTTCACGCCGGAGACCCGCTCGAGCGTGGGAATGACATCCTGCTTGATCTGCTTGACCATGTATTGCAGCATCTCCGGCGTGATCTTGCCGTCGCCGAGATAGGGTGTATGCAACATGACGGTTTCGCACTTGTACTGTTCGCGCAGCAGCTCGAACCACTTCATGAAGGTGAAGCAACCGGTGTAAGACAGCAACAGGACGTCTGGATCGGGCAGCTTGCGCCCGTTCGGACCGATGTTGCCCTTCGCCATCATGCCGATGTCGGATTTGACATAGGTGCAGACGTCTTCGGAATGGCCGAGCTTCTCGGCCTCCATCACGTAGTTGCCGCTCTGCTTGCGCAAGCCGCTCTGGATCGCGTTCACCTCTGGCAAATTGTTGACCATGTCGAAACACAGGATCAATTCGTTGAGATTGCCCGGAACGAAGGTTGAAGCGACCTTCTCTCCGGTGACGGGCGCATCGGCCAAGCGGTCGTAGTGGCGCGCCAGCATTTCCTTTTGCTTCGCCATCGAGGCGTCGCGGATGATTTCCACCGGCAGGGCTTTGGGTCTCGTGATGATGGTCATGCTCCGCTCCACAGTTTGATCGAGTCGGCGAATGTTCCGGCCTGCTCGCGAACGGGCTGCATTTGGCCGGAATTCTCGGCGTATTTGAATGCGATGTAAGGAATGTTGGCTTCTTTCAGCACCTTCTGAAGCATCGGCCGATCGAGCAGCGCCGGATCGCAGAAGCTCGCCATGGCGAAAATCACCCCCTCGGCGTGATTGCGGCGCACGCTTTCCACCAGGAAGAGGCCCATTTTAGCGAGGTCAGGCTCGTATTTCGGCGCGGTCGAGAGGGAATCGTGCAGATAGGAAGACGCGAGATTTGCTATCGGGTCGCCATCGACTTTGACGTCGGTTTTCTCCCACCGATTCACCAGCATGAAGTCGTCATCGACGATATAGCAGCCGGCGAGCTCGATCGACTTGACGAGGTTGAGCGGCGGCTGCTCGCAAAACGCTCCCGAGACGACAACACGGCAATTGTCCTTCATCGGCCGATCCTGCCCCCTGGCGACGGTGAGGTATTCGCCCAGAAGCTCGTTGTGCTCCTCCACCGGCATCAGCATCCCGGCACGCATCAGCAGATAAACCTCGGAGGACGGCGCATTCCAGGGCTTCGCCGCACGCAAGGCGTAAACTTCGCGAACGAGACGCCGGTTTTCGTTGAAGACCGCGATCGAGGCGCGAAGCGCGTCGTCGGTTACGGGCCGACCGCTTATGTGCGCGAGCCACTCCCGCAATTCGGTCAGTTCGCTGCGATAGAAAACGCCGCCGATGTCGTCTTCAAAATTATGGGGCAGATCGACATAGCGCGTGCTGACGTTGGGAAACATCAGTTTCCACATGCCGGAGAGATTGCGGATCACGTCGCAGATCGAGGGGAACAGCATTCCATCGACGAAATCCAACCGCCCCGACACGCCGAGCTCTATGGTCGAGCGCGGAATGCGGCAGATGTAGCTCTGATAATAGGCGTCACCATGGATGACTTCGAGTTGGTCGCCGCCGCCCAAAATACCGAGCGGCAACCCGCCCGCCGCATGGATGAGTTCACGCGGCACATAATACGGCAAATAGCCGATGACCCTGCGTCCGGGAACAGCGGCCTTCCAGGCGCGCGCGGCTTCGAAGTTCAGGTCCAAAAAGAGCGCTTCGCAACGCTCTATGATTTGCGCCGTCGCCGGCGTGGCTTGATCGAGCATGGCTATTGGTTCCTCCAGCGGGCCGGGCGCTTCTCAACGAATGCGGTGAGGCCTTCGACGGCGTCCTGTGTCGGCATCAGGCCAGACAGGTAGAGTTCCTCGAGCGCGGTGAGTTTGGCCGCGACGCGCTCGACAATGTCGATACGAGCTGCACGTGTGGCGAAGCGCAGAGAACTCCCGCTCTTCGTGGCGAGATGCCAGTCGAAGTAATCGAGCGCAGCGGCTTCCGGATCCGGCGCGACCTCATTGACGAGCCCAAGCTCCAGCGCCTCTTCACCATCGATGCTGCGGCCGGACAAGAGCAGGTCTTCAGCGGCGGCAAGCCCGATGCGTTCCGGCAAGAGACAGGAGGCCGCCGGAGCGAAGACGCCGATCTGAATCTCCGGCTGGCCGAGCTTGGCGTCCGGCGTCGCGAAGAGGAGGTGTCCAGCTGCGGCCAACTCGAGGCCGCCGCCAAGACATTGGCCTTTGATCGCTATCAGCACCGGCGTCGGAGAACGAAGAACCCGCAGGATCAATTTGTGAAAGCCGGCGAGCATCGCCGCGCACTTATCGGGCATATGCTCTTCGACGCTCGCGCCGAAGCTGAAATGCGGACCGGACGCATCGATGAGGATGCCGCGCAATTCCGGTGCCGCGCCGTGCTTCTCGAGCGCTTCGTCGAGAGCCGAGACGAGAGCGGCATCGAGTATATTGGGCTTCGGACGATCGAGACGCAGACGCAGCAGCTTGCCGTCGCGATCGAACCAGATCTTGACGGGAGTGGTCATGCCACCGACCTCCCGGCTTTCGGGACGAGCTCTTCGATGAAGGCTTCCGTCCACGGCCGCCCTTCGGCGAGAGCCTGGCGCAACGCGACAAAGTCGATCTCGCGATTATCCCTGGGGCCTTCGTTGAACGCACGGAAGCCGGCGCGCGCTTCGTTCATCATGTTGAGCGCCAACCAGGCGCGGCTGTCTTCTTTATTGCTATTCCAGGCGTCGATCTTTGGCTTGCGGAGCTCCTCGAAGCTCTTGGTCAGACATTCCGGGAAGGTCAGCAGAAGTTTGGAGCAGATCGCTTCGACTTTCTGGTCGAGCGCGGAAAGATCGACGCTGCCGCGTGCCACCAGCGCCTTGCCCTTCGCGAGCGCCTCGCCGGTCTTCGGCTCGCCATGGATGATGCGTCCGAACGCATCGAGATACCGCTCGGTTTCGACGAGCGGATTGGCGACGAACTCGCCGTCGACTTTCAACGCGGGAGCGATGTCGAGCACAACGCCGAGACGATAGGCCTTGTGGGCGGACCAGTTTTCGCAAAGCGTTGCCGATTCCATCGCGCGCTCGGCGCCGACGATCAACGGCAGGAAGTCGGTGGCTCCACCGATGGCGGCCGAACCGTGCTTGGGGCCGGCTTGGCCGAAACGCGCCAAGTCTTGAGCAAGTGTGAAGTCGCAGGCCATGCCGATTTCCTGCCCGCCGCCGATCCGCATGCCGTTGACGCGGCAGATCACCGGTTTGTCGCAGCCCAGGATTGCCGACACCATGTCGTTGAACAGCCGCATGTACTGCCGATATTCCTGCGGGTTGCCGGCGTAGTACTCGGCATATTCCTTGGTATTGCCGCCGGTGCAGAACGCCTTGTCGCCGACGCCTGTGAACACCACGGCGACGACGTCGCGCGCGTTGGACGCAGTCCGGAAGGCGCGAATGACGCCCTTCACCATATCGGTCGTGTAGGAATTGAACTGGCTTGGATTGTCGAGCCAAATCCAGGCGTTGAAGAGCCCCGCGACGGGCTTGCCGTCGGGCATTCGGGCCGGCCGCTTTTCGTAGCGAACGCCCGGAACAATTTCGAATGGGACGATATCGTGATCGACGAGCTGCTTCTTGGACACCGCTAAAGTCCTTTCAGTGCTGGGGAACGAGAATGGCGCGACGCGTCAGCTTGTGCTCATGCGCCTCGGCGAAGACATGGTTGATGTCGGCGAGCGGACGCTGTTCGACGAACGCGCCCAGTTCGATCTTTCCATCGAGGACCAGATCGAGCGCGCCTTGATAAAGCTCGGGCGGACAGCCCCAATTGCCGATGGCACGCGCGTCGAAGGCCATGAGGTTCGAGAGCCGCAGTTCCACCTTGTCCATTGTGAACCCGACGACGCAAAGAGTGGCGCCGTAGGTGAGGAGGCCGAAGGCCGTGCTCTGTCCCACAGCGGTTCCGGAGCACTCGAATATCGTCCACTCCGTCAGCGGCAGGCCTTTCGCCTTGCAGAACTCGGTGATTTTCGCCTTGAGACCCTTGAGATCGTGGGCGCGCGCATCGAGTGTCAATGCTGCGGCATGCTTTCCGATCAACGCGAGCTTAGCTGGATCGACGTCAATAGCGATCACCGTCGCGCCAAAAGCCTTGGCGATCTGGGCGGAATAACCGCCGACGCCGCCGACGCCGATGACAATCGCCACGGAGCCCGGCTTGACCTCGGCGCGCACCACAGCCTGATAGGGTGTCGTCACCGCATCGGCCACCACGCTGACATCCGCGAGCGTCAGGCCGATCTTCGCCAGCCGCGCCTCATCGACAGGACACAGTCCGCGCGCCGGCACGACAATATGCGTTCCGAAGCCCCCATGAATATCATTGCCCGGCATCTTCTGCTTGCGGCAGATGTTTGGGCGACCGCGCTTGCACACGTCGCATTCCCCGCACGGCAGCACGGCGGGAACGATGACGGCGCGACCGATCCAAGGCTCGGCGCCAGCACCGGCGGCGACGACGCGGCCCGAGATCTCGTGGCCGAGCGCCAGCGGCAGGGGCTGGTTCGTACGCACGCCATCATAGAGATAGCCGAGATCAGTATGGCACACGCCGCAACCTGCGACGGCGATGACGACTTCTCCAGCCGCTGGTTCTGCCCGGAACGCCTTTTCCACCATAGGCTCACCGACTGCGGTCATGAGCCAGCGATGTGCATCGATATGATCGTTCATAAGCGCTTCCCTGGTTTCGCCTCCGACGGTGCATTTGTCTCGTTGCCGCCGCCCTCAATTGTTGGTATTTTAGTATCGAATTACCAATTAAGCAAGCTGCTACCTCTTCGGCGACCTGCGTCAAATATTCGGTCAGCAGTGCTTCCCTAATTTCGTCTCCCGTGGCGCATTTGTCCTATTGCCGCGGCTCCTCTTTTTTGGTAATTTAGTATGGAATTACCAATTACGCAAGCTCGATTTCCTTCCGGGCGCCGTCATTGTAAAAAATTCGACCAGAGGGACGCCGCACGAAAGGCCAGGCGCAATGACCCACAACCAGTCTCCCACCCTTTCGATCGTCCTGACAGGTTCTGGCGGCGCAGGGGTTATGACCGCAGGACAAACGCTTCTCGACGCTGCGACGAGTTGCGGCCTGTATGGTCTGATGACCCGCTCGACCGGACCGCAAATCCGCGGTGGCGAGGCTGCCGCAATGCTGCGCCTGGGATCGCGTCCCGTGCTTTCGCACGGTGACCGCTTCGACGTGCTGGTCGCGCTGGATTTCGAGAACATCGAAAGATTCGCCGCGGAAATTCCTCTCGACGCCAACAGCGTCATCATCGCAGATCCGGCTGCCGGCGAGACGCCGGCCTTTCTCGTCGAGACGGGCGCGCGCATCGTGCACATCCCGATGGCCAAATTGGCCAAGACGATTCCCGGCGGACGCATCTCTATGGTGGCGCTCGGCGCTCTTGCGCACCTCATCGGGCTACCGGCGTCGTCGATCATCGCAGCTGTGGGCGAATCGATTGGCAAAAAGAAGCCTGAAGCTTTGCAAGCAAGCGAGCGCGCCATCGCACTTGGCTGCACGGCCGCGGCCGATCTCACTCCCGCGTCGAGACTCGCCCTGCCGGAAACGAGCCCCGCGAGCCGTTGGTCGATCACCGGCAACGAGGCGACCGGGTTGGGTGCGATCAAGGGCGGCGTTAAATTTGTCGCCGGCTATCCGATCACCCCGGCGACTGAAATTCTCGAATGGATGGCACCCGCGCTGCAGCAATGCGGCGGCGTCCTCATGCAGGCCGAGGACGAATTGGCCTCCATCAACATGATCATCGGAGCGAGCTTCGGCGGTATCCCTGCGCTGACTGCGACAGCGGGACCCGGCCTCTCGTTGATGATCGAGTCGCTTGGTCTCGCAGTTGCCTCCGAGACGCCGCTCGTCGTGGTCGACGTCATGCGCAGCGGCCCGTCGACCGGCATCGCGACGAAATCCGAACAAAGCGACCTCAACATCGCCGTCTATGGCTTGCATGGCGATGCGCCGCATGTCGTTGTCGCTCCGCTCGACGTCGCCGATTGCCTGCTGACGGCACAATGGGCCGTCCACCTTGCCGAGTCGATGCAGACGCCGGTGATCATGCTCTCCGACCAGGCGCTCGGTCAGGCGCGCGCGGTCATCGACCGGCCAGCTGAAATCGCCTTCGAAACGCAGCGGCTGGTCTGGAACAAGGCCGACGCTGTTTTTGCGCGCTACGAGGTCACAGACTCCGGCGTCTCCGCCATGGCGATCCCAGGCATCGGAGGCGGCCAATATACGGCCGATGGCCTTACTCACAATGCGCGCGGCAACCCGTCGAGTCAGGCGAAAGATCACATCGCGCAGTTGGATAAACGGCAACGCAAGGTCGAGACATTTGACTACGGCGAGCACTGGGCCGAAATCGACGGCGAAGGCGAGCTGGCCGTCATAACCTGGGGGTCTTCGACCGGCCCCATTCGCGAGGCGGTGGCTGCCGCGCGCGCCGCCGGCATGGCGATCAAACTCGTGGCGTTGCGCCTGATCGCGCCCGCACAACCCGAAAAGCTCGCGGCCGCGCTCACCGGCGTGAAGCGTGCGCTGATCATCGAGCAGAGCCACGCCGGGCAATTCTGGCGCTATCTGCGGGCGCATTACGATCTGCCCGGCGACGTCGTTCCGATGCACCGCTCGGGTCCTCTGCCGTTTCGACCGGGTGAAATCGGCCAGTATCTCCTGAAAGGGGCGCAGCCATGAATATTGCTTCCAATCCCGCGCGCATGTTCCAACCCGCAGACTACAAGTCGGATGTCAAACCGGTGTGGTGTCCAGGATGCGGCGACCACGGCGTGTTGGTGGCATTTCAGCGGGCGATGGCCGAGCTTGCTCTCGCGCCCGAAAATGTCGCAGTGATCTCCGGCATCGGCTGCTCGTCGCGAATGCCTGCCTACACGAATTGCTACGGATTCCACGGCGTACATGGTCGTTCTCTGGCGCTGGCGTCGGGCCTCAAGGTCGCGCGGCCCGATCTCACTGTCGTCGTCGCCAGCGGTGACGGCGACGGTTTTTCGATCGGTGGAAATCATTTCCTGCACGCCTGCCGGCGCAACATCGACCTGACCTATATCGTCATGGACAATCGCATTTATGGCATGACGAAGGGGCAACCCTCGCCGACGACGGAGCCCGATTGGGATACGGCGATCGCGCCGGGCGGAACCGGGCTCAGTCCGTTTCAGCCGCTCGTCATTGCGCTGGCCTCGGGTGCCAATTTCATTGCGCGCGGCTATTCCGGCGATGTCGGCGGCACCGCAAACCTGATCGTCGAGGCGATCCGACAACCCGGCTTCTCCTTCGTGCAGATCCTCAGTCCCTGCGTCACCTTCCGCCCAGACCAGCAGCGTGGATGGAAAAGCCTTGTGCGCAAGGCAGTGGTGCCCGAAACCGACGATCCCGGCCGCGCGGCGCGTCGCCTGATGACCGATGACGGATTGAATCTGGGCGTGCTCTATCGCGGCAACCGCCCGCCCTATCAGCCCCGGCCTCTCGCATCGCTTCCGCCCTCGCACCTCGAAGCGGAGTTTGCCCTGTGAGTCCCCAGAACGAGCCAACGGACGTTTCGAAAGCCTGGACCGTCGCGGAATTCTTTGCTCAGGCGCTAGCGATCGAAGTCGAAGCCAGCGAGCGCTATACGCTGCTCGCCGATCAGATGGACGTGCACAATAATCGGGAGATCGCCGCGATCTTCCGGAAAATGGCTCAGATTGAAGGCGAGCATCGCGACGAAATCGCGCGGCGCGCCGGCGATGCACATGTCGACGGTCGTCCGGCGAAATTCTGCTGGACAGGACCCTCGGGCCCGGAAGCCATCGATTTCGAAGACGTCCATTATCTGATGACGCCTTACCAGGCACTGCGCCTTGCGCGCATCAACGAGGAGCGCGCGACAGTCTTCTTCGAGAGCGTCGCCGCCAATGCGCTCGACCCGCAAGTGCGGACTTACGCCGCCGAAATGGCCAAGGACGAACGCCAGCATGTCGCCTGGGTTGATCAATGGCTCGAAAAATTCGCGTCGCCGGAACTCGGCTGGGACGATGACCCCGATCCTCCCATTTATTCGGAATGACCGGTTTGTGATACCAAGGGTCGCAAAGAGCGATCCTTGGTGCCTTTCTCGAATTTTCGCCTTTTCAAAGCGGCAGCGAGATCAGAAAAACGCCTGCAAACCAGTCTGCGCCCGGCCGAGGATCAGCGCATGCACATCATGCGTGCCTTCGTAAGTGTTGACCGTCTCTAGATTGGCGGCGTGGCGCATCACGTGATATTCGATCTGGATGCCGTTGCCGCCGTGCATGTCGCGCGCCATCCGAGCGATGTCGAGCGCCTTGCCGCAATTGTTGCGCTTGATCAGCGACACCATTTCCGGCGCGGCGCGACCCTCTTCGAACAATCGCCCGACGCGCAAAGCAGCCTGCAGGCCGAGCGCGATCTCCGTCTGCATGTCGGCGAGCTTTTTCTGCACCAGCTGCGTCGCCGCCAGCGGCCGGCCGAACTGCTTGCGGTCGAGCGTGTATTGCCGGGCGCGCCACCAGCAATCCTCGGCCGCGCCCATCGTTCCCCAGGCGATGCCGTAGCGCGCTCGATTGAGGCAGCCGAACGGACCGGAAAGTCCCGAAACATTCGGCAGCAGTGCCTCCTTCGGCACGACCACGCCATCGAGCACGATCTCGCCGGTGATCGAGGCGCGCAAACTGAGCTTGCCGCCGATTTTCGGCGCCGAAAGTCCCTTCATCCCCTTTTCGAGGATGAAGCCGCGAATGGCATTGTCGTGCGCCGCCGATTTCGCCCAGACGATGAAAACATCGGCGATCGGCGCGTTGGAAATCCACATTTTCGTGCCGGTCAGCCGATAGCCGTCGGCGACCTTTTCGGCCCGCGTCTTCATGCCGCCGGGGTCGGAACCGGCATCCGGCTCGGTCAGGCCAAAACAGCCGACGAATTCGCCGCTTGCGAGCTTGGGCAGGAATTTGCGCTTCTGATCTTCCGAGCCATAGGCTTCGATCGGATACATGACCAGCGAAGATTGCACGCTCAACATCGAGCGATAGCCGGAATCGACGCGCTCGACTTCACGCGCGATGAGGCCGTAGCTGACATAGCCCGCGCCGACGCCGCCGTATTGTTCGGCGACGGTCACGCCGAGCAGGCCCAGTGCCCCCATTTCAGCGAAGATGCCGCGGTCGGTCTTCTCCTGCAGATAAGCCTCCACCACGCGCGACAGCAGCTTGTCCTGAGCATAAGCGCGCGCCGTGTCGCGCATCATCCGCTCGTCCTCGGTCAGCTGATCCTCGAGCAGGAAAGGGTCGTCCCAGGTGAAAACGGGCTTCGTGTGCTTTGTCATTGCGGCATCCTGAATCTAGGCATGGTCCATCACGAACGTGATCGATTCTAATATTTTAGAGCGGGTGCGCGATCAAGTTTACGCAATCGGCGTGAACCTGATTTGCGCCGGAAAAGCCGCGCAGCATCCCTGTTTTCCTCATGCCGCACCTGCTTCGAACGGAGACCGAGGGCGGCGCCATCATGCGCCGCCAACAGTGGAGCGAACCGCGGCCTCGGCGTCCGCCGCCGTTCCGCGTTTCTGCTTTTCGAGGATCTTGACCAGCGTGGTGATCGATATCGAGCGCAGCGATGCGATCGCTATGTCATCGATCTCCCTGAGAACCTTATGCAAGGCGCGGCCTTCATTTTGTTCGACCGGCGTCGAATCCTCGGCGGCGCGGCCGACCTCTTCGAACAGTCCGATCACGTCGAGCAGCGTCACACGCTTGGGATTGCCGACGAACCGATAGCCGCCGCCTGCGCCGCGAACCGACTCGACGAGCCGCGCCCGCACCAAGGTCCGCAACACCTTTGCCAGATGATTGAGCGAAATATCATATTTCGTGGCAATTTCGGCAGCCGAAATCTGTCGATCGGAATGGGCGGCAAGCTCCAGCACCGCATAAAGTCCGCACATTGTCGCTTTTTGTAATTTCATCGCCTTCGTTCGTCAGAGCGACCGCGCCCAAGCAAATTCCGCGAGCCGATTCGACTTCATTACGAGCTTAATCCAAGTCTTTCTCCACCTGGATAAACGGCCCCGACATCATCCCCAGGCTCCGAAAGAAAGCCAAGACGAGATCGTTGTCGCGATCGAGCATCGTCCGCACCTTCGAAACGCCGGCTCGCTTGAACGTCTCGCACAAGGTCTCGAAAAGCCGCGTCCCGACATTATGCACTCGGATCTCCGGATCGACGTTGACGGCAAAGACCCAGCCACAAGGTTCCGATCCGAATTCGAAAGCCCTGACCTCTCCGGCAATGAAGCCAACCACTCGCCCCTGCTGTTCGGCGACGAGAAAGGCGCTGCCGCTGCCGCGCGGCTGCGCGAAATGGCCGAACAATTCGCGCCAGTATTGGAACTTAGCCTGACCGGTCGATTTTTCGTCGAGCCTGACGATCGATGGGATATCCTCGGCATTGGCCGTTCGAATTTCGACATCGCCGACCGGCATGTCTCCGATCGGCTTGATCCGGCTTTTCATCACTTCACTCCCGCTTCGACCGAATTTTCTTATTCGAAGCCTGGACGACCTGTCGAGCCCGATGCTGCAGTTTGTTCCAAAAGTCCTACGGGCGCAAACCGGCGTCGCCTGCGAAACCGAAGCCTGTATGTTTCTGCTGCTCCATTGTGAAGACAAAGCTTCGCCCATTGACAAGATCATCGACAGTTCGCTATCCCTTTATTGGTAATGATGTACCAATTTACCTAAATAGGCAAGAGCCGATGCAACTGTGACGCCGGCTCGGCGCGCAGGGGGAAACAGCAGATGCAGGCAAATACGGTTCTCGTCGATCGCAAAGGCGACCCCACACGTTTGCTCTTCTCCCCGAGCTTTAATGTCGTTGTTCCCTTCATCGACCGGCATCTGACCGAAGGCCGTGGCGGAAAGGTCGCAATCCACTCGCGCGCTGGCGACGTCACCTATGCCGAACTCGCCGCGAACGTGAACCGCGCCGCAGCCGGGCTCACGGCGCGAGGACTGAAACCTGGCGACCGATTGTTGATGATCATCAAAGATTGCCCAACGTTCTTTTATGCGTTCTGGGGCGCCATCAAGGCGGGTGTCATCCCAGTGCCGATCAACACAATGCTGCGATACGACACCTATGCCTTCATGATCGAGGATTCGGAGGCCGAAGCGGTCATCTATTCGCCGGACTACGCCAGCGAAGTCGGCCGGGCGCTCGACGCTTCCTTTCACAAGCCGAAACATGTTCTGCTCGTGGAGGGCGGCGCCGATACGTTCGAAACCATGTTGGCGGCGTTCGAGCCGCATTTCGAGGTGGTTCCGTCGACTGCGGAAAGCGACTGTTTCTGGCTCTATTCCTCAGGTTCGACCGGCCGGCCGAAGGGCACGGTCCACCGCCACCGCGATATGGTAGTGACCAGCCAATTCTACGGCGTCGACACGTTGGGCATCCGCGAGGACGACATCTGCTATTCCGAAGCCAAGCTCTTCTTCGCCTATGGGATTGGCAACAACCTCACCTTTCCGCTCTGGGTCGGCGCCACCAGCGTCCTCAACGACGGAAGGCCTGGACCCGAGACGAGCTTCCCGCTCATCGCAAGATACAAGCCGACGCTCTATTTCGGCGTACCCACTCTCTACGCGGCCTACCTCGCCAATATCGAGCGGGAACGGCCCGACCTTTCCGCGGTGCGCTGGTGCGTTTCCGCCGGCGAGGCTTTGCCCGCCGAAATTCTCAAACGTTGGAAAGACGCGACGGGCCTGTGGATTCTCGATGGGATCGGCTCGACCGAAGCGTTGCATATTTTCATCAGCAATCGGCCAGGGACGATTCAGCCAAGCTCCAGCGGCACGCCCGTGCCGGGTTATCGGGCGAAGCTCGTGAACGAGTCCGGTGCGGAAATTCCCGGTGAGGGCGCCGGACGCTTGCTCGTTTCAGGTCCGTCGACTGCACGGTGCTATTGGAACAATGCCGAGAAGACGGCTGCAACGATGCTCGGGGACTGGATCGACACCGGCGACACCTATAGTCGCGACTCGAGTGGTTTCTATTATTATTGCGGCCGGACCGACGACATGATGAAGGTCGGCGGCATCTGGTGCTCCGCTTTCGATATCGAATCCAAGCTGATCGAACATCCGGCGGTTCTCGAAGCGGCAGTGGTCGGCAAGGCCGACCCGGACGGCCTCGTAAAACCGGCAGCCTTTGTCGTGCTGAAGGTTGGGCATCGCGGCGAGCAGAGCCTGACCGAAGAACTCCTAAGCCTCTGCAAGACCCGCTTGGCGCCCTACCAATATCCGCGCTGGATCAATTACGTCGCCGAATTGCCCAAGACAGCGACAGGCAAGATCCAACGCTTCCGTCTGCGGTCAGAAACGGTCTGAAGGCGCCGCCCGTTCGACTTCCGACGCGATGCGGCGCGGGCCCGACGCGCGCCGCTAATCCGAATGGCGCGCGGCGATTTCCGCGTCGAAATCGGCGTCGAGGACATCCTCGAGAATCGGAAGCAGAGCCATTTCCTCCTTCTGAATGTGGGCGCGCAAGCGCTCGACCAATTCGGCGCAGAGCCGGCGGTAATCGGCCCAAGACGCCTCGGAAAAGCCACTACCAAGCGACCCTTTTGCGATCTCGACGATCTCGCCGCCGGTCTCGCGCAGAACATCGTGCTCCTCGCGCAGAATATCTGCGAGATCGGCTTCGCCCCGCTCGGCGAGGATCGGGAAGAGCGTCTGCTCCTCAAAATCGAAGTGATGCGTCGTTTCCGTCGTCAGCATTCTCGACAACTGATCGACCATTCTCAGTTCTTCCGCATCCGTCCGACTCGGCGGTACCCCGCGACGTTGCAGAAGAAGGCTCTCGACGCGAGCGAGTGTCGAGAGTGTTGCGAGATGCTCATCGTGAAGCAACCGGGGCGTTGAACGATGGAACATCATGGCGCTTGATCCTTACTCGAAAGAACTTTGTATCGTAAAACGCGGGGACGCTCGTTGCCGGCGTTCTAGCCGCCGTCGCGGTCGTCACAGCGCACGTGTGAGGCTCAAACGTTGCGATGGCCGAAAGCCCAAGTGATCGAGAAATGCCAAGAGCTCGAACTCGTCCCAGCGAACTTCGGTGCGGATCCGCTCGACACGGAGGATTTGCAGATTGGCGAGCAATTGCCTCATCATGGCGCTGCCGACGTGCCGCCCGGCGAAGTCCGGGTGGACAGCGAGCGTATCCATGACGGCCTCGGCGGCGGTTTCGCCGAACTCGCCATAGTCGACCCGCGCCATGATGAAGCCGACCGAGGCGCCTTCGACTTCGGCCAGCACCGACAGCCGGATTCCGCTCTCGCGTATCGCCTCGCCGACTTTGCGATTGTAATAGCCGGACCGATCACGACCGGTGACGTGACGATCGATGCTTATGACGATCGGCAGATCAGCGAGCGTCAACGAGCGCACCGGAATGTTGTCCCACCGCAAATCCTGCGCGTCATCCGGCTTGCTTTCGCCGGTTGCAACCGCACCCGCGATCTCTGCGCAGGACCGGTGGAGCACGAGACGATGGCCGAGTGCGAACCCCGCCGTAGCGAGGAAACGCGTGAGAGGCTGATCGGACCAAAGTACTTGCGTGCGCAGTTCGCGCGCGCCACTCGCCCGCGCGAGGACCAGCAATTCATTCATCAGCGCTCGAGCCCCGCCATGTCCGCGTACGCTCTCGCTCGTCGTGATCGCATCCACAACCGCGACGGGATCACGTCCGCCGAATTCGCCGTCGAGAATGTATGCGAGAATATAGCCCTCGAGGACGCCCTTTTCGATGTAACCGAGAGATATGAAAGCCCTCGGCTCGCGCAAACTGGCTTGCAGACGCTTTTCGAAAAAGCCACGCCGCGAATTACCGGTGATCGCGCGGTCGATCTCCACGACCCGATCGAGATCGGAAGGCGTCAAGGACCGAACGTCGCCGGACCGGCTCTCGGAATGCGCTTGCGCTCTAATATCGGACATGACGTTTCCTCGTGTTGACAAAATTGCTTCGTCTACCGTTCGACGCGCCCGCTCGACGCGGCGCACGATACTTGCACCTTCGCGAGAGCGTCCCCGCGCTTCTCGCGACCCCGGTTAAGGGAACAGCCTGCGGCTTCTCAAACGCCGTCTCGAAACTCGTATTTAAATACCATAATACCAATTTATGCCGTCGCCAAGCCCTTTTCGATCTGCGCAGGCAGCACCGCCGGCGGTCTCGGGAAGCTTGAACAGAGCAAATCGAACATGCCGCCAAAGGCCCGGACGCCGAGTCGGTCTCGGAGTCCGCCGAGCCGGGTCGCACCGGACGCCAGCTGCATCTGCGGTCCTGCTCGACACTGTTATTGAGAAACTTGGTTATTGAAAAACTTGATCCGGGCCAGCTAAGAGAAGCGCCTGATGCAGATACGGCCGCATCTGCTTCTCGATCTCGCGCACGTAAGCCTGAATCCAGCGGAAGACAGTCGTCTGATCCACCTCGCCACCGCAGCCCGGCAGATCAATTGGAAAGCACGCAAGCTGGCCGGGAACAACAGATAACAACGGGCCGCCGACAAAAATCACCTCGGCCGCGAACTGCCGGATAGCCGGCAACCGGAACCGCCCCAACCGGATTGATCAACGGACGCAGTGCATCGATCGCAAGCCCTGTGATAGCGAAGTCGATCTGCTCGTCGCTGGCGCGTGGCCGGCCGGCATGACGGCGGCCCTCGTCGGCAACGACGAAGGGCTCACGTCCTCATCTGCCAAAGGACTGTGCTGGCAGGCGGCACCGCGGAGACGGCAGCGGCGTCATTGTGGATCGGTCGCAATGAGTTGAGCGAGGATGCCGACGCTACCGACAAGTCAGCTTCCGGCATGCAACGCGGCGCGGTCCAAACTCAGCAGCATCATCGGCGTCGAAACGAGCGCGGCAAAGCGTTTCTTGTTGCCACACTTATTTCAACTGTCGGCGTAGGCCGCGACGGCCTGCTGATAATCCGAAGCGTTCGCGCTTTCGGATTGGGCCGGATCGGACGTGGTTTCGGAACCTGGTGCAGTTGCGGCCGCACTGATTTGGCTGTGGAACAGGTTGTAGACATTGGGCCCGTGGCCGGCCGACACATTCGGCGCTGCAGCGCTCGCCGTCGACGCCGAAGGTGTATCCGTATTCGTCGAATTGCCTGCGGCAAGCCCGTTCAGCCACGAGGCGATGGCGGCGGTCCCTTGGTAAAGGCCCGCCTGCGCACTCATATTCGCGTAATTAGTGTTGGCGATGGACAAGGACAAAGTCGTCTCCTTCGCGCGCCGGACTCGAATAATAGCGCGACAACAGCACCCCTAGCGGAAAGAACCTGAGGTTCTGTCTTAAATTTCGTGATAATTGTCTGCCGCGCATTAACCGCGCGTTGACGTCTCGGGGCTGCCGCCGCCGGGATATTCGCCAACGCACCGCCCATTCCTTTCGGAGCAGGTCATGTCCTATGTCAACAAAGTCCTCCAGCCCGGAGAGCAAGTCGTAAGAGTCGGGCATCGGCATTGGATCATTTATCACAGGGCGATTTTTTTCGCTCTCCTCGCGGTCATCGCCTTCGCCGTCGCCTATGAATACAATAATTATCGCCCCTACGCCGTGATCGTCGGTGGCGTCCTCTCGGCCGTCGCGCTCGTGTTCTTCGTCGGGGCATGGTTCCGGCAGCTGATCCTCGAAATTGCTGTTACGAACAAGCGGATCATCTACAAAGACGGCTTAATCAAAATCCGCACATTGGAAATGAACTTGGACAAGGTCGAAACGGTCGCCGTCGACCAATCGATTCTCGGCCGTCTCCTCGATTACGGTACAGTCGATATCAAGGGAACCGGCCAAAGCATGGAAAAACTGCCCGACATTGCGGCGCCGATCGAATTGCGCAACGCTATCGAAACGCGCTGAATGGGAGCCGTCTAGCCGCCGTGGTCGGTCACGCGATCGGTCTCGGAGGCGGGTGGACCTGCCGGCGCGAGCATTGCCTCTATCGCCTTGTTGCAGGCGTCGGCGATCGCTTTGCGGTCGGCTCCCCTCGGCATGGGGATGGCATCGCAAAAATAGATGTCGCAGCGAATTGGCGGCCCCTTGAGAAGCTCCAAGAGGTGCGGCAACAGCGCGGCATCGCCAAGCCAGGCGGCATGTTTGTGGGAATAGCGGACCGCAACGGGCTGCACGAGAAATGTGTCGACATCGGCATAACGGTGCAGGAAATCCCGCGGTGCGGCGAAATGCGAAGAATGAAAATGGCCGAGCGCGCTGCCGTCGTAGGTCGTGCCCTCCGGAAACAGCACCACGCCGACATTGTCGCGCATGCGGTCCACCATGGCGGCATTGGCGCCGATGATCGACCTAGCCTGCTCACGATCGACGAAGACCGTTCTCTGCAGCCGTGCGAAAGTAGCTACGATGGGCCAGGTTCCGACTTCTCTTTTTGCGACGAAGCAGACCGGCGCGAAAGTGCTGAGCGCACAAATATCCGTCCAAGAGACGTGATTGGCCACGATGAGTTTCGGCGCGCGCCCGACAGACCAGTTATGGGTTATGACCTCGATGCGTAGGATTGCCAGCAGGCAGCGATGGAAAATGCCCGGTATCTGCAACGAAAGCGGCCATTTTCTGCGCAAGGCCAGCCATTGCAGCGGCGCCACTGCCACATAAAAAAACATCAAAACCGCAAACAGGGCGATTGCGCGCGCATAAGCCATGTCATCTCTCTGTCATTTCGTGCCGAGCAATCTTGCGTGACCAAAGCCACCGTTGATTTTGCTCGACCCGGGCAAAATCAATGCTGCGCGAGGTTGAAAAACCGCACAAGGCTTTCCAAGCTTATTTTGGCAGGACCCCGTTGCCGGCCAAAACGAGGGAGCCGTATAATGCAGTACCTCGCCCTGATCATGAGCGCCGCGGCAGCGCCAAAAAGACGGCTTGCGCGGTGGCCACGCGGGCAGATGCCAATTGCATTTCAACGTCGAGCGTTGTATGTAAGCTCCTTCGTCAAGTCTATGTCTGATTTATTGCATTCGAGCGTGTCGACGGCGAATGGTCCGGTGCCGCCTCAGGACCATTGTCATCGGCAATCGGTGTTCTGAAACGGGAGCATCTGCAAAAGACTTGCTGTCGCCCTTGCGTGTGATGCGAAGAGGATCGAGATCGCGCGAAGGCCGCAGGTCCCAATCGAAGCGGTTCGTCAAGTAGGGGGATTCGTCAAACAATGTGGCATTTCAGCAAGCCCTTTCCTTTGGCGACGATCATCCCTTTCCCGCGGGCAAAGCAGCCGTCGCAGCGTAAAACGCGCGATCTTCATGGCCTGCCGAAAATCCTCAGCCGGATTGGCGCCTTCGAACTGCGCATTGCCACCACCAAGAAAGAAGTCCGCAAAGCGCAGCGACTACGCTACAAGGTCTTCTATGAACAAGGCGATGCCGTGCCCCAGCGCGGGGCCGGAATTGTGCGGCGCGACATCTGCCGCTTCGACAAATATTGCGATCATCTCCTCGTCTTCGATATGGAAGCGCGCAATCCCTTCGGCCGCGTCAAGCCGAAGATCGTCGGCACCTACCGGATGCTGCGTAGCGACGTCGCCGAGCGCCATTGTGGTTTTTACAGCCAGGGCGAATTCGACATCGCGCCGCTGCTTGCGCGCCATAAGGACAAGAAGTTCCTCGAACTCGGACGCTCCTGTGTGCATCCGCAATATCGCACGAAGCGGGTCATCGATATCCTGTTCCGCGGGTTCACGCAGTACGCGCTGCATCACAAGATTGATGTGCTCATCGGCTGCGCGAGTTTTTCCGGCACAAATCCGCTGGCGCTGGCCTTGCCTTTGAGCTTCCTCCACCACAAGGCCTCGGCCGAGGAAGAATGGCAGGTGCGCCCGCTTGCCGGACGCGCGGTTCCGATGGCGATCCTCGACCCCAACGCGCTCGATGTTCGCCGCGGCATGGCGGCTTTGCCGCCCTTGCTGAAAGCCTATGTGCGGGCCGGTTGTAAATTCGGCGACGGCGCCGTGATCGACAAGGGCTTCGGCACGATCGACGTGTTCACGGTGCTGCCGATTGCCCGTGCCGACGAGCGCTATCGTGCTCATTTCTCGCCGGGCGATGGCGAGGAAAACGTCGCGGCGTGACACCTATCGGCTCTGATCGGCCGCGGTCCCCGTCTCGGAAAACGCAGTAAAGAGACCAAAAAAAAGCGGGCCTGCAGGCCCGCTTTTGCGTTTTGTTGAAATTGGCGCTCAATATTTGCGGACGAGCGGCGGCTGATAATAGGGCGCCGGCGGCGGCACGTCGGCGAAGACGTAGCGCAAGCCGAGGCGGATATCATTCGACGCCATGTGGAAGCTCTGCGACTCTGTGGTGCAGGGAGCGTTGCAGACAATTCCGTTGCTCGTGACTGAGCCCATGTCGAGATAGCGGTAGCCGAGTTCCAGCTTGAGGTTCGACGTCAAGGAATAGCTGAAGCCGGCCATGAGCGCCCAGGCAAGGTGCGCCGCGTCGTGGTCCGGTGCAATTCCGTATCCACCGGTCTCGATGCCGACATCCGCCAGGGCATGCAACATGTTGTAGGAAGTGCCGATGCCGGCGCCGAGGAAGGGCGTGACACCATACCAGGTGCCGAGGTCGACATAACCATTTGCGAGGAAAACGGCGCTGCTGACCGATGCGTTGTAACGATCATAGCAAATATTCGGACAGGCTGGGCTCGGAAACAGACCGCCGGGCTGGTAGCTTTCGTAGCCCCAATATTTGCTGCCGGTGCGATACTCACCCGTAATGTCGGCACGGAACCAACTATTCAACTTGTAGCCGAAGCCTCCGCCGATGCTCGCCTGGTTGCCGAGACCATTACCATCATGGGCGAAGCCCGGAGGCAAAGGACCCGCAAAAGTCGAGTTGAGGTTGCTCAACTGATCGATGCCGAGGCCGACGTCGCCGCGCAAATACCAGCCGCCGAAATCGGCGACCGGGAGCACGGCCGGCTCCATTGGCGGCGGCGGCGGCAGAAGATCGGCCGCATTGGCCAAACTGGGCGCGGCGACCACAAGGGCGCCCGCGATTATAAAGGCTTTGATTCTGCCCATGATCACTTTCCCTCTCATCGTTCGGGCAGACCGAAGCCCGAGACAAACATTCGATGCGGGAAAGATGCGCGAAAGTTCTTAAAGTGCCCTTAACCCTAAGGATTAAGCTTAATCGCCGAGGTTATTCTTGTAGAACTGGCAGCCGCCGGGCACGGCGAAGATCGCGCCGCCGAATGCGTTCGAAATAGTTACCGCCATCTTAATCTGTATTCAGGCCGCAGCAGTCAGCGCATCGCAGACATCGTCGACGACTTGTTCAACGAGGTCGCGATTGTCGCCTTCGCCCATGACGCGCACGACGGGCTCAGTACCGGAAAGACGGATGACGAGTCTGCCCCCGTGGCCGAGTTTGCGCTTGCCGTCCTCGATGACTTGCGTCACGCGTGCTTCGGCGAGGGGCGCTGCGTCTTTGATGCGCACATTCTTCAACACTTGCGGGAACGGTTCGAACCTGTGGCACACCATGCTCACCGGCTGCATCCGGCGTTTGACCACGGCGAGGACCTGCAGCGCCGCGACGAGACCATCGCCGGTCGTACAATAGTCGGAGAGAATGATGTGACCCGATTGCTCGCCGCCGAGGTTGTATCCGTGTTCGCGCATATGTTCCAGCACGTAGCGGTCGCCGACCTTGGTGCGCGCAAGCGAAAGGCCGATGCCTTCGAGATATCGCTCGAGCCCGAGGTTGGACATCAGCGTAGCGACAATGCCCGGCTTCGCCAGGCGCCCGTCGTCCTTCCAGCTTTCCGCGATCACCGCCATCACTTGATCGCCGTCGATGATTTTGCCGGTCTCGTCGGCGATAAGCACGCGATCGGCGTCGCCGTCGAGGGCTAAGCCGATGTCGGCACGCATTTCGCGAACCTTTTTGACAAGAGCCTCGGGCGCCGTCGAGCCGACCGCGCGATTGATGTTGAACCCGTCCGGCTCCACACCGATCGAAAAAACTTCCGCGCCGAGTTCCCACAGGGCTTCCGGCGCGACCTTGTAGGCGGCGCCATTGGCGCAATCGACAACGATCCTAAGTCCCTCGAGCGAAAGGTGGCGCGGCAAAGTGAGTTTGGCGAATTCGATATAGCGGCCACGCTCATCGTCGACCCGCTTGGCCCTGCCAAGGTCGGTCGATTTCGACAATTTGCGCGTCAGATCCTGCTCGACGAGCGCTTCGATCTGCGCCTCGACTTCGTCCGAGAGCTTGTACCCATCCGGGCCGAAAAGCTTGATGCCATTGTCTTCAAACGGATTATGCGATGCAGAAATCATCACGCCAACGTCGGCGCGCATCGATCGCGTCAACATGGCAACGGCCGGCGTCGGCATCGGGCCGAGCAGCAGGACATCCATCCCGACCGAGGTGAACCCGGCGACCATCGCATATTCAATCATATAGCCCGAGAGGCGCGTGTCCTTGCCGATGACGGCTCGGTGCCTGCGATCGCCCTTTTGAAAGGCGACCCCCGTCGCCTGGGCCACTTTCATCGCGAGTTCCGGCGTGATGACTTTATTGGCGAGGCCGCGGATTCCATCAGTTCCGAAATGCTTGCGACTCATGAAAATTCCTCACGACCCGTGGTTTTCTGGGGCCCGCAGAGATGCACGCTGAAGCAGGGTTATCGACGCGAAAGCTTCATATTCTGCTTATTCTTTGGTGCCGCTTCTTTACAGCATGTCCCGTAAAAGTGGCCCCACTTTTCCGACAAGGACATGCTCCGACTTTTTGAATTGGCGCGTATTCTTGATCGATCGGGTGATTCCACCCGATCAGAATACGCGCTAGTGCCGAGCCGCGCCCTGGCTGGCGCTATATTAGACAGAATTCTCCTCGGACGCATCCGACCAGGGAAATACGGGCTAAGCGCCGATCTCGTCGATCTTTATTGACGTCCCAATTTTGGCCGAACTGTACCCTATGCTATGCAGACGTCGGTGGGTGCAAGAACTTTGTCGCGCACGCCTTCAAGCGGACGGTGCGGAATTCGGCCGGCGCGGGGCTGGTTGCTGGGCGGTTTCTTTTCCAGGATTTTTCGAATGATGCGCTTGAACAAAGGTTTTGTCGCCGCCTCGGCCGGCGTGTTGATCCTCGGTTTCACATTTGCTGGAAAGGCGCAGACGCCTCCATTCGATGTTGCACAAGGTTATGGCTATGGCCTACCGCCGGCCGAGGTCGGCGGCCCCCGCAGCGCGCCGGACGAAGCGTCGCTCTTCGTCCGCGTCGAGAGGCTGGAGAGTCAGATCCGGCAGATGAACGGGCAAATCGAGCAGTTGCAATTCGAGAATCATCGTCTCGAAGAGCAGTTGCGGAAATTCCAACAGGACGTCGAGTTCCGGTTTCAGGAGGGCAGCGGCCACACCAAGCCCACTCAAAAACGTGGCGAACTGGAGACGAGTGCGCCCTTGCAGACTGCCGTTCGCACGAATGACGAGCCGGGATCGGCGACGACGCCGCCGACCGTGCCGCCGCACACCAGAGGCCACGGCGACGCTTTCGATCCGGATGCCGATCCGAATGCGCCCGGCGCGCCGCGCGTTCTCGGCGGCATTTCCCCTCCGGGCGTTGCGCCACCCGCGCCACTGCCGAATTCGGCAATGCGTCCCACACAGGCCCCCAACGGGCAAGTGCCGGTGGAAGCGCGCGATCCCGACGCACCGCTCGACCTCTCGAGCAGTCCCGACAAGGCGCCGCGGCCGCCGGCTTTACCGTCCGAGGCGCCTGCCGGGGGCCAGCTCGTGCCGAACCCACCAGCTCAGCTCAAGACACCTGGCGGCACGATCATCGCCAATACCCAACCCAATGCTCCGCCGCTCAATCCGGTGAAGGACGAATTCGATCTGGCGTTGGGCTATCTGAAACAAAAAGAATACGAGACGGCGGAGAAGAGCTTTTCTGCTTTCCTGCAGAAAAACCCGAAGACCCGTTATAGCGCGGAGGCCGTTTACTATCTGGGCGAGTCTTATTACCTTCGGGGGCGGCAGCGCGAAGCGGCGGAACAATATTTGAAAATCTCGAGCGACTACCCGAATTCAACGCGTGCACCTGAAGCTTTACTGAGGCTCGGACAGAGTCTGCATGCGCTCGGCGCCAAGGAACAGGCTTGCGCGTCGTTTAGCGAAGTCAGCCGCAAATATCCGAATGCTTCGGCGGCGGTGAAGGCCGCGGCTGGGCGAGAAGCCAAACGCGCCCAATGCTGACGGGGATTAAGCTTTTGCCGACTCAATTTTTCGACCAGGAGTCGTTTGCGGAGTCGCTTGGAGGTTGAGCGCGGCATTCGATGACGCCGAAGTTGACCGTCTTTTTGCCGCGCTAGCGCCTGCCCGTGGAGTTCTTCTCGCTGTCTCCGGAGGACCCGACTCGGTTGCCCTCATGCGGTTGGCCGCGCAATGGGGTGGGCGGCATCCGGCGCCGGTCTTCGTTGCTACCGTCGACCACGGACTTCGCGCGGACTCGCGGGCCGAGGCTGAGCAGGTGGCGGCCTGGGCCGCTGAGCTCGGCCTGCCGCATGCGATTCTGACTTGGGAGGGCGAAAAGCCTGAGACGCGTATTCAAGAACGCGCCCGAGCGGCGCGCTACGGCCTGCTTTTGCAACATGCCCATCGGGTCGGCGCCGACTACCTTCTCACCGCCCATCACGCCGATGATCAGGCGGAGACGATTCTCTTCAGGCTTTTGCGTGGCAGCGGCGTTGGCGGTCTTGCCGGGATGCAGCCTTTGGCTCGCCTTGGCGACCTGACCCATTTGCGCCCCCTCCTCGCCTACCCCAAGGCTGCGCTTGTCGATTATTGCATGGCGTGCGCGCAGCCGTTCCTGCGCGACCCCTCCAACGAAAATCCCGCCTTCGCGCGGACGAGGCTGCGCCGGCTCGCGCCCCTCCTCGCGCAAGAAGGGCTTGATCGGCAGAACTTATTGCGGCTCGCCCGGCGGGCCGGGCGCGCTGATCAGGCGCTCGTGCACTGCAGCTTGATCCTGCGTGCGAATTTGCACGCCACCCGAAGTGACGGCCATTTTTTTGGCGATATTCGCCAATTTGCCGCCATGCCGGAGGAGTTTTTGTTGCGTCTCCTCGAAATCGAAATCCATGATCTTTGTCCCGACAGGCCTCTGCGCCTCAACAGGCTGGAGACTTTGACGGCTTCGATTGTCTCTGCACTGCGCGCCGGCCAGAGTCTGCGGGCGACGCTCGCCGGCAGACTGTTTTCTCTCGACCGAGATGGAAACCTCACGATCCGGCCCGAAGGCCGGCGGCGGCGCGGGATTTGCACGCACGAGAGGGAAGCCGAGCCGAAACGGCGGTAAAAGGGCCACTTTTCCGTCAGACGTTTGCCAAAGGTTTGCTTGGTCAGATCGGGTTTGCCCGTTTGGTTCCCTTGGCAAGCACCCCTGCGAAGCCTACATTGAGTTTTGTCTCGCGCCTCCTGGGAGGCGCCTTAGTGAGCGGGCGATTCGCGCGTGATATGGCGAATCAGCCTATGGCGGGTCGAATATGAATCCGAATTTCCGGAATTTTGCACTTTGGGTGATCATTTTTCTGCTGGTCGTCGCCTTGGTGATGTTGTTCCAGAACCCTGGGCAACGCACCCCTACGCAGGACATCAGCTTCAGCCAGCTTCTCAACGAGGTTGATCAAGGCCACGTCCGCGAAGTGACGATCTCCGGCAATGAGATCACCGGGCATTTCAACGATAGTCGGGCCGGCTTCTCGACTTACGCGCCGAATGATCCGACTTTGGTGCAGACCCTCTATAAGAAGAACGTGCAGATCGCGGCGAAACCCCCGTCCGATGGCAATAATTGGATCGTCACGCTCCTGGTCAATGGGCTGCCGCTCATCGCCTTCCTCGGCGTGTGGATTTTTCTGTCGCGGCAAATGCAGGGGGCGGGCGGCAAAGCCATGGGCTTTGGCAAGTCCAAAGCAAAATTGCTGACCGAAGCGCATGGGCGGGTGACGTTCGACGACGTCGCCGGCGTCGATGAAGCCAAGGAAGATCTGCAGGAGATTGTGGAATTTCTGCGCGATCCGCAAAAGTTCCAGAGGTTGGGCGGCCGGTTTCCGCGCGGCGTTCTACTGATCGGTCCGCCCGGCACCGGCAAAACCTTGCTGGCGCGCGCCATCGCCGGCGAAGCCAACGTGCCCTTCTTCACCATTTCAGGCTCGGACTTCGTCGAAATGTTCGTCGGCGTCGGGGCGAGCCGTGTGCGCGATATGTTCGAGCAGGCGAAGAAAAACGCGCCCTGCATCATCTTCATCGACGAAATTGATG
>JBKQHN010000134.1:0-49786 GCA_052148755.1 Beijerinckiaceae bacterium | reverse complement strand
GCGAGCACGACATCGCACGCCGCAGCGCGCGATCTTAGCGCCATGACTGGCGAAGACATCTGGGTTCTCCAGCAAAGGCTGGCTGACGCCGGCTGCTACAAGGGGCCGATCGACGGCAAGGCCAATTCATCTTTAGCGACTGCGCAGAAATTCTGTCCCGATCAGGAGCCAATTTTGCGCATCGAAACCGGCATGCATGTGGCACCGATCAGGCAGATCGACGTCGATGCGCAATGCAAGATCGCCGCGACCGGATCGGACGACAAGACCGTGCGGCTCTGGTCGCTGCCGGAGGGGCGATTGATCCGCACGGAGCGCCTGCCCTTCGGCGAGGGAAATTTAGGCAAAAACTATGCGGTCGCCGTTTCGCCCGACGGGAGTCTCGTCGCAACCGGCGGCTATGATGCGCATTGGCCAGTCGATCTACAGCATGGCGTCGGCGCTTATCTGTTCGATACAGCGACCGGCACGCCCCTCCGTCGCCTTGGCGCCTTCGGCAATGTCATCCTCCATCTCGCCTTTTCGGGCGACGGGACGAAACTGGCTGTGGCGCTCGGCGGCGGTCAGGGCATACGTGTGCTCGATGTAGCGAGCGGCCGCGAACTCATGGCGGACACGGATTTTACCGCCGAGAGTCACGGCGTCGCTTTCGGCCCGGACGGCGCGCTTTATGCGACGGCCTATGACGGTTTTCTGCGCCGCTATGGGCCGGATCTGCAACGCACCGCCAAACTCGCCGCGCCCGGCGGCGGAAAGCCCTTTGGCATTGCGGTCGATCCCTCCGGGCGGAAATTGGCGGTCGGCTATTACGACAATGTCGCGGTCGATGTTCTCGATGCCGGCAATCTGCATCGCCTTGCCTCGGCTGATACGCAGGGCGTCAGCATCGGTGACCTCTTCAGCACCGTCTGGACGAAGGATGGATCGCGTCTCGTCGCGGGCGGGCGAGCCCAAAGGGTGGTCGATGGCGCTTGGCATGACTTCCTCAGGTCCTTTTGGCCGGACGGGCGCAAAGCCGGACCCGATGTGCCGGTTTCCAACGATTCGATTCAGTCACTCGCGCGTTGCGGCGAGGCTATAGCCTTTGCCGCCAGCGACCCGCGATTCGGCCTGTTGCGGGCTGATGGCACAGCCATGACCTTGCAAAAGGGCCGCACATTCGACGCCCGCAACAAGCTCGGCGCAGCGTTCACCCTCTCGGCTGATGCGACGAGGCTGCGCTTCGGGCTGGGCCTCGGCAGCGACACGCCCGTCGTCTTCGATCTCAACGCCGGCCTTCTGCGCGACGCGCCGTCGCCGGTCGCCGGCCTCATCGAGCCGGATGTGGCTGGGTTCGCCGTCGCGGACTGGAAGGACACATATAAGCCCCGCGTCAAAGGCCAGCCGATCCAGCTCGTCGCCGGCGAGATGTCCCGCTCGCTCGCGCTGCGCGCCGACCGGTTGGGCTTCGTGCTTGGAGCTGATTTTTCTTTGCGCGCCTTTGCCGCCGATGGCAAAGAGCGTTGGAACAAGGCGGTTCCCGGTGACGCCTGGGGCGTCAATCTCGGCAAGGGCGGCGCCGTGGTCGTCGCAGCCTATGGCGACGGCACGATCCGCTGGCACCGCTGGTCGGACGGGCAGGAGCTTCTGGCGCTTTTCGTCGACCGTCTCGACCGCCGCTGGGTCGCCTGGACGCCGAAAGGGTATTACATGGCCTCGCCCGGCGGCGAGGATCTGATCGGCTGGCACGTCAATCGCGGTTGGGATCATCAAGCCGATTTCTTCCCCGCTTCGCGCTTCCGCGATCGTTTCAACCGGCCCGACATTGTCCAAACAATGCTCGATACGCTCGATGAAGATGCAGCCGTCCAGCGCGCCAATGCCGCTTCCCACCGGCGCGACGAGACCAAGCCGATCAATGCCGCACTGCCGCCGGTCATCACGATCCAATCGCCCGGGCACGATGCGAGTTTCACCAGCAGCAGCCTCAATCTCGTCTATTCGGTTCGCTCCCCTTCCGGCCTGCCGGTCGACAAGGTCGAGATCCTGCTCGACGGCAGCCCGACTGGCGCCAATGCACCTGGCTTGGACACGCGTGCCGGAGCCAAAGAAATCCAGCAATCGGTCACGATCGGCCTGCCGCCGCACGACATCGACGTCGGCCTCGTCGCCAAATCCGGCACGCTCGTCAGCGAAGTGGCGCATGTCAAACTCGCTTACCGCGGCGCCGTGCCGGCGTCACAGGAGGCCGACGCGCTGAAGCCGGTGCTCTATGCGCTGCTGGTCGGTGTGGCCAATTATAAAAATCCGGCCTTGCATCTCGATTACTCCGCCAAAGACGCGGAGGATCTGGCGAGCGCGCTCAAGGCCCAATCGGGCGGGCTTTATCGCGATGTGAAAGTAAGGCTCCTGACCGATGGCGAGGCCACCTCGACCAATGTCAAGGATGGGCTCTTGTGGCTGCAAAAGGAGACGACGAACCGTGATCTCGCCATCGTCTTTCTCGCCGGCCACGGCATGACGGATGCGAAGAACGAATTCTGGTTCTTGTCTTATGAGGCCGATCCGTCGCGGTTGCTTTCGACCTCCGTATCGCGCACCGACATCGTCGGCGTGCTGCATGATCTGCCCGGCAAAAAAATCCTCTTCCTCGACGCTTGCCATGCCGGGGCGGTGCTGGCTTCCGCCGCGCATACAAGAGGCGTACCGGTCGATCTGAACGGCGCCATCAATGATTTTGCCACGGCCGAAAGCGGGCTCGTCGTCTATGGCGCTTCGACGGGCCGCGAACTCTCGGTCGAAAACGACGAATGGAAGCACGGCGCCTTCACCAAGGCTTTGATCGAGGCCATCGGCGAAGGCAAAGCAGACGTTCTGCATAAAGGCACGATTACGACGGCCTTCCTCGACGCCTATCTTGCGAACCGCGTCAAGCAATTGACCGGCGGCGAGCAACATCCGGTGATGAGCCGCCCCGATGCCGTGCCCGACTTCCCGCTCGCGCTCGTGAGGTGAGGCGACACGCAGGAAAAACGAGCCGATTGAGCGCCATGGCCGGACTCGTTCTCGCGCCGAACCATCTTACCTTCCAACTCCATGATCAGGAACCCTGTGCAGATCCCGTATCGTTGATCGTTCTTGCCAATGACCTATAAGGATGAGGCGGTCGATGGCGCGTCGCCCAGGCCAAGAGAATGACTGCAAGAGAATGACTGAATGAATGAGACGAAGCGCTCAGCTATTGCCCTTCGCCATGTCGCCTTCGAGGATCTCGGCCTGCTCGCAGCCATTCTCGACGAGTCAAATTGGAGTGTTTCATATCGCCAGGCGGCGACCGACGATCTGAGCGATCCGGCGCTCGAGGAGGCCGATCTCCTGATCGTGCTCGGCGGTCCGATCGGTGTCTATGAAGTGGATGCCTATCCGTTTATCTTACAAGAGATTGCCCTTCTGGAGCGCCGCCTGGCAAGAGACCTACCGACGCTCGGGATCTGCCTCGGCTGCCAGCTGATGGCGAAGGCGCTCGGATCGCGTGTGTTCCCGGGGCCTGTCAAGGAAATCGGCTGGGGGCGCGTCGAACTCACGCAAAGCGGCAAGGCATCTAGTCTTAGCACCCTCGCCGAGAACCATGCAAGGGTTCTGCATTGGCATGGTGATACGTTCGACCTGCCTGATGGAGCAGTGCGATTGGCGTCCAATCCGCTTTACGACAACCAGGCATTTGCTTACGGTCGGCGAGGCTTGGCCCTGCAGTTCCACTTGGAAGCCGATCCCATCGGGCTCGAGCAATGGTATGTCGGCCACGCGGTCGAGTTGGCTGCCGCTGGCGTATCAGTCGCGCACTTGCGGGCGGCGACGGCCGCAGTGACTGGCCAAAGCCGCCTGCAAGCCAAGTCCATCTTCGGTCGGTGGCTTCAGGAGATAAGTTAGAAATCAGTGGATGCCCAATTTTGTTGCCGTCATCCATGCTTCCTGGATCACGATGATTTTGGATCGATTCAATCCAAAATCATGAACATGATTGAGTCTAATAATTTAGAGCGGGATAGGCAGATAAGTTCACGCAATCTGCGTAAACTTGATTGCGCCGGAAAAGTTGCGCAGCCTGCCGCTTTTCCTAATCCCGCTGCGGCGTGAGGACGTCTTCTGCCCGTCGCGGCGAAGCGCTCCCGCGTCGACTTCGCTTTAAGATTTCCGGGACTTCTGCCGCTCACCCTGTGCGTGACAGGGCCGCAATGCTCACCGGGCAGGGAGTTTGGGTCAACTCGGCGTATTTGCTGTCGAGTTCTTCGCGCGACAGTGGGATTGAATAGTAGAAACCTTGCAGTTCATCGCAGCCGAGGTCCCTTAAAAAACGCACCTGATCTTCCGACTCGATTCCTTCTGCCGTGACTGTCAGGCCGAGCGCCTGACCAAGCTTGACGATGGACTCGACGATAATGGCACTTTCGCCCGCAAGTTCCATCGACTCGAGGAATGATCGATCGATCTTGATCTTGTCGAAGGCAAAGCGCCGCAAGTAGATGAGGCTCGAGTAACCATTGCCGAAATCATCGAGTGCCATGCGAAACCCGAGCGCGCGCAGATCAATGATCAATTTTTCCGCTTGATCGGCATCGGTGATGATGACGCCTTCCGTCAGTTCGAGCTCAATTCGATTGGGCTTGACGCCGGTATCATCGAGAATGCGCTGAACGGAAGCAACGAAATCCTTCTGGCGGAACTGCACTGGAGAGACATTCACGGCGACGTACAGGTCCGGCCAGCGTTTTGCGTCGACGCAGGCTTGGCGGAGGACCCATTCGCCGAGCGGCACGATGAGGCCGCGATTTTCAGCCAGGCTGATGAAATGATCGGCGGTCAAAAGCCCCTGCGTCTTGTGCTGCCAACGCACCAAGGCTTCGACGCCGATCATTATGCCGTTTGAGGCCGCTACGATGGGTTGGTAGACGAGTGAGAGTTCTTGGTTTTCGATTGCGCGGCGCAATTCGTCTTCGGCATACTGGCGCATACGCAATTCTTCGCCCATTTTGGGCTCGAAAAAGGCGAAGCGGTTGCGTCCTTCCCGCTTGGCTCGGTAGAGCGCCAGGTCGGCGACGCGGACGAGACTTTCGCGATCGTGGCCGTTGGTCGGATAGATTGCGATCCCGATCGAGACGCTGCAGAGGACTTGTGCGCCTTTGAGAGCGAAAGATTCGCCCATCGCCTCGATAATGCGGGCGGCGAGCGCGGCGCAATCGCGCGGTTCACGCACGTCCGATTGCAGAATTGCGAATTCGTCACCACCGAGCCTGGCAATAGCGTCGCAATTCCTCAAGGCTTTCGTAATCCTCTGGGCCACGGCGACGATCATCTGGTCGCCGACATCGTGGCCGTACTTGTCGTTGATCTGCTTAAAGTGATCGATGTCGAGATAGAACAGCGCTGTGAGAAGGTTCTTGCGCTGGCTGCGGGCCAGTTCGGCATCGACGAGTTCATTGAACAGGAAGCGGTTCGGCAGACCTGAAAGAGCGTCCCGGCCCGCCACTTCCATGGCGCGCGCCTCGCTCGCCGCCAAACGGCGTACGATCCGACGCGATTGCAAAACCATAACGAGCGAGAAGAGCGCCGTCGCAGCGAGCAGAAGACCGTTGATGCGGCCCTCGCTGCCGTTGAAATGGAAGTCGAACACTTGGAAGGGTGAGCCGGCGTGGCCGCTCGTCCAGAGGGCCACGCCGAATCCGGTCAGGAAAACGAGGACGAACGACACGCCCAGCGCGGCAGTCGTCCAGAGCGCGGAAGACAATTCGAGCAGGCGCCTTGGTTCGAAAGGGCGTCTTCTGGAACTAGTCATTGGAGGAAGTTCATCCATAAAATTGCTGTTGAATAGATTTCGTATCGGGCAACTCTAGCGGCCTTACGTTAACGCAATATTGGGAGAACCGTTGTGCCTCAGATGAGTTGTAACCCCCTAAAACTTGCGAAACCGTTGCGACCGATGATCAGATGGTCGTGCACGGTCACATTGAGCGACTTTCCGAGGGTGACGATCTGGGAAGTGAGCTGAATGTCTGCGGTAGAAGGTGTCGGATCGCCCGAAGGGTGGTTGTGGACGAGGATGAGAGCCGTCGCGTTGAGTTCGAGCGCACGGCGCATGATTTCACGCGGATAGACCGGGGCGTGGTCGATGGTGCCGGTAGTCTGGACCTCGTCGGCAATCAAAAGGTTTTTCTTATCAAGGAATAAAATGCGGAACTGCTCGCGATCGAGATAGGCCATGACGGTCTGGCAGTAGGCGATGACCGCCGAGAAACTATCCATTACCGGGCGGCCTTCGACCGCGGCTTTCGCGAACCGTATCGCAGCCTCTTCGATGATCTTCAGTTCGGTGACCATCGCTTCGCTTACACCATTGATTTCTTTGAGCCGTTCCGGGCGTGCGGCGGCGACGGCTGCGAATGTCCCGAAGCGGGCGAGCAGGGCTTTTGCAAGAGGTTTGACGTCGCGGCGCGGTATCGCCCGGAAAAGCACGAGTTCGAGCAATTCGTAATCGGCGAGAGCCGCTCCCCCTCCGGTCCGGAAACGGTCGCGCAAACGCTCGCGATGCCCAAGATGATGCGGAACGTCGGCCGCGACGGGTGGGGAGGCCGACGGCCGCGTCATGTGGTGGCTGTGCCTGCGGTCTCATATGGCGGGCAGTGCAGCCCCTTCGGCGACAGCGTGAAGTTTTCGCAGCCCGTCTCCGTGACGCCAACCGTATGCTCGAATTGCGCCGACATCGAGCGGTCGCGGGTTACCGCTGTCCATCCGTCCGACAAGATCTTCACGTGGGGGCGGCCCAGATTGATCATAGGTTCGATCGTAAAGAACATTCCCGGTTTCAACGCTAAACCTTCGCCGCGCCGGCCGTAGTGCAAAATATTGGGCTCGTCGTGAAACAGGCGGCCGACGCCATGGCCGCAAAAGTCGCGCACCACGGAACAGCGCTCGGCCTCGGCATAGTCCTGGATCGCTGCACCAATGTCGCCTGTCGTGGCCCCGGGTTTGACAACGGCGATACCTCTCAGGAGCGCCTCGTAAGTCACTTCGACGAGGCGCTGAGCGCGGCGCGAAACGTCGCCGACGAGATACATGCGGCTCGCGTCGCCATGCCAGCCTTCCAGAAGCAAGGTGACGTCGATGTTGACGATGTCCCCCTCCCGCAAAGGCTTGCGATCGGGGATGCCGTGGCAGACGACGTGGTTGATCGAGGTGCAAATGGATTTGCGATAGCCCCGATAATTGAGCGGCGCCGGGTAGGCACCGTGTGCGGTCGCGAAATCGAAGACAAGGTTGTCGAGGAATTCGGTCGTCACGCCGGGGCGGACGTATTCGACGAGCAGGTCCAGCGCCTCGGCCGTCAAGCGCCCGGCCTTCCGCATGGCTTCGAAGGCTGCCGGGCCATGCAATTTGATCTGCCCCGTCTTGCGGCCGGGGGCTTCCAGAGCGTCAACGAATGTCATATGCTATCTTACTGGATTTGATTAGGGTTTTATCTGGTCCCCAACACGGCTAGGCTGAATATTCGGCTTTGGTCCGGGTTCGGCGGTCAAGCTTTCTTAGCGCATGCCGGCAGAAGTTGGTAGAGTGGTGGCAGCTGTCACCGACCCGACCGAACCCTTGCCGCCTCACGCCAGCCAACGCTAGACTAATTTAGGCAATTGGCGCGGTGAGGCAAGAGTTTCAAGCCTCTTGTTGAAACTCGGCTCGCCCGTATAGGATGGGGCGGCACCGCCCGCGCTGCGGCAAAAGATGGTCTGCAGCCGTGCGGTACATATTGCGCATGCGTCACATCAATGCCGCGAGGCTCGTCTGCAATTGAGCATGACCGACACCGTCCGCAATGATCTCTCAGCCTTTGGCCACTATCGGCCGCAGGGGGCTGTCGCACGGATCTTGGAATTGACGCGCGGCGCATCTGCGAGCTGGGCGGGGAAGCGCCGCGCTTTTTTCCTGCGGTCCATGGCGATCAAGGCCTTGAAGGGCTGCCCGCTCGACGTGGAGACCCTCGGTGCGCGGATGCGTCTGTATCCTTTCAACAACGTTTGCGAAAAGCGCATTCTATTCACGCCGCAATATTTTGATCTCGCCGAGCGCGAATTGCTGCAAAGCCGCATCAAGCCCGATATGGTTTTCATCGACATAGGGGCCAATGTCGGCGGCTACAGTCTTTTCGTTGCGGCATCGGCCGGCGCCAATGCGCGAATCTTGGCGATCGAGCCGCAGCCGGAGATCTTCGAACGGCTGGTCTACAACATTCGGCAAAACCCATTCGCCTCGATCAAGGCCATAGATTGCGCCGTTGCCGATGTCGACGCCGAGATCACTCTATTTGTCGATGCCGATAATCGCGGCGAAACCTCAATGCGCCTTATCAATACCGACTCGGTCGGGGCGCAAATACGCGTTCCCGCGAAGGCCTTGCACAATATCGTTGCCGAAGAAGGTTTCGAGCGGATCGATGCGATGAAGCTCGATGTCGAAGGCGCGGAAGACTTGATTCTCGAGCCATTTTTTCAAGAGGCGCCCGCGGCTCTCTGGCCGCAGCTCCTGCTGATCGAATTTGCGCCCGAGCGCTGGGCGATCGATATTCCGGCCCTCCTCGCCGAGCGCGGCTATAGGCGGGTGCTCAAGACACGCCACAAGGCGGTCTACGAGCGCAAGTGAACTCGAAGCGATCGGCGAAACGACGCGCCGCGGCACTCCGATGCCGTACAAAGCAAGGTTTGCACAAAGAGACAAACAGACGCGTCGCACGGACGGCGCTATCGATGCTCCATTCGAGGATCGAATCCGCGCCGTCCTGATCGATCCGAACGTCTTGCTAACGCGCGTTCGCCCTGCACATTTCCAGCACTTCGTGGCGATGGCCTCTTTCATGCTCCGCTGCGCCATAGCTCGCCCCGAGACACCAGGAATAATGCTGGTCATAATCGGGGTGCCATCGCAAGTTGTCGCCTCTGAAGCAGCCCGGTATCGACCGGTTGGCGTGATATTGCGCGACCGCCGAGCGGGCGTATTCGGCGCAAAAACCCGGATTCGCCGCTTTTGCGTCGATGGCAAGCGTCGTCAAGGCGACCAGTGCGGCGCTCGCCGCGACTATAGATTTCAGCATGTTGTTCCTCCCGCCTTGTAGTGATTGGCATCTAAATAATAAGGCCCGCTGCATTGGCTGTCATCTGAAATTATAAATTTATTTTTAAGAATCGCTTGTTGTTTGGCCGTATTGTCAATAATCTAGCCGGTTCGCGGGAGGGGGAGGGGTTTATGGCCGAGGCAGTCCAAGCCAATGCGGGTGTGATACGTCGCCCGGTTCGATTTGTCGGATCAATGCTGGCGCCAAGCTCCCCAAACGCAACCAGCTTCGGCGCCGCGATCGCGAAGTTGGTTCTCCTATTCGGCCTTGGCCTGACGATCCTTTCGCCTGAAAATCCTGCCGCGGCGCAATCGGGCCGCAACGGCATTCTGGGTCAAGGTGAAGCCGTCGTAACCGGCTTTTCAGGCTCACAGATAATGACACCGGTTCCGCAAGGTGTCGATCCGGCCGCAGTGACTTATATTGATCCCGCCGGGCCTTCGGCGCGGGTGATCGACCTGCGCAACGCCGGCGCGCCGCCACAGGCGCAGGTCTTGCCGGCTCCCAAGCCATTCACCGTTACGGCGGCTCAGGTCGGCCAAGTTTTCGCGGTCGCGCTGGACAAGGCAAGCCCACCCAATATTTATCTCGCAGCGAGTTCGGCCTATGGCCTCCCCATCATCCTGCCCGCTCTCAACGCGGGCGATCCGGCGCAGCGCCTCGCTGAGGGCGCGCCCGGGGCGGCGTTCATGCCGGGCCTGTTCGGCCCAGCGACGATGCACGGCGGGCCAGGGTCGGTCTGGCGCGTTGACGGCGCCAACGGTCAAGTCACGCTGTTCGCCAACGTGATTTTAGAGGGTGTGCCCAACTCGGGGCCAGCTCTCGGCGGCTTGGCATTCGATTCCGCCTCGAACAGTTTGTTCGTCGCCGATCGTGAGACCGGCATGATCCATCGCTTCGGGCTCAACGGCGCTGAGATCGGCCGCTATGACCATGGCAAGGACGGCCGCAACGCGGCGGGCTTGCCCCCGGTCGCTTTCGATCCCGCCGCGCGGCTCGACATCGCCAGCCCGAACTTCCGCGCCCAGGATCCCTCGACCTGGGCTTATGCGCTGCCCGAACGGCGCATTTTCGCTCTGGCCGTGCACGGTGCGCGCCTCTACTACGCCGTCGCCGATGGTCTGCAGATCTGGTCCGTGTCGATCCAGCCCGATGGCCCCTTCGGTTCCGATGCGCGGATCGAGGTCCAAGTTCAGCCAGGCGAGATTCCCAGCGAGATCTCCAAGATTATCTTTGATGATCGCGGCCGCATGGAGCTCGCCGAGCGCGGCGCGCCGACTGGCGCGTTTGATTTTCAGGCTCTGGCGCAACCTGCGGCGAGCCGCGTGCTGCGCTATCGTTTGCTGCAGCTGGACGTAAAAACCGCCGCGACTTGGCAGGCAGACCCGGACGAATACGCCATCGGCTTCGCCGCCGAGCTGCGCAACACGAATGGCGGCATTGCGATCGGCTATGGCTATCGTCCGGATGGCAGTCTCGACACGGGCGCCTGCGGCGGCTTCCTCTGGACGACGGGCGAGCAACTGCGCAATGCGAGCGATGCCGGGCTTGCAGATGAGCTCGCGAAGACTGGACCGCTGGCGCTTAACGGTTTGCAAGGCAATGCGATTGATGCGGTGCGGCCCGACAATGTTCCGCCGCTACAAAGCTACTTCGCCAATTACTTCGACGATTCCGGCAATGCTGCTTTTCGTGGCCACCTCGGCGACATCGCGATTTTGCGCGGTTGCGGCCAGAGCGCCTTCGCGATTCCCACGCCGGTAACCCTCATACCGTGGTGGCCGAGCGGGCCGATGTGCCGGCCCCCAGCGCTGCATTGTCCGCCGGGCCAGCGTGGCGGAGGCGGCGTCCAATGCTGCCCGCAAGGAATGGCGCCTGGCCTGAATGGCGAATGCGAGCCATTGCGCGGCTGCAATTTCACCTGTCCCATCGGCGCCACCCCGGTGCGGCGGCCGGATGGTTCAATCCAATGCGCTTGGCTGGCGCGATGCCCCGAAGGCGGCCAGGCGGATTTGCGCGGCGGCTGCCAGCACTATTGCCCGCCCGGCGAGACTGGATGGCCGACGCGGAAATGCTGCCCCTACGGCGAGGTTGGATTGCCCGACGGGCAATGCTGCCCCGAACGCGACGTGCACGACGGCAGGTGCGTGAGAGAATGCCCGCGTGGCGAAATCCGCCTTCCCGATGGGCAATGCTGTCCGAGGGAAGACGTGCACGACGGCAAGTGCGTGGGCTGGAAGGAATGCCCGCGCGGCGACATCCGCCTTCCCGACGGGCAATGCTGTCCGAGGCAAGACGTGCACGACGGCAAGTGTGAGAAAGAGTGCCCGCGCGGCGACATCCGCCTTCGCGATGGTGAATGCTGCCCCAGGGAAGACGTGCGCGACGGCAAGTGTGAGAAAGAGTGCTCGCGCGGCGACATACGCCTTCCCGTCGGTGAATGCTGCCCGAGGGAAGATGTGCCTGACGGCAAGTGTGAGAAAGAGTGCCCGCGCGGCGACATTCGCCTTCCCGGCGGAGAATGTTGCCCGAGGGAAGATGTGCATGACGGCAAGTGTGAGAAAGAGTGCTCGCGCGGCGACATCCGCCTTCGCGATGGGCAATGCTGCCCGAGGGAAGACGTGCGCGACGGCAAGTGTGAGAGAGGTTGCCCGTCCGGCGAGTCGCTGGGTTCTGACAATCTCTGCCATGAGACGAGGAGGGACGATCGCTGTGCCCCCGGTCTGGCGCGCGTGAATGGCGAATGCATTGACACTAACCGCCGCAGGGAATGCGGGCCGGGCGAGTTCCGAGAGGATGGCCGTTGTGTTTCCAGCACTCCGCCGCCCCGCGATTTCCACCCGCGACCTCCACGTGAGTTCCACCCGCGGTTGCCGCGTCACCAGGATTTCCGCCGCGGCGGCGGCCGAAAGGAGCACCGGCGCTAGCAGTCATTCGGACGCGGGCCCCGGACCAAGTGTCCCGCCCGCATTTTCTTCTCGTCGGAGCCGGGATTAATTCTTGGCTTGTGTTTTTGTGGTCCGGCAGACTCTGCGTCATAAGCCCCCTTCCAAGGGATGCGATATATGCTCGACATAACCTGGTCATTTGTCGCGGCCTGAAGGTCCCGGCATAAAAGTCGGGAAGGGCGATTCGAGCCGCTTGGCGAAAACGGAGGCTCGTTGGCCAAGCGATGAAAGCCGCCCCGCAACGGAACCGAGGCTCGCCAAGTCTCGCCAGCGCCGGCTGAAATTGGGGAACTCATCTGGGTCGATTCGCGCAATCCCGGCCACGTCAAATTCACTCCCCTCACGCGCAGTTGAGCGCGCGCCCCATAGAAGGTTGGCCGCAGAGATGGTAGGGCAAGGCTATCAAGTTCTGCACCCATGGTGGGAGTTTGAGTGGCTCCCGTCACACAAGGACTCACAGCTCTTCTTGCTCTCGGCCTGAGCACCGATCTCGCGTCGGCTGACCCCACCGAATCGAAAGTGCAGCTTTGCGCATCGTGTCATGGCAAGGATGGACTGCCGTCAGATCGCACCGTGCCCATCATTTGGGGCCAGCAGGCCGGATACATCGAGAAGCAGCTGAACGACTACAAGAACGGCAATCGAGATAGTCAAATCATGTCGTCGATTGCGGAAAGCTTGACGGATGACGACGTGCCGGCGATCGCCGCTTATTTCGCCAAGAAAAAATGGCCCGTGAAAGCGGTTGCATCGCAACCGGCAGCGCCGGCTGCGATAGCCACATGCGAAGCCTGCCATAAAGACGATTTGGCCGGCGGTGCGAGCTCCGAAGGGGTCGCGCCACGTCTAGCCGGCCAATTTTTGCCCTATCTCGTCGCAACTATGAATGCCTATGCCGATGGGGAGCGCGCGAACAACGAAGCTATGTCAACGATGATGAAGAATCTTTCGCTGGCAGATCGCGAGATCATCGCCGATTATTTGGCGGCCACGCAGTGATGGCCGCCTTCATGGCAATCAGCAGCTATGATCTTGCTTAACGAGAGCACCTGACGCAAGCGGGATAATTCTCAAGCTGAGAGGTATCAATGGTGATTAAGCGCTTCGCCGTCGCGGCATGTTCCATGTTGGCGCTGATCGCGACCTCGACATTGGCATCGGCGCAAGACCTCCGAACTGGCCGCGACGCCTATGGCGACTGGCGCACCGACGCGCCAGGAATTATGCGCAAGATCATGGCGGCTGACCTGCCGGCTCCGCTCGAATCGCCGTCCACCGCCAACATCTCGAAAATCATATCGAAGCCTGCCAATGCAACGCTCAAAACGATGCCGGGTTTTACTGTCGAACCCTTTGTCACCGGCATGCCGGGTGCGCGCGTTATTCGCATCGCGCCCAACGGTGATATATTTGTCTCATTGAGCCGGCCTGACGGAAAAGTCATGGCCATTCGCACCGCGCCTGACATGACGGGTCCCATTGTCGAAACATTCGCAGCTGGCTTGAAGGACCCTTACGGGATTGCGTTCTATCCACCTGGACCCGAACCTAAATGGGTCTACGTCGCCGGAGCCGAAAAGATCGTGCGCTTTCCCTACCGGAATGGCGACGTCAAGGCCTCGGATGCCCCCGAGACGATCGTATCCGACCTGGCGCTCGGTGGACACTGGACACGCGACATTGCCTTTTCGGAGGATGGCAAAACAATGTACGTCGCAGTCGGCTCCGCGACCAATGTCGCGCAAGATATGGGGCCAGCGCCTGATCTTGCGTCGTTCGAGAAGAGTCATGGCCTGGGCTCCGCTTGGGGCAGAGAGGAGTGGCGGGCCAATGTCCTCACCTATGATCCCGACGGCAAGAACAAGCAGGTCTATGCGACGGGCATCCGCAATTGCTCCGGATTTACACTGCAGCCCGGCACCGGCGCGCTCTACTGCGCTACAAACGAACGCGATCTGCTCGGCGACAATCTGCCGCCGGACTATGTCACCAGCGTCAAAAAAGGAGCGTTCTATGGCTGGCCGTGGTTTTATATTGGAGATCACGAAGACACGCGTCCCGGCGGCGGGCGCAGGCCGGACCTCGCCAACCAGATCGCGATTCCCGATGTTCTGATCCAGCCGCATTCCGCGCCGCTGGGCATCGCGTTCAACACGGGCGGCCAATTCCCCGCAGAATGGAAGGGAGATGCCTTCGTTGCCCTGCATGGGTCGTGGAATCGTTCGCTGCGCACCGGCTACAAAATAATCCGGCTGCCATTCAAAGACGGCAGGCCTACCGGCGAATACCAGGATTTTGTGGTTGGATTCGCAGTGAGCGACCAGGACGTATGGGGCCGTCCGGTGGATGTTGCCTTTGCTAAAGACGGGTCCTTGCTGTTCAGCGACGACGGCAACGGCGTGATCTATCGCGTCGCGAACGCGGCTAAGTGATGCGGCTGGACAGCACAGATGAGACCGCGTTGCGGCTGCGCCTTGCGAAGCGGCGTAGGGGTAGCGAAGCCGATTGGAGTGGCAAAAGATTGATTTTCCAAATTTGACGGCGTCAGTCGAGAGTCTCTATTCGCAGGCAGGTGCGGTTGATCCGGGTGCAGGATCTCTCCGTGGAAAGGCATCTGCCGCCGACTTTGACGTCGGAAGCTACGCGGAGCGATTTCTCGTTTTTCCATTTATTTGCCGGCATGCCCAGAAAGGCGCAAATTCGGGCTGCAGATCGATTCGAGGCGATCGGCTGGCCGCTTTTGTTAGGACGAATCACATAGATTTTATGCTCATGTGTTCGCAAGGTGTTGCCGATACGTGATAAAGCGCACATTTGTCGGGGCGGCGGCCCGCGATCATAAAGCCGACGTCCAGATCCGTGGAGAACGACCCTGTCTGCCGAGAACTCCGACATTAAACCGCGGTCTGAAGACAGCACTCGGCCGCTGGGTCCGCCCCGCCGGCTGCGCCGTTTGGCTTTCGGCCTTGAACGCATCGGTCTGGTTTCGCTTTATTTTCCTCGCATATTCGCCGTCCTGCTCGGGCTTCTGTCGGTCCTGGCCGTGATCGGGGTGAGCCGGATCAAGCTCGATGATTCGCTCAGTCAGTTGTTTCGTTCGGATACGCCCGAGTTCAAACAATATGAGGCAGAGACACAGCGCTTTCCGTCGACCGAATTCGACGTTCTCGTTGTCATCGAAGGCAAAGCTCTTCTACAGCGCAATTCACTCGAGAAATTGCGAGACCTCGTCATCGACCTGCAATTGGTTGAGGGCACGCGCGGCATCATCTCCTTGTTTTCGGCACGCCAGGCGCCTGAAGCCGGGAGGCTTCCGGCGCCCCTGTTCCCTGAGGAACTTCCGAGCGGCGCCGACTATGACGCACTCATTCAGAGGGTCATGGCGAACGATATCATCCGCGGCAAGCTGCTGTCGGAGGATGGGCAACTCGCTCTCATCGTTGTGTCGCTCGAACCGGGCGTCGTCTCGAACAATAGTCTAGGGCAGGTCGTCGGGGAGATCCGCAGAGTGATGGCGGAGGATCTCTCCGGCGCAGGTCTTGTCGCCCAGCTGTCCGGCGTGCCGGTCATGCAGCTCGAGATCCGCAATGCGGTCGAGCGGGACAGGATCATCTACAACGCCCTCGGCTTTTTCGGCGGCTGCCTGATTGCCATTGTGTTTTTCCGGCGCGTCTCTTTCATGATTATGGCGGCGGCGCCGCCGCTGCTGGCTATTCTCTTGGCGCTCGGCGCGCTTGGCTGGCTCGACTACCGGCTCAACATGTTTCTCAACATGATGACGCCGCTCATCATGGTGATCAGCTTTTCGGACTCGATGCAGCTCACCTTTGCGGCGCGCGATCGCATCATCGCCGGCGACAGCAAAGCCGATGCCCTGCGTTGGACGCTCTCGGTCGTTGGTCCAGCTTGCGTCCTGACCCATGCGACCGCCGGCATTTCGTTTGTCGCGCTGATGTTTTCCGATTCCGAGCTGATCCGGATTTTCGCGGAAGCGGGCCTTATCGCCACGATCATCGCGCTTTTCGCGGTGCTCACGTTCGTTCCGCTGCTCGGGATCTTGTTGCTACGGCGGGAGTCGGCCTTCTCCGCCAAACTCAAGGGGGCAGACACTCGCGTCGACGCCTTGCGCCGGTTCTGCGGCTTCATAGCTGCGCGCATGGTGACCCGGCCGGGTCTCTACAGTTTCATTGCGGTCTTTGTGCTTGCAGCTCTTGCGCTGAACTACGTGGTGCTCGAGCCGCGTTATCGGCTGGCCGACCAGGTGCCGGACCAGCAGCAGGCCGTCGCGGCGAGCCATGAACTCGACACCAAGCTGACCGGCGCCAATCCGGTCGACGTGCTGATCGAATTTCCTGAAGGTCAATCGCTGTATGCGCCGGAGACGCTCGCAGCCATCGCGACCGTCCACGAAATTCTCGAACGACAGGCCGGGGTCGGCAACGTGTGGTCACTCGAGACGTTGCGCCGCTGGGTGGCTGAAAAGGTCGGCCGCAGCGATGTCACGACGCTCGAACGATATGTCAGTATTCTGCCGACCTATCTGAAGAGACGGTTCATCTCCGAAGACGAGCGAGCCGTCATAGTCCAGGGCCGAATTCCCGACGTCGACGCGAGCCGGCTCCTTCCCGTCATCGACTCACTGAATAATGCCTTGAACGAGGTGCGGCTGCAGCATCCCGGCTACGAAATCGCAGTGACCGGCCTCTCCGCCATTGCCGCTCGCAATTCGGCGCGGATGATCGAGAAATTGAATCGCGGTCTGACGATCGAGATCATCTTCGTCGCGGCCTTCATTGGCGCCGCATTTCGCTCTCCTCGCGTCATGGTCGCGACAATCATGCCGGCGATATTCCCGGTCTTTGCCGCCGGTGCCATTTTGGCCGCATTGGGGCAGGGCTTGCAGTTTGCGAGCATAGTGGCTCTGACCGTCTCCTTCGGCCTCGGCTTGAGCGCGACGATCCATTTCCTCAACCGGCTGTTTCTCGAAGCAGAATCGAGTCGTGATACGGCCCATGCGGTCGAGCGGGCGACGATCCTCGTCGGCCCCGCCTTGATCCTGACCTCGATCGTCTTGGCCTGCGGGCTCGCGATGACGGTGTTCTCGAATTTACCGGCGCTGCGTCTGTTTGGCTGGCTGAGCGCTTTCGCAATGCTCGCAGCATTGATCGCCGACCTTTTCATTCTGCGGCCGGTCGTGATGTTTCTCTACCGCTTCGGGCGGCAAAAGAACGGAACAGGCATCCCTTTGTAACGCGGATCCCGTTGAGGCGAAGGCACGCATACGATCCGCCTGATCGGGATCGGTTCTGGAGCTGCGACCCTCCATACAAATATGAGGCATCCGATATACCGGATGTCTCTATATCGGGAAAACGGCACAGCTTTGCGGGCTAGCCCTTATGCATATTGACCGTGACTTCGACGATGTCAGTCAAGCCGGCCGGCCGTATGGTCACGGATTGGGTCGTGCCGCGCGTTATCAGCGCCAGCCCTGCCGAAAAGCCCGTGCCGGTGACCGTCGCCATAATCTGCGAATCATCCACGGTTCCCAAGACATCGCCGGTCGCGTTGCGGGACGTCTCGGACCAGGTTCCCGAGATTTTGCCAGCCTCAGCGCGCACGACGCTGATAACAATGAATTTATAACTGTCGCTCGCGCAGTGAAGGTCCTGCTCGAGGGCATGGCCGGCTTCGCCCACTTTATAAGTCGCAACGCAGCGAATTCTTTCGCGCGTGCCACCCGACGTCGAGATCGTGCCGGCGCCTGTCCAGGAGCCGGCCAGATGCGCGAAGGGGCCCACGGCGCCTGCCGCGTTCGCTTCGGCCGCAAGGGTTGCCGCAAAGACCAAGATCAGGGCAGCCGCGGCTCTCGTGTGCGGTTTCATTCCCGCGCGTTGTTTGAATAGGGTCGCCAACATCGAAATTTCATCCTCCATACATCGACAAATCGGCCGGCCGTTCATGCTGCGCGCCAGAGCGTGCTATTCCGCCTGCGAGCCGTGGCCCGATTCCGGCACAATACGGCAAAGTCTAACCCGGTTTGCTGCCGCGCGCCATCACCGGCGCCAACTTGGACGTTCCGGCCAGCCGCGATGTGCGCCAGGACACACCTCGCCGAAGCCGGCCCGGGTTTGCGGCGGCATGAAGATATACGCGGTTGAACGGCAGCGCCGCCAAAACCACACCGGATCATCGAACCTGAGGCTGTTTCCACCCAGCGCGGGATGAGGAAAAGTGGGAACCGGTTTTCCGCCCGCAGCCCGCGCTAATTTTTTGAATCGATCACGTTCATGATTTTAGATTGATTCAATCCAAATTCATCGTGATCTAGTCGCAAAATGTTTTAGATTTGCCTGCGGAGGCTACCTATGACGCAACACAAGTTGGTAACGGCGGCGGTCCTCGTGATCGGCGATGAGATTCTATCCGGACGAACCAAAGACAAGAATATCGGTTTTATTGCCGATTATCTGACCAACGCCGGAATTGACCTTCGGGAAGTTCGCATCGTTGCGGATGTCATCGCCGAGATCGTTGCCGCCCTCAACGCCCTGCGCGCGCGCTATACCTATGTCTTCACGACCGGCGGGATCGGGCCGACGCACGACGACGTCACCGCGGATGCGGTTGCTGCCGCCTTCGGCGTCGAAGTCGAGGAAGATCCGCACATTATCGCGCTGCTGCTCGAGCGGATCAAACCGGAAGACCTGAATGAAGCGCGGCGGCGCATGGCGCACATTCCGCACGGCGCCGAGCTCGTCGAAAACAAAGTGTCGAAAGTGCCGGGATTCCGGATCGGCAATGTCATCGTCATGGCCGGGGTTCCGAGCATCATGCAATCCATGCTCGAGGCGATCGGCCCCAAGCTCGAGACGGGAGCGCGGACCGTTTCCAAGACGATCGCGGCAGGCGGTGTCGCCGAAGGAACTTACGCGGCCGATCTCGCCGCCTTGGCCAATGCGCATCCCGATCTCTCGATAGGCTCCTATCCGTCGATCGTCGACGGCAAGTTCCACAATGAAATCGTGGTCCGCGGCAAAGATCCGGCCGCGGTCGAGGCGGCGGCTGCCGCGGTCGCAGCTTTTCTCGCGCGGTTACGCCCCAGCCGGCTCTGAATGGCCATGTCTGATCTTCCCGGACAAAAGGCCTTCCCGGTCTCCTGGGACCAATTCCACCGCGATGCGCGTGCGCTCGCCTGGCGGCTTGCTGCGGCCGGGCCTTTTTCCGCACTCGTCGCCATCACCCGCGGCGGCTTGGTGCCGGCAGCCATCGTCGCACGCGAACTCGATTTACGGGTGATCGAAACGATCTCGATCGCAAGTTATCAAAATGAGACGCAGCAGGGCGACTTGACGATCCTGAAGCCGATTTTGCAGGATATCTCCAAGCTCGGCGACGGCATCCTTGTCGTCGACGATCTCGTCGATACCGGCGCCACGCTTCGCGTCGTGCGCGAAATCTTGCCGAAGGCGCATTTTGCGGCGGTCTATGCCAAGCCGCTCGGCCGGCCGCATGTCGACACATTCGTGACCGAAGTGTCGCAGGATACCTGGATCTATTTTCCCTGGGATCTCGGGCTCGCCTTCCAGGCCCCGATCGCCGGCGGCAGCTGAGGTGAAGGGGCGGTTCCACCCCCCGCTTCGCCGAACCGCCGCCGAGCGGTGTCTTTTTTTGTTCATCACGCTGATTTACTGAGGTAACAGCGGAGGTGCGCAATGGAAAACGATACGCTGGAACTCGATCAGCTTCAGACGGCCTATAAGGCGGCAGTCGAGCAATGGATTGCTGCAATCAAGCAGGAAGAGGCGCTTGTATCGGTCACCCCTCATTCGGTCGCCGAAGTCGATAAATGGGAAGCTGCGCACTTCAAGGAAGACGAAGTTCGCAGCAAAGTGAAGGCTGCGAAGAAACAATACGAAGACGCGCTGCGTGAAAAGTTCTTTGGCTTCTAGCGGGCCGTCGGACTGATTGCCGCAAAGTCTGATTTTTGAGCTCTCGATGAACCGCGGTCGCCGGGCAGCTGGCAAACGGCGCTTGCCGTCAAGGCTGAGCTGCACGGCGCCAAACCTGCGGCTTGTGCGGCGCGCCGTGCCGCATTATGCCGGGGACGGCGCGGGCGTGGCGAAACTGGTAGACGCAACGGACTTGAACGCAATTTGAGTGCGCTCCGGGAAACCGGAGACGTAGAACTGCTCAAAGTCGGGAAAACCTCGCAAGTGGCAATCCCGAGCCAAGCCCAATGGCGAAACGGCCTGAGGGAAGGTGTAGAGACTAGACGGGCAGCACCTAACGCGGACGCTTTTTTCGGCGAACGCCAAGGTGAAGGGATAGTCCAGACCCCGAACTCGCCGCGGCGCCAAGGCGCGAGGCGAGGCGGCGAAAGCCGTGGAGGGTAAGAAAATCCGTAGGGCCGAAAGGCCTGTGCCGGTTCGACTCCGGCCGCCCGCACCAAGTGTTTTTCGATTCGCCGCGAACAACAAAGCTAAAGACCTCACGCGGGGTGAAACGAGCCCATCCGGGAGATCAAATCGTTTGGGTGCAAGAACCCACAACCGCGCCAACGGCCATGACTGAGGTGGCTTCGAACTGGATGCGCGCAGCGAGGGACCGAAAAACAATGCAATGAAACGGGGTGCGGCCATAGAAGTTGAGAAGCCAGCTCGAATGAATTTCGGGTTCGTCAACGACCCCATAACGATATTGGAGCACGTCCTCGTCAGCATGCGCAGAAGTCATTTCCGCCAGAAATTCCGTGGGGACCTCGAAACGCTGAATATCGGCCCATACTTGCTCGTCCTTTACGGGTGACAAGAGCCCGTGGTGGTGGCAGAGACCACGAACGGTTTTGCGCACGATCCGTAGAACGCGCTCGTCCTTGGCCGGATAGATCATGTACCGTTCGCCTTCGGGCGTCATGATGGGCACCATCTGCTCCATCAGGTCGCGTGCCCGCTTGCGTCCGTCAGGTTGGGCAAAGCCGCGGCGTTGCTTCCCTTCCCAAAGCTCACGGACGGCAGGCGTCGGATCTCCTGAAAGAAGGAGTACACTGCGGAAATGCGGCTCGTCATTCGCCCAGCCATTGTTGCAAGCAACACACGCTGGAACAGTGATTCGCGGAAACCGCGATGTTGCTTTCGATGGCGGATACAGCGCACTCGATACTACATGATCAACTGTGAGAACGTCATCGCTACCGCAATAAGCGCAAAGCCTTTCCCGCTTGAGACTCTTCATCTCTCTCATCCCGTTGATAACTGTCTCATAGGTACTGCGCGGTGAAATCGATTCCCTCAATGGCCGGAACATGAGAAAAGCCGGCCGCAAGGGAGCAGTAGAACCTATGACTTCCATGACCGATCTTGTAACGGAATACACCGCCCGACGTGTCCTCTACTAAAATCACGGGCGGGATTGCGGCTCCGTCGCGGAAACCTTTAAGAATTCGGACTACCCGCTCCCGCGCGGTAGCCTCTTCGTTGTCGTTAAATATGCCGACGCCGGGGTTGCGCCTAAGGGGGCCGACTTCATCAATCCTTGCCTCGAACACGGCCTCACCCTTTGCCGCTGCAAGATCGGGACGAAAGGCCCGTTCCGAAGGAACGAAGTTCGCCATCCCGGCTTCAGCCCACCATGCATCGTCGAGTTCGATTTTCAAATCATGATGGGTCAAGATCATCGGTTATATCGTCTTCTGATTTCACGTCCGTGCGTCACGCGGATGGCTCAAGAATTTCAGGCGCCCGTCCAAGCGACTCAGCCGCAGCAAAGGTCATTGTAGCTCAATCGCTCTTTGGACGCGTCCGGCATTGCCTTCCGGCGTGGCGGCAGTCGGCGATACCCGCCGAAAAATCCCGCGAGCCAATGCTTTCGGATCACGAGCCAGACGCCCGTTCCGGAAACAGTCCCGGCATCCAGCGCGAAGCGAGGGTGGCCGGGAAGGCGAGATGCAGGGGCGCGCGCGAACTGTCCGAGGTGAGCACGCCGCGTTCAAAGAGACTCGCGACAATGCGACGGGCGTGGCGCGCGGTCAGGCCGAGAAGCGTGCTCACTTCGCCACGCGGCAGCTCGCCGCGATACAGCACCGCTTCCAACACTTGCCCGGCCTTCGGTGGCAGTGCGTCGAGGCGCGTTTCCTCTTCCGCCCACATCAGGATGCGCGTGCGCAGCCGATCCGGCTGGACAAGGCTTTCCATGAAGCCGACCTGGTCGAGGCAGGTCTCGAGGAAAAAGCGCGTGAAGTCGGCGAGCGCTTCCTCGCTCAGAGTACCGCGCCCATCGAGATCATTGCGGCGCGGCAGATCGCAATTCGCGAGATGGCCCTTATATGCGGAGACCGCGCGGGCGAGGCCGCGCGACACCGACCATAATCCGCCCGTATCGAGCGCCTCGCGCAACATCGCATGCGACATGAGCCAAGAGACGCGGCCATTGCCGTCGAGAAACGGGTGAATCCAGAGCAGACGATGATGGGCGGCGGCGGCCGCGAGGATTGCGTCCGCCTTGCCGAGCCGGACATAGCTTCTTTCGAATTCCGTCAAAAAGCGCGGGATCGCGCCGGGACTGATCGCGATATGCTGCCCGACCCGAACGTCACGCTGGCGCAATGCACCAGGAACGACACGGGTGCGTTCACGGCTCGCCGGGTCTTCGACCCAAAGCAGCTCGTCGGGGAGAAGCTCGCAGAAGCGTCGATGAATCTCGCGGATCGCATCGGCTGACGTGGCGCGTCCGGTGACATTGCCCTCGTCGATCCAGCGTTGCACCGTGATGTGGGCCCTGGCTTCGAGCTGGAGATTGCGCTTTTGCGGATCGGCGCTGTAATCATTTTTCAGCGCACGTTCGATGTCGATCGGATGCGTGTCGTGCCCTTCGATGAGGTTGCTGTAGTAACAATTCATGGCGCGCACGAGATCGGCAAGCGCCGTCACGACTCCAATAGGCAGGCTGCGGCGGAACCCCGCCGACTTGCCCGTCAAGTCGATTGCAAGATCGACCAGGGCGGCGCGATGATGCGAGTCCTCCGAAAGCCGCATCGGGCTCATGAGACCGATGGAATCCCCGCGATCGACGACCGCGCTCATGTCCGCTTTTATGTCCGGTTTATTTGTTGTCATAGGACACGTTATATCAATATGTTGTGAAAATTGCATTAGCGTTATAAACCGCTTGAATGTCCGCTTATTCAGCCGCTTTTGGGGCCTGAGCGCTAAGTTTTGGGCGCGGCGATGTTGTCTGCACCGGGCGGTTTCCTCGCTGCATTTACCAAACTGACAGGCCTCGCCGCGCTGCGGTTGCGGTGAATAGCGGCCATAATCACCGCATATCATGCAGCGAATCGGCAAGCTCACCTCGTCCAAATGGGCCAAGCTCGCCAAGTGTTCGCAGGACACGGCATTGCGCGACATCGATGATCTGGTGAAGCGTGGCATCCTCGCCAAAGAGCCCGGCGGCGGGCGCAGCACGAGTTACTCGTTGGTCGAGGGCTGACTTTCAGGCGCGGTCACAAGGGTTGGCGTTCCATCGTCCGCCCCCGGCTGTCAAGTGCGAAGTTCTACTGCTTGACCCGGCTTGCCTTGCCGTTTCGGCGAGGCAGATGCGCACCGAAAAGCAACCCGGACCACCTCATGACTTCGACCTCGGATACGGCGCATTCCCGGCTGCAGACGCTGGTTGCGATGGGTCAATGCGCGCCGCCCGCCGGAGTGTTGTCCTGCACGCCGCATCAGGCCGGCCGGATAGCGCGAGGGGGCAAAGGGCATGGGCGCGGTATTGGCCAACGATCGTCCGAACGGCGAGAGCCTGTGGCGCACTGCTCCGAGCGGCGGCGCCAGCCGGAAATTGGCCGTGATCAGCAAACAAATCTTGATCGCATTGGCCATGCTCAGCGCGTGCCTGGGGTCGGCGCAGGGACAGGACCAAAGCAAACCGGCGATCTTCCCCCAGCTGGGGCACTCCTCTTCGGTCACCTCCGTTGCTTTCTCGCCGGACGGGACCCTGCTTGCCTCGGGTAGCCAAGACGGCACGGTCTTACTCTGGGACGTGACGAGCGGGCGAGAGTTGCGCGCACTCAATGGACGTTCCCTATCGGTCCAATCGGTCACGTTCTCACAGGACGGGAGCAAGCTGGCCGCCGGAACCGTGAATGGCACAATCAAACTCTGGGACGTGACCAGCGGGCGCGAGCTCCCCGCCCCCAGCAACCACTCCGGTTTCGTAACGTCCGTAGCCTTTTCGCGGGACGGGCACGTTCTGGCCTCGGTAGGCGATGACGGTGTCAAGCTCTGGGACGTGCCAAGCGGCAAAGACGTGCCGAGTGGCATCGGTCTACGCGATATGGTCGTGCAGAGCTCTCATGTCACCTCCGTCGCATTTTCGCCTGACGGGCACATTCTGGCCGAGGTCCGCTCCGACGGTACTGTCGACCTGTGGGACTTGCCAAGCGATAGCTTGCGAACCACCCATGCCGGACAAAACGTGGCCTTCTCACCGGACAGCCACACGCTGGCCGCGGGCAGCAACGACGGTACCGTCACGCTTTGGGACACGGTGAGCGGGAGCAAGCTGCGCACCATCAGCAAGCAGAACTTTTCAGTCACCTTCATCGCGTTTGCGCGGGACGGGCGCATTCTGGCCGTGGACAATGAGTCTGGCGTGGCCGGGCCCGGGATCAAGGTCTGGGACGTGTCGAGCGGTGGTGAGCCGCGCACTTTGCCGTCTTCCTGGGGGGCCTACTCCGTCGCTTTCTCGCCGGACGGGAGCATGCTGGCCACGGGCATACTTAACGGCAGGGTCAACCTCTGGGATTTGGCGAGCGGGCGGGAACCGCGCCAGCTCGCGGGACATTCCAGTTGGGTCTTGTCCGTCGCGTTTTCGCCGGACGGGCGCATGCTGGCCGCCGGCAATACGCTCTGGGACGTGGCGAACGGGCATGCGCTGCGCAGCCTCAACGGTATCCACGTCGCGTTTTCGCCGGTTGGGCACATGCTGGCCGCCGCCGGGAAAAACACTATCACGCTCTGGGATACGGTGAGCTGGAAAGAGCGTACCCTCAGCGAAGGCCTCCAAGAACATCCCGACGAGTATAACTCCGTCGCGTTCTCGATGGACGGCAGCATTCTCGCCTCGGGCTGCGAGGTCAGCCTCTTTGCATCGATTGGCGATCAGCTTGGTAAGGGGCGCCTTCTCGTCTCGGGTTGCGAGCACGGCGCGGTAAGACTCTGGGATGTGGCGAGCGGACTTCCTCAGCGCACACTCGACGCGCCGTTTGACGTGGCATTTTGGAAGAAGCTGCACAGCCTGCTCGGTGGACAGTCCCAGCTGACAAACGACCTCGCTTTTTCGCCGGACGGGCGCATTATGGCCGCCCCGGAGGGCCACAATGTCAATCTTTGGGACGTGGCGAGCGGCAACCCGCTCCCCGCCCTCAGCGGACTCTCCTCTTTGGGATACTCCGTCGCATTCTCGCCAGACGGGAGCAAACTTGCCGCGGGAAGCGACGATGGCACGGTAAAAATCTGGGATGTGCCGGGCAGGCGCGAGCTGCTTACCCTGAGCGGGCATACGTCAACGGTGAGCTCCGTCGCCTTCTCGCCGGACGGGAAGGTGCTGGCCTCGAGCAGTTGGGACGGCACGGTCAAGCTGTGGGACGTGTCATCCGGCAAGGAACGTGTTTCGCTCGTCGTTTTCAACGACGGGTCCTCTCTCGCCATCACGCCGGAAGGGTTTTTCGATTCTTCCACGGCGCAGGCTGAGGAAAATCTGAACGTCCGCGTCGGCGATCGCGTGTTCGGCATCGCATCCTATCGCGACAAGTTCTACCGGCCCGAGCTGGTCAAGCTCGGCCTGGCGGGCGAGTCGCTCACCCGCTTCGGCAGCATCGGCGGCGAGAAGCTTCCGCCCGTCGTCGAGCTCGTCGATCTGCCGCCATCGGCCAGCGAGCCCAAGCTCACCGTGACTTTGCGCCTCACCGACGGCGGCGGCGGCATCGGCCTGGTGCGTGTGTTTCTGAACGGTTCCGCCATCGTTCAGGACGACACCGCGCCGCCATCGGGCGGCATAGTCATGCGCAGCTATGCGGTGCCGCTCCTCACTGGACCCAACGCGCTGCGGGCGGTCGCCTTCAATGCCGACCACAGCATGTCTGCCAGCACGGTTACGGCCACCGTCAGCGCAAACCTGCCGGCGGCGCCGAAGGGCACGCTGCATGCCGTCGTGGTCGGCATCCAGGAGTTCAAGTACCCGAACGCCAACAACCTCCATAACCCCGTCTCGGATGCGCGGCTCATCGCCGACACGCTGAGAAAATATTCCGCGAATCTGTTCCAGAACCTGGACATCAAGCTGCTGACTACGCCCGAGGAAACCACGCGTGATAGCGTGATGAAAGTCTTGAAACAGATGCGGCGAGACATGCAGAAGGTCGCGGGAGCCGATGATGTGTTTGTGTTCTATGTCGCAAGCCACGGCGCGATTGCCGACGGCAAGTATTTCCTGATTACCTCCAACGTCGACTCGGTCTCGAGCGAAGCGCTGAAAACGGAGGCGCTGAGCCAAGCGGACTTGACCGGGTTATTGGCCAATGTCCCAGCTGCCAAGAAGCTGATGCTGATCGATACCTGCCATGCGCAGGCGCTGGGCAGCGCATTGCAGATTGCTGACCGGACTCGCGGCATGAACGACGGTACGGCCGCCGCGCAAATGGGCCGTGACATTGGAGCGACTGTGCTCGCAGCCGCAAATACCGACGAGGAGGCCATAGATGATTACAAGGGTCACGGCCTCTTTACCTACGTCGTGACCGACGGTCTCGCGGGAGAAGCGGATTTGTTCAAGCAAGGGATGGTAACCAACGACGAGCTTGCGACTTATGTGCGGCACGCGGTTCCACCACTTGCCAAGAATCTCTATGGACACCAACAAGTGCCGATTGCGGAACCGAACGGTGGAGAACCATTCCCGGTGACGAAGGTGAAATGATGTGTTCTTGCCGCCGTTGACGACGCAACAGCATTCGTCATGGCGAAGGAGGCGGCGATGAAAATGCGGATCTTGGTCATTCTGGCTATGCTCTATGCGTCCTTCGGCACGGCGCAGGCGCAGGATCAGAGCCAACCGGCGATCTTCCCGCAATTGGGACATTCCCGGTCGGTTAACTCTGTCGCCTTCTCGCCGGACGGGAAGCTGCTGGCCTCGGCCAGCCGGGACAAAACCATCAGGCTGTGGGACGCGGCCAGCGGGCGCGAGCTACGCACCCTGAATGGGCATACGAATTCAGTTACCGCCGTCGCCTTCTCGCCTGACGGCAAGGTGCTCGGCTCGGGCAGTGTCGATCAGACTATCAAGCTGTGGGATGTGGCCAGCGGGCGCGAGCTGCGCATCCTCACCGGACATATGGGCATCGTTGACTCCATAGCTTTCTCGCCGGACGGAAAGCTGCTGGCCTCGGGCAGCTGGGATAACACCATCAAACTCTGGGACGTGGCCAGCGGACGCGAACTTCGCACCTTGAGCGGGCATATTGGGAACGTCAATTCCATCGCCTTCTCGCCGGACGGGAAGCTGCTGGCCTCGGGCAGCTTTGACAAAACCATCAAGCTCTGGGACGTGGCCAGCGGGCGCGAGCTGCGCACCTTGAATGGGCATACGGGCTCGATCACCTCGGTGGCCTTCTCGCCGGACGGCATGGTGCTGGCCTCGGGAAGTTATGACAGCACCATCAAGCTCTGGGACCTGGCTGGCGGGCGCGAACTGCGCAGCCTGAGTGGGCACGCGAAATTGGTTCAATCCGTCGCCTTCTCGCCGGATGGGCGTTTGCTGGCCTCAGGCAGCGGAGACAACACCATCAAGCTCTGGGACCTGGCGAACGGGCGCGAACTGCGCACGCTCATCGGCCAAATGGATTACGTTAATTCCATCAATTCCGTCGCCTTCTCTCCTGACGGGAATGTGCTGGCCTCGTGCAGCCTACGCGACAACACCATCAAGCTCTGGGATGTGGCCAATGGACGTGAATTGCGCACCCTGAGTGCGCATGCGTTTTGGATTCAATCCGTCGCCTTCTCGCCTGACGGGCTGGTGCTGGCCTCGGGCAGCTTTGACACCACCATCAAGCTTTGGGACGTGGCGAGCGGGCGCGAACTGCGCACCCTGAGGGGGCACACGGATGCGGTCAACTCGGTTGCCTTCTCATCGGATGGTAAGGCGCTGGCATCGGGCGGTTGGGACAAAACCATCAAGCTCTGGGACGTGGCGAGCGGGCGCGAACTGCGCACCTTGAGCGGGCATGAGGATACGGTCACCTCGGTCGCCTTCTCGCCGGATGGAACGGTGCTGGCCTCTGGCAGTGACGACCACACCATCAAGCTTTGGGACGTGGCCAGCGGGCGCGAACTCCGCGCTCTCAGCGGCCATTCCGGTGACGTCAATTCGGTCGCCTTCTCGCCTGACGGGAATGCGCTGGCTGAGGGCAGCCGGGACAAAACCATCAAGCTTTGGGACGTGGCGAGCGGGCGCGAGCTGCTCACGCTAAGTGGACATTCCGATCAGGTCTTCTCCGTTGCCTTCTCTCCGGACGGCAGGGTGCTGGCCTCGGGTGGCAGCGACGGCACCATCGCGCTCTGGGATCTGGCCAGCGGAGGCGAACTGCGCACCCTAAGTGGGCACCTCGAATGGGTGACCTCGGTCGCCTTCTCTCCGGACGGAAAGGTGCTGGCCTCGGCAAGTGACGACAAAACCATCAAGTTCTGGGAGGTGGCCAGCGGGCGCGAGCTGCGCACTCTCAAAGGGCACCTTGGTGACGTCAACTCCGTCGCCTTCTCGCCGGATGGAAAGGTGCTCGCCTCGGGCAGCGAGGACGCAACGACAAGACAATGGGACGTATCGTCTGGCAGCGAGAGAGTGGCGCTCGTCGCCTTCATCGACGGGCCCTTTCTCGCCATCACGCCGGAAGGTTATTACGATGCCTCTTCCGTGGCGGCCGAGGATTATCTCGACGTCCGCATTGGCAACCGCGTCTTTCCTATCGGGTCCTATCGCGAGAAGTTCTATCGGCCGGACTTGCTGAAGCTTGGCCTAGCTGGCGAATCGCTCGCCCGCTTCGACAATATCGCCAGTGTTAAGGTGGCTCCGATCGTCGAGCTCATCGACGTGCCGGCATCGGCGAGCGAGCCCAAGCTCAGCGTGACTTTGCGCCTCACAGACGGCGGCGGCGGCATCGGCCTGGTGCGGCTGTTCCTGAACGGCACCGCCGTGGTTCAAGACGAAACCTCCGCTCCGCCGCCGTCGCCGGGAGCCCCGCCTATCACACGCAGCTACAGGCTGCAGCTCGCCGGCGGGCCCAACGCGCTGCGGGCCGTCGCGTTCAATGCCGATCACAGCATGCAGAGCAATCCGGCCGTTGCCAGCATCAACCTGCCGTTGCTTCCTCACGCAACCCTGCACGCCGTCGTGGTCGGCATTCAGGAGTTCAAGAACCCAAAATTCAATCTCCAATACCCGGTCGCGGATGCGCAGCTCTTCGCCGAGACATTGAGCAGATATTCCGCGCCGCTCTTCCAGAAGATCGACATCAAGCTCTTGATCACGCCTGCGGACACCACGCGCGACAGCCTGATGCAAAGCTTGAGAGACATGCAGGCGGTCGTGCGGGCCGACGATCTATTCGTCTTCTATGTCGCAAGCCACGGGCTCGCGGACGACGGCGAATATTTTCTGATCACCTCTAATGTCGGCTCGGCATCGACGGAGCACCTGAGGACCGATGCCGTGAGCAAAGAGGAATTGACGGCGCTCGTGGCCAATATCGCAGCCACCAAGAAGCTGATGGTCATCGACACGTGCCAAGCGCAAGCGCTGGGGAATGCGCTGCAGGTCGGTCTCCTGACCCGCGGCCTGGACGAGGCCACGGCCTTGAAGATTCTGAGCCGGGCCGTGGGAACGACCGTGCTGGCAGCCAGTACCTCAACCCAGGAGGCGCTCGAAGGCTATCAAGGTCATGGGCTCTTCACCTACGTGGTGGCCGAGGGTCTCATGGGCAAAGGCGACGTCGACAAGAACGGGTTTGTGAGCACATTCGGGCTAGCGCATTATGTGGACGACCAGGTTCCAGACATTGCCGAGCGCCAATTCAAGCACGCCCAATATCCAACCGTCGAGACGAACGGACAGGAGTTCCCACTGACCAAGGTGAAATGATGTGTTCTTGCCGCTGTTGAAGACACAACAGCGGGCATTCAGCACGGCGATGGAGGCGGCAATGAACACGCGGATCTTGGTCATTCTAGCCATGCTGTGCGCGGCCTTCGGCACGGCGCAGGCGCAAGAAAAGCCTGAGGTGTTTCCGCAGCTCGGGCACACCTCTGACGTCTGGTCGGTTGTCTTCTCGCCGGACGGGCATACGCTGGCCTCAAGCGTCGGAGACGAGCACACGATCAAGCTCTGGGACGTGCCGACAGGACGCGAGCTGCGCACCCTCAGCGGGCATACGAGTTCGCTTCCTTCTTTTGTTTTCTCGCCCGACCGCCGCATCCTGGCCTCTTACGCCGTGGATGGAATCAAGCTCTGGGATGTGGCGAGCGGTGCCGAGCTGCACACCTTGGGTGCCGGCTCGGAAGTTTTCTCCGTTATTTTCTCGCCCGATGGAAAGGTTCTGGCTTCACGCGACGCTAAGAACGCCTACACCGTCAATAACTTCAGGTACACCACGGTAACGCTTTGGGATGTCGACAGCGGGCGCAAACTGAGCACGATTGGTCCCGAAGCAATTTTTAGCGTCGTCTTCTTGCCAGACGGGCATTTGCTAGCCTCAAGCTCAAGAGTCGGTGTCGACCACACGATCAAGATCTGGGACGTGGCGAGCGGGCAAGAGCTGCACACCCTGAGTGTCGGCTCCAAAGTTCGCGGCCTCATTTTCTCGCCCGACGGTAAGATTCTGGTTTCAGATGACATCAACGACTTCTACCCCTGGCACACAACGGCGGCGCTTTGGGACGTGGCCAGCGGGCGCAAACTGGGCACGCTGAGCGATTCTGAAGGATTTAATGGAAGTTTCGTCTTTTCGCAGGACGCGCATATGCTGGCTTCAGTCGTCGCGGACAACCGCACGATTAAGCTCTGGGACATGGCGAGCGGGCACGAGCTGCACACCTTGAGTGCCGACTACATAGTTAGCTTCGTCGCCTTCTCATCCGATGGAAAGTTTCTGGCTTCGCGTGAGACCAACGGCGCTATGGCGACGCTTTGGGATGTCGACAGCGGGCGAAAACTGTACACGCTGAGCGATCCCACAAGAATTTCCAGTATCGCTTTCTCTCCAGACGGCAAGACGCTGGCCTTGGTTCCCCACGACCACACAATCAAGCTCTGGGACGTGGCCAGCGGGCGCGAGCTGCGCACCCTGAGTGGGCATGCCAAGGATGTCAAGTCCGTCGCCCTAACCCCTGACGGCAAGGTCCTGGTGTCCGGCAACGGCGATCACACCATCACGCTTTGGGACACAGTAAGCGGGGGTGCCCTGCACACCCTTACCGGACACACGGATGCCGTGACCTCTCTCGCCTTCTCGTTCGATGGCAAGGTGCTGGCCTCGGGCAGCCTTGATCGCACGATCAAGCTCTGGGAGGTGGCGACTGGGCGCCAATTGGGCAGCTGGCTTGCGTCCTCGCAAGGCGTTACTTCCGTAGCCTACTCGCGGGATGGCAAGATGCTTGCTTCCGGCGCTTTGACCGACCGCATCAGGCTCTGGGATGCTGCCAGTGGACAAGAGCTCCGTAGTCTGACTGACGACGCCGGTGGCTACGTGAATTCCGTCGCGTTCTCGCCGGACGGGAAGGTGCTGGCCTCGGCTAACGGCAACAACACCATCACGCTCTGGGATGTAGACAGTGGCCACGAACTGCGCAGTTTGAAAGGGCATACAGGTAAAGGTTTTGTTGAATCCGTCGCCTTCTCGCCTGACGGAAGAGTGTTGGCTTCGGGCGGCAGCGACACGACGATAAGGCTCTGGGATGTTGCCACGGGGCGTGAGCTCCACACCCTCGTCGGGCATGGCAATTGGATTAAGTCGGTTGCCTTCTCGCCCGACGGGAAGGTTCTCGCCTCGTCCAGCGAGGACGATACGGTCCGGCTCTGGGACGTAGAAAGCGGACGCGAGTTGCGAATCCTCAGCGGGCATGCCGGCTGGGTCAATTCCATCGTGTTTGCATCGGACGGGCGCCGGCTGGTTTCCGGCAGTGCCGACGGGACGACACGGATCTGGGACCTGTCTTCCGGTAGCCAGCTTGTATCGCTGGTAGCCTTTGACGATGGCTCTTCGCTCGCCATTACGCCGGAAGGATTTTTCGATTCCTCCTCGGCGCAGGCGGAGGAATATCTCAACGTCCGCGTCGGCGATCGCGTCTTCGGCATCTCGTCCTATCGCGACAAGTTCTACCGGCCCGAGCTGGTCAAGCTCGGCCTGGCCGGCGAGCCGCTCACCCGCTTCGGCAGCATCAGCGGCGTGAAACTGGCGCCGGTGGTCGAACTTGTCGATCTGCCGCCATCGACCGGCGAGCCTAAGCTCACCGTCAATCTGCGCATCACCGATGGCGGCGGCGGCATGGGCCTGGTCATTGTCTTTTTGAACGGCACCGCCATCGTTCAGGACGACGCAGCGCCGCCATCGGGCGGTCCGGTCATGCGCAGCTACACGGTGCAGCTCGCCAACGGCCCCAATGCGCTGCGGGCGGCTGTATTCAATGCCGATCACAGCATGTCTGCCAGCACGGTTACGGCCACCGTCAGCGCAAACCTGCCGGCGGCGCCGAAGGGCACGCTCCATGCCGTCGTGGTCGGCATCCAGGAGTTCAAGAACCCAACATACAACCTCACCTATCCGATTAAAGATGCTCAACTCTTTGCCGACACGCTGCGAGCGCATTCACCATCGCTGTTCGAGAAGCTCGATATCAAGCTGCTGACCACGCCTGCCGAGACCGACAAGGATCATGTGAAGCAAGCCCTGACGGACATGCACTCGGCGGCCGGTCCCGACGATGAGTTCGTATTCTATGTGGCGAGCCACGGGAGCGTGGCAGACGGCGAGTATTACCTCATCACCTCCAATGTCGGCTCGGCGGAGCCCGAACGCCTCAAGGCCGACGCGATGAGCAGCCAGGAACTGGCGGGACTATTAGCCAATGTCCCAGCCCCCAAGAAATTGGTGATCATCGACACCTGCCAGGCCGGTGCGCTGGGCGACGCGTTGCAAGTGGCCCTCCTGACCCGAGGCATGAACGCGCGGACGGCGGCGACGATCCTCAGCCGTGGCATCGGGCTGACCGTGCTCGCAGCCGCCACCACTGATGAGGAGGCACTTGAAGGCTACAGGGATCATGGCCTCTTCACGTACATCGTGGCGGATGGTCTCTCCGGCCAAGCCGCCAATGCCACGAATGGGATCGTGAGCAACCTCGGCCTAGCCGAATATGTCGGCGCCGAAGTGCCGCCTCTCGCCTTGAACCTCTATCAGCACAATCAGACTCCGGCTGTCGCCAACAATGGAGCGCGATTTGAGATCACCAAAGTCAAATAAGACCTGGCAAGAATACTGTCCGGCCACGCCAAGCGGCATCTTTTTGAAATCTGCCGTGATCTAACCGACAGACGGTTGCGGTTTTCGGGAACGCGGGGGAGTATCGATGATGAAGCAAATCTTGATCGCCTTGGCTGCGCTCTGTGCCTGCCTCGGCGCGGCACAGGCACAAGATCGCTCTGAAGTCCTCCCGCTACTGGGGTATTCCTCTTCGATCACATCAGCGGCGTTCTCGCCGGACGGCAAGGCGCTGGCCTCGGGCAGTGACGACGGAACGGTCAGAATCTGGAACGTGTCATCTGCTGGCATGAATGCGGCGCCGGTGGTCGAATTCATCGATCTGCCGCCATCGACCAGCGAATCCAAGCTCACCGTAACTCTGCGCATCACCGATGCCGGCGGCGGCATCGGCTCGGTCCGTGTGTTTCTGAACGGCACCGCCGTCATTCAGGACAACACCGCAACGCCATCGGGCGGTCCGGTCACGCGCAGCTACACGGTGCAGCTCACAAGCGGACCCAACGAGCTGCGGGCGGTTGCGTTCAATGCCGATCTAAGCATGCAGAGCAATTCTGCCAGAGCCACCATCATGGCGAACTTGCCGCCGGCGCCGCAGGGCAATCTCCACGCCGTCGTCGTCGGCATTAACGAGTTCCCTAAGACGCCGCAAAACGACCTTCGGTATTCCGTCGCGGATGCGCAACTCATCGCCGACACGCTGAAGAAATATTCCGCGCCCCTCTTCCAAAAGGTCGACATCAAGCTTTTGACCACGGCTGCCGAGACCGACAAGGATCATGTGGTGCAGGTCCTGACGGCCATGCAATCGGCGGCCGGTCCCGACAATGTGTTCGTGTTCTATGTGGCGAGCCACGGCATCGTGGTGGACGGCGAATATTACCTCATCACCTCCAATGTCAGCTCGGCGGAACCCGAACGCCTGAAGGCAGAAGCGATAAGCCGGCAGGAATTGGCAGGACTATTGGCCAATATCCCAGCGGCCAAGAAACTAGTGATCATCGACACCTCCCAAGCCGGAGCGCTGGACGGTGCATTGCAGGGCGCCGTCCAATCCCGCGGCATGAACACCGGCATGGCGGCGGTGATGCTCAGCCGTGAGATTGGGCTAACTGTGCTCACGGCCGCCACCACCCACCAGGAGGCGCTTGAAGGCTACAAGGATCACAGCCTCTTCGCTTACGTCGTGGCAGACGGCCTTGCTGGCCAAGCGGCCGATGCTTCGACCGGGATCGTGAGCAACGTCAGCCTTGCCGCCTATGTCGCAGCCAACGTTCCGCCGTTAGCCAAGAACCTCTATCAGCACGATCAGAATCCAACTGTTAGCATCAGCGGGCAGTCATTCCCGATCACCAAAGTCAAATAAGACCCAGCAACGATACTATCCGGCCACGCGAGGGGCTTCTTTTTGAAATCTGCCGTGATCTAACCGACAGACAGTTGGGACTTTCGGGAACACCGGAGAGTAGCGATAATGAAGCGAATCTTGATCGCGCTTGTCGCGCTCTGTGCGTGCGTCGGCTCGGCGCAGGCACAGGACCAGAGCAAACCGACAGTCTTCCCCCAGCTGGGACACTCCTCTGATAATGCCAACTCCGTCGCCTTCTCGCCGGACGGAAAGGTGTTGGCCTCGGGCAGCGCCGACAAGACCATCAAGCTCTGGGACGTGGCCAGCGGGCGCGAACTGCGCACGCTGACTCGGCCTTCAGCATCCGCCGGGAAGGGTCGATGTCCAGGCAACAGGAACGAACTTGCCGGTATTCGAGCGTAGCATGAATCCCCCTCCCCAGGATGGCCGTGTTAGCGCCAAGCCATCAAAGATGGGCGTCTATGAGAACGATGATCTTTTTGTCGCACTTCCGTTGTTGGAACATTTCTGCGGCCTCGCGCCGCAAGGCGCCCTCGCCTGGGGCTTCATTTGATGATATAAGTCGCGGCGTATTGGCCTGCCGAAGGAGAGCATCAATGCGGAAAAAAAGTACCTTTGCGTTTGCGCTCTGCCTGCTATGCATAGGGTCGGTATTGCTGTCTCTTGCGCCGTCGGCAGCTCAGTCCGATAGCAAAGAAAATCTGGTGCAGGATATCACTGCATATAAAGAGCGCTGCGTGCCGGTAAAATCGAACCTGCCCAACGCTTTCCAGTCATGCGCCAACGAGAAGGCTGGACTGGTCGACCGACAGCACAGGCTCAATTTGACCGACGCTGATCTCGGGAAGGGGCTGGACTCTAGGCAGATGCCTGGCCAAGAGGAACATATGCATTACGTGCCGATCCCCGATCCCCTCCGCTAGGGCATGATGGAGGCGCGCTATGAATGCACCTGTCATGTTCGGCAGAATCTGCCTCACGGGCTTTGCAGACTGTGGGACATGCTTGGGGAATTTGCCGACGCCTATATGATTGGGCGAAGACCCGCATGACGCGCGAGCAATCTCCGATCGGGACCAATTTTCTGAAATCGATTCATCTGGTTGCAGGCGGCTCAACGACGCCGGTGAAGAAGCGGTTGGGGGATAAGCTGCACCAGCTCATGCAGAAATAGCGAAGTTGCTGAAACTACGGCGACAAGTGAAGGTCGCGCCGGTCGTCGACTCCCCGACCCTATCGCCAAACCGGCTACCTAAGGCTCGCAAGGTTGCGCGCGGGGATGACCTATCTCGAAACTGCCTAGCTGACGCCGATTGCGATGGGTCAATGCCTGGTGCCCGCCGGAGTGCTGTCTTGCAGGTCGCATCGGGTCCGCCGAGGGGCGTAAAGGAGGCAAATGGCATGGGAGCGCAGCATTGGCCAACGATTGCCCGCACAACGTGAGCCTGTGGCGCGTCGCTCTGACCGGCGCCACCCCGTCAGGCCAACACACGGTTGCTGGGAGCTACAAAAGCGTGCCTCTCTTGAATCGATATTTTGCATCGAGACAAATGAGGTTTCCTAACCAACTTTCTTGACCAAAATGGTGGCTCGAGGGGAATGCCATGTGTGCTTTGGATTGGAAGACCTGTTCCCGCCGTGCGAAACTTTGCGCGCTCCGCATAATAGCGGCCATGGCTCCTCTGGGCCTAAGCGCCTGCTCGACGGTCGGGCCGGCATCTATCGATCAGGGCCGAACCTCTTACAATCAGGTCATCCAGGACACGTCCGCTCAGCAAACCTTATTGAACATAATCCGCGTCAGGCATAGCGAGACCCCGCTCTTCATGGACGTGACGGAAGTCGATGCGGCGACTGTATTTGGCACTACGATCAGCGGCGGCCCCACGGCGCTCGGAGCAAGTCCCAATTTCAAAAGTACATCAGCAGGAACAATCTCCGGGGCGATCGGCTTCATTACCGGCGGTGCGCAGTATCAAGAGGCGCCGACAGTTCGTTATCAGCCATTGTCAGGCCAGGCGCTAATCGCTCAGGTGTCCACGCCGATGACCGCGGAAGCCTTGGCGAACTTGTTCAGCTCGGACTGGTCACTCGCAGCGGTATTATCATTCAGTATCGACCGTTTGACTCCCAACTATTTGGACTACGAACAGGCTTTGAACGCGATAGTACACTTAGATCGTTATGGCGCTATCATCATTGCTGCGACGCCGACCGGCACGCCTGCGAAGAATGATAATCTCACGATCTATTACCGACCGAAACACGCTGCATCTTCTGAGCCGAATTGCGATGCCAATCATAAGACCAGGGCGAAAAATGACGATGCACAAATTGTATCGGCACTCTGGAAGCGGCTGGAAAAGATTTACGGTGTTCAGGGCGACGTCGACTTCATTACTCTTTCGACAAAAGGAAGCCCTAAAGGACTGCGCCCGCCAATTCAGACCAGATCGGCTCTTGGTGTAATGAAGGCTGTGGCAGAGCCGGATCACACCACCCATTACATAGCCGTTATGAAACCCGATTCTGTCAGAAAGCTGATTGCTCAGTGGAAAAATCGGAATATGGACTGCAGGGGGGACATTAATTTCTACACAGTGGACCCAAAAGAACCGCTGGAGTTGGACGAGCCGGAGCAAAACCTAATCTACCAATCGAATGAGAAGATTAGTGACGTTATTCGTGATCAACGGCGTTCCCTGATAACACTGTTCCCTGACAAGCCCGAATTGAAAACGGATGAGGCACGGCTCGAGGCAGCGTTACTACATGCCAGGAGGTTTATGCTCATAGCCGTTTCCGACGAACCACCGAGCGACGCATTTGTTTCAGTGAAGCATAGCGGCAAATGGTATTACATCTTCAACGATGATGTTGTTTCGAAAAGGACTCTGGCCCTCATAACGCAAATCAACACGATGCTCGCGATTCCGCTCCAGAGTCCTAGTCTGACCCCGTCGATTTCTGTTGGCGCAAGATAGGGGTGGCAAGCAGCACGCCGTCTGAAACCGACCCCGTCTGCTGTCGCTGAGCTTGCCCCCACTTTGGGGCCGCGCAGGCTCTGCTGCTGCGCCTGCCCTCCTTAGCCCGGAATTCTCACACTGGACGCGGCCATGGGCCGGCGCAGACCATGTCCAGGGTGAGAAATCCCGGCTAAATCCCCTCCCGCCCCAGCCGCTCCATGTTCGTCAGCCAGGTCCGCTGCTGCCATTCGCTCGCTGTTTCGGCTCTGCCGATGACGTTCTTCTCCAACGCCACCGATTACAGGGTCTTGAGAAACGCGATCAACGCATATCTGTCCTCGTCGCTGAGCTGGGCATTGTCATAATCATGGCCCGCATTGGAGTTGCCATCGATGATGCTATTGTTGACGTCGCGGGTCCGGAAAAGAAAGGCATTGTCGTTTGGACCTGGAGCCTTGACGTTCGGAGGGGGAGTCGTGACGAAGCCGACCTTGACCGGGTCGAACTCACGCGTACCCACCCAAAATGATGCCGGCCTTTTATCGGGAGGCAGCAAGAGATCGTAGAGCGTCGGCACAGATCCATTATGCAAAAAGGGTGCGGTCGCCCAAATGCCATCGAGCGGCCTGGCCTTGTAGCCGAGTATGCGATTCACTTCGGTTAGGCATTGGGCCAATCGCTGCTCCTTGAGGGACAATGATTCCGCCGGCACTTCGCGCATGACTTCGCCGAAAGCTTCCGAAACGGAGGGCGGCACCACGACGGGTGGCGGCTGCCGACCAAAGAACGACGCCGTCATGCTCTTTAGGACCGCGCCTTTCTCCCCAGCGAGGGCGCCTTCCACCGCGACGGCAAGCATGTCTGCCAGAGGAGCATCGGCTCCGAGGGGCGCGCCGGAGAAATAATTGCGCGGCATGCCGGCAAGGACGCCCGATTGCGTGTGATCGAGGTAGGCGTTGCAGGCCATCCAGGGATCGGTCCCGATTGCTGCGGCCCCGGTTACCGGGTCCTTACGAAGCAGTGATATTTTGACTTTGATTCCGGTGGTGAGATCGGTTCGATCCAGCAAACTGTGACAGTTTTGACATTTCGCCTGATATAATTGTTCGCCTTGTGCGACCAAGGTTGCGTCGGGAGTGCCGAAAATTGCGGGCCAAGCTGGAGGGCGCAGGCGTCCGAGCAGCTGCTCAAGTGATACGAGGTTGCCGATTTGCAGACTCGATGAGTAGCCTGACAGGCCGGCGTTGGCGATCGGCTTTATATCGGCAAATACTCCGATCACCTCGCCAGCGTTGCGCCCCAGCGCGCCGATATCGAATGGTTGGCTGATGGCAATGGACGGCAGCACCTTGTTCGGGGCTATGCCATTCCATTGCACCCAATCTTGTTGCGGAACGTTCCACAAGAATGGATAACTGACGGGAGCATTTGCTGGATTCGGTGTGGGACTGGCTGCGTCTACGACCAGGGCCACCTTGTTATAGATATGACCGAAAGCATCGAGCCGGCTGTAACCATAGCGAAGGTCCGTCGCGTTCATGTGCTCGACTTTGAGCTGCCAGGCGACCAACTGCGCCAAAGCAGCTTTGAGTGTCTCGCGGTTTAACGTTGAGTCGTCGGCCCCTAGAACCTGGCTGGCGAACCGCCCAAATTTTGCTGAATCGTCCCGCGTCTGAACCAGGGAGCGGTTGAGAGTTTCCATGAAACCTTGAAAATCAGCGAGCGTCGGGCCGCCTTCGACACGCATGCGAGCGCCCTTAAAGGTAATTTCGGCTGTATGGCACGCCGAGCAATTAAAGCCGACCCAGTCTTCGCTTACGCTTTGGCCGCTCTTCCAACGCAGCTTTGTAACTGAGAATGACTCGTCATTTGAATTGTCGATCGCAAACCCAACAGGCAGCAACTGCCCTCCAGTGCGGGGCAAGTAACGGAACTTCGCTATATGGTCGTCGGCCAGAAAAGGCTTTGTTCCACCTGGCTGTTCAAGAGCCTTGAGCCACGACAAAGGAATGAGTCGTGAGCCTTGCGTCGCATCGTACCAGTTGTTCTGATCCGTTTCCGACCAATTCTGGTCGAGATTTACGAGTGTCTGGGCTCGCAGCGGAACGTGACTCTGCGCGAGAGCGGCCGCAAGAAGAGTGCCTAACACAGCTGCCGCATGCAAACTTGCCATAATCTCACTCCTTAATTTGCAACTCTTCAGGCGCGAAGATGCGCTATGCTTGGCGACAACTACTCATCCGGCATGCCCCAAGACTACGTCGGTGAGTTTTCTGTGCTCCGGGTTGTTACGTCTGGATGCATAGTTGAAATCTGGCGGCTTCTTTTTGCGTTTTCCCTGCCACCCTGCCACGCGCTGAAACGACATGAGGGACAGTTGAGACCGCCGCGAATGGAATCGTAAATTTACGGACTCCTGCTGCAAGAAATGCTGCACGTGTTCCGCTATTTCCGCGTCGATAGCCTCGGCGCATTGGCTCGAGCGGCGCAGTCGCACAAGCCGCTCCACGCGACAAAATGAAACCACCCGGCACTCGCCTGGCAGAAAGATCGTGTTGCGATTTGGTCAAGCTCACACCCATGAAAGCTTCTCTATGGACGTTTGTGTAGACGCAGATGTTTAGAGGTGTTCTTCAGCCACGTTGAACGAAGGGTCGGCGCGCACACGGTCGAGACGTGATCGCGGCTTAGTGGCCGAATCCGCCGATCCGCCAGGGCCTATGAAGTCGAAAGCATGAGCGAAGATTGGTGCAATTTACATAGTTTCTTACGCGATGCACTGCGCTGCCGATAGATATTAGCGTTAAATCAATGGCTTAAAATCTTTTGCAAGGACTTAGATTCGATCGGCTTCAATTCATACGGGTTCCAGTCCCGCCGCCCGCGCCAGGCTCTTTTGCGATGACGCCCCGCTAAATCCCCTGTCGCCCCAGCCGCTCCATGTTCGTCAGCCAGGTCCGCTGCTGCCATTCGCCAGCCGAGTCCACATTGCCGCACAAGCTCTCTTTGATCGGGCCGATGCCGCACATGCCGAGAATATTGCGCTCCAAGCTGCGCAGGCCGTGGGCGCCGAAATAGAAGCGATAGACGAAGGCTGGCATGCCCAAAGTGAGGATGATCCGGGCGCTCTTGCCGGCGAGCGTCCTGCTCCAGGTGCGGCGCACCGGATCGACCATTTTGAAGACGAAACGGGTACGAAAAACCTGTTCGAGAAAAGCCTTCAACAGCGCCGGCATCGTGCCGAGCCAGAGCGGATAGACGATGACGAGGTGATCGGCCCGGGCGATGGCTTCTTGCGCCGGCTGCAGTGAGGCGGGCAAATTGCCCGTGTCAAATTCCTGCTTGTTGCGGAGGATGGGAACATCGAGCTGGGCGATCTCGATGATCTCGACCTCGTGCCCGGCCGCCTTGGCCCCTTTGGCGTAGGCCTCCGCCAAAGCATTGCAAAGGTGCCCGCCTTGTGGGTCCGGATGACCTTGGATGATGACGATCCGCCGTGCCATGATGGCATCCCTCGAACCTGCGATGAGCATTATCTACATCTACGGGTCAAGGGCGTCAGTTTCGTTGATTTGGATCACGCGGCGTTTTGCGCTGGAGGTATCAGAGCATGCGCTAGATCACGATGATGTTGGATTGATTTAATACAAAATCATGAACGTCATCGATTCCAGTAAAATAGAGCGGGATATGCAGCTAAGTTCACGCAATCCGCGTAAACTTGATGGCGGCGGAAAAGCCGCGCAGCGTCGCACTTTTCCGCATCCCGCTCTGCGGCAGAAAAATCATTTCGTTGGCTTCAGCCGAGCTCGACGAGACGCCTTGCGAGCAAGCGGCGTTGCGGCGCGAGCTTGGCGAGACTAAGCGCTTCGCGATAGGCGTCGCGCGCCTCGTCGCGCCGCCCGAGCCGGCGCAAAAGATCGGCTCTGACGGCGTAGAGCAAATGATATTCGGAGAGGCTGCCGCGCGCCGCCAGCGAATCGAGAAGTGCCAACGCGCGGGCCGGCCCGTCGACCATGGAAACCGCTGCGGCATGGTTGAGTTGCACGACTGGGGTCGGGTGCAGCCGCAGGAGAACTTCATAGAGGCCGACGATCTGCCGCCAATCGGTCGCGTCATGCTGCGGTGCACGGGCATGCAGCGCGGCAATTGCCGCCTGTACGGCATAAGGGCTCGGCCGCCCAGGCAGGCGCAAAGCCTCCTCGACGAAGGCGAGCCCCTCGTCAATCTGGGTCTGATCCCAGAGGCTGCGGTCTTGGTCTTCGAGCAGGATGATGTCGCCATCCCGCGTTGTGCGTGCCTTGCGCCGCGCATCGTGCAACAGGCTCAACGCCAAGAGTCCTTTAATCGCGGCGCGGCCGGGCAAAAGGGCATCGAGAAGGCGACCCAATCTGATCGCCTCCTTAGCGAGATCCTCGCGTATGAGATCGGCGCCCGAAGTCGCGGAATAGCCCTCGGTGAAGACGAGATAGATGACCGACAAAACGCTTTCGAGCCGTTCGTCGAGGCTCGATGGATCGGGTGTCTCATAGGGGATTTTGGCGGCGCGGATCTTCTGCTTGGCACGCACGAGCCTTTGCCCCATCGTCGCCTCGGTGACGAGAAAGCCGCGCGCGATCGCCTCCGTCGAAAGGGCGCAGACGGCACGCAGCGTCAAGGCGACCCGCGCTTCGAGATTCAAAGCCGGATGGCAGCAGGTGAAGATCAGGCGCAACATGTCGTCGCCGAAATCTTCGTGGCCTTCGTCGAGCGGCACTGTCGGTTCGGCCTGCGCCCATTCGATTTCGAGATCCTGCCGTTTCGCCCGAAAGGCGATTTGCCGGCGCAGCCGATCGATCGATTTTTTGCGCCCGACATGGACGAGCCACGCACGTGGATTCTGCGGGACCCCACGCACGGACCATTGTTCGAGCGCCGCGGCCGCGGCATCCTGCAAAGCTTCTTCGGCGAGTTCGAAATCGCCGACGAGACGGATCAGAGTCGCAAGGACGCGGCCCGCCTCGTTGCGAAACACAGTTTCGATTTCGCTGCCGCTCATAGGCGCCGTTCACGCGCTAGTTGAACACGCGTATCGGGCGGACCTCGATCGAGCCGAATTTCGCGGAGGGGATGCGTGCGGCGATTGCGATCGCTTCGTCGAGGTTTTTGGCGTCGATCAGATAATAGCCGCCGAGCTGTTCATGCGTCTCGGCGAAAGGTCCGTCGGTGGTCAAAACCTTACCGTTGCGAACCCGGACCGTCGTTGCCGTCGCCGCACTTTCCAGTGCGTCGCCTGCCTTGAACTGGCCGGCCTGGATGATCGATTGGGTGAAGGCGCCGTATTCTTCATGCATTTTCTTCATTTCGGCTTCGCCGCCGCGTGCCGCGGCTTCACTGGCGTAGATGAGCATGAGATATTGCATTTTGCACTCCGATGGCTTGAGCCGGCGAGGGCCGGGTTGCGTCCGCTCAAGCGAGGCTCGGTTGGCGATCCGCCGGAGCGAGGACACCTAGAGTCGAACGGGCTGCGCCCAAATCGACACTCTGATTGCCGCGCGCGGAAAAATTTTTTGGGGCGAAGACGGCCGATTTTAGAGTCTATCTCGGGAGCCCGCCAGAGACTGGCGAAAGGATCAGGTGCCGCAGCGGCTTGAAGGACGCCTTCGTACAAGGTTTACCTCTAAAATTTGTGATCGCTATGTTCCCTATATAGGCTTTATTTGTTCTCCAAATAAGACTAATCTGCATATGATCTCTTCCCCGTTCGAGAGGTTGAAAATGCGCCCTTTCAATGAATTGAAAAAGCGATGGGATGATGACGCTGGCCGTCGTCCCTATCGTTTTGCAATCGTGATGACTGATGCCGGGCTCGTCCTCGGCGCAGATACGATTTTGGCGCGGATGGGAGTGACGCGTTCCGGCGAGAAATCTCTTGCGATCGACGCCGATCGAGAGCGCTCATTTGCACTGCTCGGTGTCGCTTATTGGTGCCGGATACCGCGCGATATCGTCAAGAATTTCGAAAACGCCGCCGAGCAATGGCGGCGCGGCGAAAAAGTTCTGGCGCAGATCCATTTGGCCTTTGCACGGCTGCCGCGGCTCGAAAATGCAATCGACGTCTATCGTCTCTACTTGGCCGGATCGCTATTGGACGAGGGCTTGCCGCCCGGCAAAATGCTGATGGAACTCGGCCTCGATAGGACGAGGCGCCAACTCGTCAAGTTCGATCCCAACCAGCCGCGCCTGCCGGCGGGCAGCGGTCAGCAAAGCGGGCAATGGACGAAGCAGGAGGAGAGTTCAGCCTCCAGCTCGGGTGCATCAGCCTCAACGCCAGGCGCACCAGCCTCAACCTCGGGTGCAGACGACCATAAAGTTGAGTTGGCAGGCGACGTTATTCACGTCGGATTTTTGGTTGGTTGGTCTATATCGCGCGTTCCCGGCGAAATACCCATTACGACGTGCCGTTACGAGTCGCTGTTCGGGGATTTTGAGGTAAGGACCTTGGGCATTGTCACTTGTAAATTCATGCACACACGTTGATGGCACAGACGTCCGGTCGCACTCTCACGGCGTATTCAAAGAAGTCTGTAAATCTATCTGATCGGCGACTTTTTCATTTGGTCGAGTGGAGGTTCAGTCCATGCGGAGAGATACAGGAAATCTGCCCAACATCTCTTTCTCGCCCAGCGCGGAAAATTATATTCGCCGCTTCATGGATTCGGCGATAAGCGCCTATCCGGAAGCGGCGGCCTATGCTCTGGTTATTAGCTGGGCGATATCAAGTAGCTTTACTGCACGGGATACCGGCAAAACGACACACACGGGAGCACATTTCGGCTTGGGGGCAACCGACCCGAAGGACCTGGAAGACGAATGCATCGCGCATTTGAACAATGGGCTCGATGTCTGGGTTAGCCTGCCCGAAGACCTCCAATCGGCAGATCGGCTCGCCTTCGATTTCGTCAATGATTATTTCGTCCTACCGGATCACCCTGGCTACGACTCTCTGCCGCGGCCCTATGTTCCCGATTGAGTTGAGAATTGCCGGTTAACCGCAGTGCCTATTGCGGCCATTCTCCGCTGCCGAGCTCGCGGTAATAGCGCGAAATGCGCTCGAACCATTCGTGCCGTGCCTGCAAATGCGGCATGCCGCGACCGCGCTCGGGCAATTGCAGGTTCGCCAACAAGGTCTCGATCTCCTTGCGCGCCGAGGTGTGCGACGAAGAAAGCGTCCCATTGCGCATGGCTTCTTCGATCGGGTCGAGCGCGGTGAGGCCGATCGGAAACAGTTCGCGGAAAATGACCCTGTCGTGCAGGCCCTCCGCCGGCCGAAACTGCAATTCGACCGCCAGGCGCGACAGGCTGACGCCGATCTGTCGGGCATTGTTCGATTGGACCGAGGACATGCGGTTTCGCACGAGAACCCAATCGATCAGGCCGTGGTCGACGAGGCGCCGCTTGCGGCGCGCTTCGAGAACGAGATCGGCATAATGGGCGACCTGGCCGCGCTGCGCCTTGTCGTGATGCACGCGCGAAAAGACATCCACGTCGATAAAGGAATCATTGACGGGCGAGACGAGCGTATCGGCCAGAGAATGGGCAAGCCGCATGAGATAGGAATCGCTCGCCGGCGTATCGATCACGACGAATTCATAGGAATGCTCGACTTCGGCGACGGCCTCGGCAAAGGCGCCGAATTCCATCGTCTCATTGTCCCTGACATTGTCGGAAGCGCCGCGCTCGAGCGCGTGGTGATAGGGCAGTTCCACATCCCATTGCGCACTGTTCGCCCAGGAGCTGCGATTTTCAAAAAACCTGGTAAGGGTCCGCTGGCGGGTGTCGAGATCGATCGTCGCGACACGAAAACCCGCCTTTAAGAGGGCGATGCTGATGTGGATCGACAGGGTCGATTTGCCGGTCCCGCCCTTCTCATTGCCGATCACAATGACATGCGCCGAGCGCAGATCCGGCGGCTCGAATTCAGGTATGTGCGCCGTCTCGTTCATATGTCGAATCCACTGCGAAATTCATGCTCGATCCGCACGGCGAAAATCAACGGGCGAATGTGCGCTGTTGCCGGGGGCTTGACTGCTTTTGCGTCCTGAAACGACTCTCGCGTGAGGACCCGCCCAGAACGCATCCCGCAAGGTTGGACCCGGGTCGTTCGAGTGCAATCGAAACTTCGCCAATCGCGCCGGCATATCCGCGATCTGGCGGCCATTTTCCAGATCGAAGCATCGCGAATTCTAGTTTGAAGCAGGGCAAACGCCAAGCAACACAGCGCCGGCTCGTTGAAAAATGGCTCTATGGCTAACGAAACGCGGAATATGTCAATTTTATCGCAAGACGCATCCGCCTCACCGAAACCGCAATGCCGGCCGCGTCCAGTGTGAGAATTTTGGGCTAGGGTCGGCCAGACACGCCGTCGGGCGCCTGCGGCTGATAGAGCCACTCATAGCTGTCGAGAAGGCGCGCCGGACCGAGGTAGCGCATCGCAAGATCGCGGACAACGGCGGCCGGGCCCGAGAGATGATAGATCAAGGCCTGCCGATGCGATTGCGCCTGGACCCGCTGCGCTCGGGGCAGGCGCGCCTTTTCATAGGCTGCGAGTCCGAGTTCGACCGTGTCGCATGCGGCGAGCGCACGCGCCAGCGCGGCTGCGTCTTCGATTGCCTGAGCCGCGCCCTGCGCGAGGAAAGGCAGCATGGGATGGGCCGCATCTCCCAAAAGACTGATCGGTCCTTTCGTCCATTTGGCGAGTGCCGGCCGCTCGGCCAGCGGCCAGCGCAGCCATTTGCCGGCGGCGGCAAGAAGGTTGCGCACACGTCGATCGAAATCCGAAAAACGGGCGGCGATTTCATCGGCACCGGCCGGCTGCGACCAAAATTCCGCCGTCCAATCAATCGGCACCGTCTCGTCCACGACTGCCACGACATTGATCACGCTGCCGCCGCGCAAAGGGTAATGCACGACATGGGCCTTGGGACCCAGCCAGAGCGTGCTTTCAGCGAGCCGCATTGCCGCGGGAACCCGCTCCGGATCGACGAGGGCGCGAAAAGCGACGCGGTGAGCGCGCTGCGGCAGGCGCCTCTCGTCGCCGCCCAGGCGCTCACGCACCAAGGAGCGCACGCCGTCGGCGCCGATGAGGCAATCGCCGTCATATTCGACGCGGATCGCGCCATGCAGGGCGGTGAGCGCGACGCCGGTTTCGGTCGTGACAAAGCCGGTAACAGTGCTGTCAGTGACAAGCCTAATGTCCGGCACTTTTGCGACCGCTTCCGCGAGTGCCCGCTGCAGATCGCCGCGGTGAACTAGAAGATAGGGGGCTCCCCAGCGCGCTTGTGCCTGCCCGAGCGGGAGAAGCGTGAGCGTGGCGCCATCCTGCGCCCGTCTCAAATGGATTGCCTTCGGGGCGACGGCTGCTTCGGCAAGCGCCGGCAAAAGGCCGAGCTCACGCAGGACGGCGCTGGCGTTGGGCGAGATCTGCAGGCCCGCGCCCACTTCCTGCAAGGATTTGGAACGTTCGAGCAGGGTGACCCGATAGCCGATCCGCGCCAGCGAGAGCGCCGCAGTCAGGCCGCCGATACCGGCCCCGGCAATCAGCGCGTGCGGCGGCTCAGGCATCTTGCGTCAGGGGCGGCGAAGGCCGAGCGGCCTGAGGCTCAACTGCAGCCGCCAGATAAGCGCATTCGGGCGGAATGCAGCCGCCGTCGAGCGATGCGTCATAAACATAATGCGTCGAGCAATAGGGGCAGATCGCCTCCTTATCGTCGCCCATGTCAATGAAAATATGCGGATGGTCGAACGGCGGCAAGGCGCCGATGCACATGAATTCTTTGGCGCCGATGCGCACTTGCGCAACGCCCGGTTGATTGTGGAAATGCGGAGTAACGTGTTGAGACATTCGGCGCGCCCAAGAAGCAAAACTAATCCGGCCGCACCATAAGTGACGATGTCGCGCTTGAACAGATCAAATGATGCCGCAGAGGCGGCGCCTGCGCAGGGCTTGCAGGGGCAATTCCTTGATCGGGAAAGGCGGGGCGGCGGATACCGATCCGTTTCCTGCAAGCCGCGCTCTTATGCTAGAGACCGGCTCGACCGCGGTGGGGGCGGCCCCCTCGCCGCGATCAAGCCGTACAGGGTGGTTCATGGACGAATTTTCTTCAGCCGGCGTCCGGCTTGCCTATATCGATGAGGCACCGACCGGCGCCGATCGCAACGAACCTATCCTCCTCATTCATGGTTTTGCCTCGACCCATGCGGTGAACTGGGTATTTCCGCTCTGGGTCAAGTTCCTCACGCAAGCCGGGCGGCGGGTCATTGCCTATGACAATCGCGGCCACGGGCGCAGCGAGAAGCTTTACGATCCGGATGATTACCGATTCCCGCTGCTCGCCGCGGATGCGCGGGCGCTGCTCGACCATTTGGGGATCGAGCGGGCCGATGTGATGGGCTATTCGATGGGTGGGCGCATCGCGGCCTTCCTGGCATCGAGTGAGCCGCGAAGGGTTCGCTCCATCATACTCGGTGGCCTCGGCAATCATCTTGTGGATGGGGCGGGCCTACCTCAGGGCATAGCCGATGCGATGGAAGCGCCCTCAGCGGATGTCCTCACCGATCCCAAGCAGAAAATGTTCAGGACTTTTGCGGAAGCCACGAAGAGCGATCTCAAGGCGCTCGCCGCCTGTGTCCGCGGCGCGCGCCAGACGCTCAGCGAGGAGGAGATCGGCCGAATCAATGTTCCCGTGCTCATCGCGATTGGCACAAAGGATACGGTCGCCGGCGATGGCCAGCGCCTGGCCGCAATGTTCCCCGCGGCGCGGGCCGTCGATATTCCCGGGCGGGACCACAATCTGGCTGTAGGCGACAAAGTCTACAAACAAGCTGTAATTGAATTCCTCGAGCAAAGGCCGTGAGCGCGCAGACTCCCCGACAAAAAGCCGGACTCTGTCAGCCCAGAGCGGGATGAGGAAAAGTGGGACGCTGCGCCGGTTTTCCGGCGCAACCAAGTTTACGCAGATTGCGTAGACTTATCTGCATATCCCGCTCTAAATTATTAGAATCGATTACGTTCATGATTTTGGACTGATTCAATCCAAAATCATCGTGATCTAGCGATCGCGGAAAAAGATCCCATATTTCTTCTGGTCGCGGGCAAGCTATGGAAGAGGGCGGCCGGAATGATCCTCAATTTCATCGGCCCGCGTTTCGGCGTAGACTATTTTAAATCGTTCTTCGATGTAACCGGAACGCCCCGGTGGGGCACCTCCTGCGCGGCTTTGCGCAGAGGCGTTGTCGGCGAGGGGGCTAGAACGGGATGAGGAAAAGCGGGAACCGGTTTTCCGGCGCAATCAAGTTTACGCAGATTGCATAAACTTATCTGCATATCCCGCTCTAAATTGTTAGAATCGATCACGTTCATGATTTTGGACTGATTCAATCCAAAATCATCGCAACGCTAATTCTTTGATCTGGTGGGCCGACTTGTCCTTGACCCTCGGGTACCAAGCGCAAGGGCCGGGCCACCAGCCCACAAGGGGAGACGTGTCGTGAACTTTGGCGGTTCCCACACTGGAAGCGCAAAACTCGTGAGTCTCGACGGGACCGAGCCGGTATTTGCGCGCGTGCGGATGGAAGCCGAGGCAAGTGCGCGGCGCGAGCCGGAAATAGCCGGCTGGCTCTATGCGACCATCCTCAATCATGAGAGGCTCGAAACGGCGATCGTCCACCGGATTGCGGCGCGATTGAACCATGCAGAAGTCCCGGCCGATCTCATTCGCCAGACCTATCTGGACTTTATTGCGC
>JBKQHN010000133.1:0-18458 GCA_052148755.1 Beijerinckiaceae bacterium | reverse complement strand
ACTGGAAAATCCGCCGGAGCCTCCCGCCCGCCTGATGCGTGCCGCAAAGGCCGGCTTCACGCTTCCATGACGGCCCTCGTCTGGGAAGAGGTTTCGCTCACCAAACAGCATGACCGCGCGGCCTTCGACTGCGGCAACACCGATCTCAATCTCTATCTGCATCGCTACGCACGGCAAAACCACGAAAGCGGCGGTGCGAAATGTTTCATCGCGACACCCGCCGGCGAAGCCGCGCGCGTGCTCGGTTTCTACACGCTGAGTCCGGCCTCGATCGAATATGCCCGCACGCCCGCGCTGGCAAAGAAAGGTCTCGCGCGTTACGATGTGCCCATGTTTCGGCTCGGTCGGCTCGCCGTCGATCGAATGGTGCAAGGGCGCGGTCTTGGGGGTGCGCTTCTGCTGCGCGCGGCTGATCGCTGCATCCGAGTTGCGAACGAAGTAGGCGGCGTCGCCATCCTCATCGATGCGAAAAACGAGCGTGCTGCGCGATGGTATGCAGGTTACGGCGCGATCGCGCTCGACGATGCGCCTTTGTCTCTTGTGCTGCCGCTTTCCACCGCCGCCAAAGCGCTTGAACACGGCGCGTAACGTCGATGTTTCGCACCAGATTTATGCGGCAAAAAAGCGCTTACGGATCAAGAGCACGCGCGAATCTGGACTCTTATTTCATTCAGCACGATGACGAGCGCTGAAGCGGCGCTGCGGGCGATTCCTGAAATCTCTCACTCCGCCGCCAGCTTCACCGCCTTGGGTCCCGCACGGAATTGCCCGAGCAGATCGGCCTCTTCGGCTTTTGCCGCTGCAATGCTGCGCGTTTTGACGGGACCGAAGCCGCGGATCTTTTCCGGCAGCGACAGGAGTGCCACGGCGAGCGCATGGTTCTCGGCATCGAGTTTCGCCAGAATCTCCTCGATCAAAGCCTAGTAATCGGCGAGAAGCTTGCGCTCCTCTTTGCGCTCTTGCGAGCGGCCGAAAATATCGAACTTCGTGCCGCGCAGTCCTTACAGCATCGCCAGCAGTTTGAAGCCATGCATCATCCACGGCCCGAATGCGGTCTTCACCGGCTCACCCTTGGCGTTTCTGCGGCCGAGGATCGGCGGGGCGAGGTGGAATTCCAATTTGAGATCGCCTTCGAATGTGGCGGCAAGCTGCTTGGCGAAGGAACCGTCGCTGTAGAGCCTGCCGACTTCATATTCATCCTTCACCGCCATCAGCTTGAAGAGATAGTGCGCGGCGGCACTGGCAAGCTCTTGGCGGTCTGGCATCTTTGCGGCCTCGACCTCGGCGACGCGCCGAACGATCGTCGCATAACGCGCCGCATAGGACCTGTTCTGATAGGCTTCGAGAAATTTTTCGCGCCGCGCAACGTGCTCCTCAAACGTTTGCGAGACATGCCGCGCCGCCGTCGGATTGCGCAAAGGCGCGACAATCGCCTCGACCGCGTCGGAGGCGAAGGCCTCGCGCCGTCCCCAAAGAAAAGCGCGCTTGTTCATTTCCACCGCTTCGCCGTTGAGTTCGATCGCCCGCAGGAGTGCCGCCTCGCCGAGCGGCACGAGGCCGCGCTGATAGGCAAAGCCGAGCATGAACATATTGCCGGCGATCGAATTGCCGAGAAGCGCCATGGCAATGCCGCTCGCGTCGCAAAAGATCGCCGCTTCCCCGACCGCGTCTTTGATCGCGCGTTTGATCCGCTCGGTCGGCAAGGTGAAATCCGCATTGCTGGTGAAATCGCCGGGATAGATCTCGCCGGTGTTGACGACGACGCCTGTCTCGCCGTGGCGCACCGCAGCCAAAACCTTGCGTGTGCCGGAGACGACGAGATCGCAGCCGAGGATCAGGTCGGCTTCACCGGCGGCAACGCGGATCGCATGAATATCTTCAGGCCTCGGTGCAATCTTGACATGGCTGTAGACGGCGCCGCCCTTCTGGGCGAGGCCGGCCATGTCGATCGACCCCGAGCCTTTGTCTTCGATATGTGCGGCCATGCCGAGGATCGCGCCGATCGTCACGACCCCGGTGCCGCCGACACCCGTCACCAGAATGCCATAGGGCCGATGGGTCAGGACGGGCAACCGCGGTTCGGGCAAAGCGGGAAAGCCGTCGTCATCGATACTTGCCCGCATCTCGACTTTCTTCGGCCGCGCCCCATGCACCGTCACGAATGACGGACAGAATCCGTCGAGACAAGAGAAATCCTTGTTGCAGCTCGATTGATCGATCTTACGTTTGCGGCCGAATTCTGTTTCGAGCGGCTGGATCGAGACACAATTGGATTTGACACCGCAATCGCCACAGCCTTCGCAAACGAGTTCGTTGATGATGACGCGCTTGTCGGGATCGGGGAACGTGCCGCGCTTGCGCCGCCGGCGCTTCTCGGCGGCGCAGGTCTGATCATAGATCAGCACGGTGGTGCCGGGAATTTCGGCCAATTCGCGCTGGACTTCGTCGAGTTCGGCGCGCGGCCTGATCGCGAGACCGGCCGGCCAATTCATGCCGGACGGATATTTGAACGGCTCGTCGGTGACGAGCATGATGGCTTTGACGCCTTCGGCTGCAACTTGGCGGGCGACCATATCGACCGTGAGATTGCCTTCATGATGCTGGCCACCGGTCATGGCGACGGCGTCGTTGAACAGGATTTTGTAAGTGATGTTGACGCCGGAAGCGACGGCCCAACGCAAGGCGAGAATGCCCGAATGATTATAGGTGCCGTCGCCCAAATTCTGAAAGACATGCCGGCGCGTCGAAAAAGCTGCCTCGCCGATCCAATTGGCGCCTTCGCCGCCCATATGCGTGTAGCCTTCGGTCGCCCTATCCATGAACAGCGCCATGGTGTGGCAACCGATGCCGGCATAGGCCCGCATTCCGGCCGGCACTTTGGTCGAGGTATTATGCGGACAGCCGGAGCAGAAATAGGGGATGCGCTGCGCGACGTCGCGCGTCTCGGCGAGCCTAGCCTGCGCCTGTTCGAGCCGTTGCACGCGCCGCTCCAGCTCTTCGCTCGCAGCATATTTGATCAGCCGCCGCCCGATCGCTATGGCAATATCATTGGCGTCGAGTGCGCCGGTGATCGGAAACAGCCATGCGCCGTTTTCATCCTTTTTGCCAATGCAGATCGGCTGATCCGTGCTGCCGTAGAGCTCTTCGCGAACTTGGGTTTCGATGAGCGAGCGCTTTTCCTCGACGACGATGATCATCTCGAGCCCGCGCGCAAACTCGCGCAACCCCTGCGGTTCGAGCGGCCACGGGCAGCCGATCTTGTAGAGCCGCAATCCGAGCTGATTGGCGTTGACCTCGTCAATGCCAAGATCATCCATGGCCTGGCGTACATCGAGATAGGATTTGCCGGTGGTGATCACGCCGATCTTTGCTTGCGGCCCGCCGGAGGTGATGATCTTGTTCAAACCATTGGCGGAGAGGAAAGCGAGCATGGCGTCGCGCTTCCAGTTCTGCAGCCGCATTTCCTGTTCAAGAACGACGTCGCGCCGGCGAATGTTGAGGCCGCCCGGCGGCATTACGAAATCGCTCGGCACGATGGGCTGGATGCGCTCCAGCGCAACGTCCACAGTGGTTGTCGATTCTATGATTTCTTTCAAGCACTTGAGGCCAACCCAGCAGCCGGTGAAGCGGCTCATCGCATAGCCGTACAGGCCATAGTCGATCAATTCCTGAACGCCAGCCGGCGCCAGGATCGGCATCATCACGTCGACGAACGCGAATTCGGATTGATGCGCCGTCGTCGAGGATTCGGCCGTATGATCATCGCCCATGACCGCAAGCACGCCGCCGCTCTTCGAGGTGCCGGCGAGATTGGCATGGCGGAACACATCACCGCAGCGGTCGACGCCCGGGCCCTTGCCGTACCAGAGCGAGAAAACCCCGTCGAACTTGCCTTCGCCGCGCATCTCGGCCTGTTGGGTGCCCCAAATCGCGGTTGCCGCCAGATCCTCGTTGAGGCCGGGCTGAAAGACGACGTCTTGCCTATCGAGTGCGTCTTTGGCGCGCAAAAAAGTCGTGTCGAGACCGCCGAGCGGCGAACCGCGATAGCCTGAAATGAAGCCGGCCGTGTTCAGACCCGACCGCCGGTCCAGTTCCTTTTGCATCAGCAAGAGCCGCGTGATCGCCTGCGGCCCGGAAACGAAAATACGCGCTTTCGTCAGATCATATTTGTCGTTGAGCGACACGTGCCCCGGATCACGAGACCTGTCGAATGGGGCCTTGATCGCATCCACCATAGTTTTGTCCTCCCCAAGACATGGTCAAGCTCAAGACCACGCTCATGCTCAAGCTCGGCCAGCCCGTCCCCTCAATATAAGCCGACGAAGATGATATACGAGACGACCGCCGGGACAGCCCTGGTTTCGAAGTGGCAGCATTTTACACAATGAATCGCTGCCCGCTCGCCAGAGCGGGATGAGGAAAAGCGGAAACCGGTTTTCCGGCGCAATCAAGTTCATGCAGATTGCACAAGCTTACCTGTATATCCCGCTCTAAATTGTTGAAATCGATCACGATGATTTCTGGTTGATTCAATCCGAAATCATCGTGATCTAATGGACGCGCGAGCATGCGTGCAACGCGGCTCGCGTCGAAAAGATGCACTTTATGCCTCGCTTTGGCCAGAGTTCGACCCGCAATTATGCCGCCAACTGGCTCTCCTTTGGGCGAGATTCGGCAAGTTGATGTCAAAATGGTCGGGGCTGAAGAGGCAACAAGATCCTTCATGTGGAAATTCTCTATTGCGGCATCCGCCTTGATCTTGGGCGCGGCACCGGCCATCGCGCATCCACATGTTTGGATCACCGCGCGGGAAGCCGTACTGTTCGATAGGGAGGGGCGCATTACCGCAATCCGCAATTCCTGGGTCTTCGATGAAATGTATTCCGCTTTCGCGACTCAAGGGCTTGGCAAGGACGGGCAATTGCCGACGAAAGAGGATCTCGCGCCGCTTGCCAAGACGAATGTCGAGTCGCTCGAGGAATTCGACTATTTCACCCATGCCAAGGCAGAGGGCCGCAAGATCGAATTCGGTCAGCCGACCGATTATTCGCTCGAAGAAAGGCCCGATAAGCTTGTGGTTTTGACCTTCACTCTGCCGCTGAAAGTGCCCGCCGCTGTCGGCCGCGCCTTTTCCTTTCAGGTCTATGACCCGACCTATTTCGTGGCGTTCGAGCTCGAGGAGAAAGATCCTGTGTCGCTGACCTCGGCGCCGCAAGGCTGTTCGGCGGGCGTCCTAGGTGCCAATCCTCTGCTCGCCGACGACAAACAGAAATTATCCGAAGCTTTCTTCGCCAATCTATCGCCGGGAGCGGATTTCGGCGTGAAATTGGCGAGCCGAATCATCGTGGCCTGTCCCTGATGTCGAGCTCCAAAGCGCCTCTTCCATCCGCGCGCGATTGCAACAGACACAGACCGGCTGTTCGCGCGAAAGCGCGCCCGCACTTAATGAGCGGGCGGCGTGCCTGGGCCTGCCTCTTTTTGTCCTGCAGCCTTGTCTTTGCAGGACTGGCATGGCCTGCCCTCGCGCAGGGTGCGCGTCATCCTTTCGCTGTCGGCGCCGACGAAGGCGTAGTCGGGCACGTCTCGGACATCACCGCCTGGATCATCGCGCGGGAGAGCGGCTTTTATCGGCTGCTCACCAGTGCGCTGCGCGGCGCCAAGGAAAATGGCGCCGCTTTGTGGGGATTGATCGGTTTGAGTTTCGCCTATGGCGTCTTTCATGCCGCCGGTCCCGGACACGGGAAAGCGGTGATCACGTCCTACATGGTGTCGAACGAGCGCGCTTTGCGGCGCGGCCTCGTGATCTCGCTGCTGGCGGCATTGTTGCAAGGCCTCGTCGCCGTCGGCCTCGTTGGAATTGCCGCAGCCGTCTTCGCGAGCACCGCAAGACATATGACGCAAGCCGCGCATGTCATGGAGATTGCGAGCTATGTGGGAATCATTCTGCTCGGCGCCGCCTTGCTGTGGAGCAAAGGCGCCGGTCTCGTGATCGCCTTGCGCAGAATTCCGGCACCGGCCTCGCTCGGCGTCTTTGCTTCAGCGCCACCGCCGCTTGCCCTCGTGACCGGCAACGAGCAGGATAGCAATTTCCTCGCCGACAACGGCGACGACCACGTGCACGGACCTGGTTGCGGACATTTCCACGCCCCCGATCCGCGCCAGCTCGGCGAAGGGTTCAATTGGAGAAGCGCCGGCCTGACGATCCTCCCGGCCGGCGCAAGACCTTGTTCCGGCGCGATTCTCGTGCTCGTCTTCGCTCTGGCCCAGGGTATTTTCTGGGCCGGCGCGGCTGCAACTTTCGCCATGTCCCTCGGCACCGCGGTGACGACGGGCGCGCTCGCCAGCATGGCGGTGCTCGCGAAAGGCTGGGCGGTGCGAGTCTCCGGTTTAGGCTCTTCGAGAGCCGAAATTATCGGCCGCGGCGTCGAAGTCGGCGCCGCCTTTTGCGTCATCTTTTTCGGCGCGGCATTGTTGTTTGCAACCTTGTCGGGGCTGACAGCGGCGGCCTGATTTTACGATTGGATTGCGGCGATGCAATTCAAGCCCGGAATTTTCACACGACGCCAAGTCGCAAGAGATCGTGCATATGGACGAGGCCACAAGGCTGGCCATACTCGTCAACGACGAAGAGCGCAGTGATCTTGCGGCTGTTGAGGATTTGCAGGGCCTCGCCCGCCAGCACTTTCGGACCGATCGTCAAAGGTGTCTTGGTCATCACGTGAGCGACCGGCATGCGCAGTAAGTCGTCATGCATATTCCGGCGCAAATCTCCATCCGTGATGATCCCGGCAAGCTTGCCGGCGGCGTCCTGAACGCCGACACAGCCAAATCCCTGCGCCGAAATTTCGACGATCGCCGCGCCCATTCCTGCATCGAGCGCGACGAGCGGCAGCCGCTCGCCGCGATGCATGAGGTCGCGGACGAAAGTCAGTTTGGCCCCAAGCCGCCCGCCCGGATGCAAGCGGCTGAAATCGCTTGCCGAGAATCCCTTCGCTTCGATGAGCGCAATGGCCAGGGCATCACCGAGCGCGGCTTGCATGATCGCCGACGTCGTCGGCGCCAGCCCTTCGGGGCAAGCTTCCTCGGCACGCGGCAAGACGAGACCGAAATCGGCCGCCCGGCACAAGTGACTTTCGCCATTGCCGGTCACGCCGATGAGAGCGACGCCGAAGCGGCGTGAATAGGTGATGATGTCGGCGAGTTCTGCCGTTTCGCCGGACCAGGACAGGGCCAAAATCACGTCGCCTGATTGAATCATTCCGAGGTCGCCATGGCTGGCCTCGCTCGGATGGACGAAATAGGCGGGCGTTCCGGTCGAGGCGAAGGTCGCGGCGAGTTTTCGCGCGACGTGGCCGGACTTGCCGATGCCGGTGATGATGACGCGGCCGGACGCTGCGCCGATCAAGTCGACCGCTGCAGAAAATCGTGCCGCAAGATCATTCGCATTGCATGCAAAAGCGGCTTCGAGCGCGGCCAGGCCGGCGTGTTCCAACGCGAGCGTCCGCAGAGCCGAGCGTGTCGCTGCCGTATCGGAGGTCGGGAATTGGCCAGGGGCAATCATCCCAGCCTCATATAACGCCGTTCAGGACGATCAAGCGGTGTTGCTCCAGCAAATCGCCTTCGCGAGGGCGATGTGCTGGAAGGGAACCCCGAAATCCTTCGGATTCAGAGGATGGCAGATTTCGTGCCTCGCCGTGCGCCGAACCAGCACGCACGCGCCTATTCGCCAGTTTTCAGAGCCAGAGAACCGACGATAACGTGGACGCGGTCGGATGGCGACGCGAACGCATAGGCATTTCTTCCCGTCGCATCAGTGAAATGATCCGTCGGAAGATCGGTGGCTGCGAGCGCAAAGCGCGCCGGCCTCGCCAAAAGCGCGACGTTCGACGTGGAACCCGCCTGGATGCGCAGGAGATTCTGGGCGACTTGTCGCAAGCCGGCGACGGTCGGACCAAGCACAGTCTGTGTCGGCAGACGCGCAGCTTCAACCGGGCCCGTCATCATCAGGAAATTCGAACGGTCGAGCCGGGCAGGAACCATGGGCGCCGGAGCCTGTGTCGCCATCGCAGCGTGAACCGCGCCGTTGGCCTTCTTGCTGCGCGCGGCGCTTCGTAAGCCTTCGATTTGCGCGCCAGCCGCATAAGCGAGCACTGCGGCCGGCGCCGTCGCCGGAGTGTTGGACCCGCGGGTGATGAGATCGGGCAGATTTGCGACGCGCAAAGGCACTGCCGCATTGGTGGTGGAAATCAAGTTGCCGATCGCGTCCTTCTTAGCCGCAGACTCTAGCGGAGAAGCCGCGGGCATTGCCGAAGCTGTGACGATTGCAGGGCGGGTCGGCGGAAGCGGAACATCCGAGGCGAGAGACGCAAGTTCGACAGGACGCGACGGCGGCAGCGGCAATGCCGCCTGGGATGTCTTATCCGTGTTGGATGCCGAATCGACGTCCGAGGCGGTGCTGCGCGCGCTACGCGGCTGGGCAAGGCTTGCAACAAGGGTTCTGTCGGCCTTTTCGCCAGGCCTGGTCGCACGGGCATCTTCGGTCGCTTGGCTGCGGCTCGCAACACGAACCGGCGCGGCAGCTCCCGTCGGCAGAGTGGCTATGCCTTCTTCACGTTCATCCTCTCCGTGACCGAGGCCAAACAGCCATGCAAAGAAATTCGGGCCCTGCGAAGAGGGGGGCAGATCGACACCGCCGCCGCGCGCCTGGATCTCGGCGCGCGCTTCCTCGTAGCGCGCCAAAGGCTGGCCGTTTGAAGGAATATGAACGGTTTTCCCGTCGGGGAAGAGACGCGCCAGCTGATCATAGCTCATGCGCGGCCAATGTCTGACACCGCCGACATCGATATGCACGAAGTTGGTGCCCGGATAATATCCGACGCCGCCCATTTGCAGGCGCATCGCGACTTCACGGACTCTCTCCATCGACATGCCGGGCATGGTCGTATCCATGGCCCTGCCCAATATGTGCTGCGAATGCTCCGCGACACCGCGCGAGCGCGCCCGCAACATCGCATTGGTCTGCGGCGAGCGAAAACCACATAAGACCGTGATCGGCTCGGTAGCCCCGGCGGCGCGATAAGTCTCCCACACCGCGTCGAACAAACGGGGATCCATTTTGGTGGCTTCGCCACGCCGCCAATCGCGCACGAACCAATTCAGCTTTTCGAGAACGGCGGCATCATAATGGCCATCGATGCGATATGTGGCCTCGATCGTTTCGCCGGTATGCGCATGATAGAGCCGGATGGTGCGCGTATCGCCATTGGCGATCGCCGATTCCGTCGAAGACATACCGACGGCGCAAAAACAAAAGGCGGAGAAGCAGGTCGCCGCCGCAAACCAGGAGTTCCGTGTTGTCTTAGGTGAGGCGAAAAATTTCGAATGGACGGCAAGTCCAAACGATACGACCATGCTGGGGCGCGTAGGATTCCAGATAGCCTTGCTGATGCGCGGTTGTCGCAAAGGCAAACCTCGGTTCCCGGGTGACGGCGGAGCAGCCGAAAGAATAAATTGCGGCGTTGCAAATACGTCGCAATACTCTAATTTTACCGAGAACCGTTAACGTTCCGTAGCCTTACGCTCGCAACGTCCCCCCGTTCTCTCAACTTCAGCACTCACGCTTTCGCTTCCACCAGACTTTAATCCGCTTGAGCGGAAATCCGAAGCGCGCGCGTCTCTGTTAAGGTGTCTTTAAGCTCTTTGGGCTCTACGAGCTCTTTGGCTCTTGACCGGCAGCGGGATTTCTATCCGCCGCAACATCTGTCCGTTGCGCGACGCCGGGTAACACCCCGCAGTGCAACAAGGTGACAGCAAGCTAACCCAGCAAATGTGGCAAACTTTTGTCAAGGATTTTCAACCGAAATGACGGCGCGTTCGTGAAGAACTGTCAAAATGTCGCATTATGTTCGCAGAGTGCACATTAGATTGCGATGATTTCGGATTGACTCATTCCAAATCATGAACGCGATCGAATCCATTAACTTGGAGCGGGATAGGCGGATAAGTCTACGCAATCTGCGTAAACTTGATTGCGCCGGAAAAGCGGCGCGGCGTCTGACTTTTCCTCATCCCGCTCTAATTCGCGAGACCTAGTGCCGTCTTCACGCGGTTTGAATAGCCATAAAGGTCATCGCGCAATTGCAGCCGGCCGGTTTCGTCGACGAAGGCGGTGAAATATTCGATGTGGATCGGAAGCGGTTTCGGCAAATAGACGTAACGCTCTCCGCCGCCGATCATACGCTTCACCCGCTCCGCACTCCAGCCGTTGTCGCGACCGAGCACGGCTTCAGCAAAGGCGAAGGGCTGATCGACGCGCACGCAGCCATGACTGAAGGCGCGTTGCGCCGCGCCAAACAGACCCCGCGATGGCGTATCGTGCAGATAGACCGAATAGTCATTGGGGAACATGAACTTGATGCGGCCGAGCGCATTCCGTTCGCCGGGCGGTTGCCGGACGAACAGCAGGCCATGTATCCGTCTCACCTGATAGCCCAGCCGCTCCAAATAGCTCGGATCTTGGCCGAGCCTCGGGAGCATTTCCTTTCTGATGATGGATTGCGGCACATTCCAGGAAGGATTGACGATCAGAAATTGCATCGTCTTCGAAAACACCGGCGTCGGCGTCGCGGTCTTGCCGACGACGACCTTGTTGCGAGCCACGACTTCGCCTGTGCGAATGACAGAGACCATGAACTCCGGAATGTTCACTTCGACCCGCGATTCGCCCATGTCCCGCGGCATCCAACGCCAGCGTTCCATATTGGCCAGGATTTCATTCTCGAGGCGCAGCGGCTGGCCGCCGGAAAGAGCCGCAATCGTGCGCGCACTCAGTACGCCGGAGGCGGGCAGACCATTGGCCTTCTGGAAATCGGCAACTGCCGCAGCAACGCGGGTGTCATAGACGAGGTCTTCCGAATTGGCGGGGGATTCTGCATCGAGTCCAAATCGGGCTCTAATGAGTGACACGCGCGGATCGCGCATCCCCACTTTGAGGTCCGGCCCGGCGGGGATCATCACGCGCGCCGTCGGCACGCCGACGTGTCGGAGTTCGGCAAGCTTTTCCCGCAGCGCCTCATAGGCTTTCTGCGGCGGATTGAAGCTCTTGAGCGCCATGCCGGCTTCATCCCCCGCAGCCGCGACTTTGGTGAGAATGGCGGCGGGGTCGGCGAGTTCGGGTTTCGCCCCGATCAAAGCCGAAATCAGACGCGGATCAACGCGGCTGCCCGAAGCTTGCCGACCATAGGCGACGACTTCGGCGGAAAGTGCAACTTCTGCCGCGGCGAGCTTTTCCTCGTCGCCTTCGAAAACCGGAACCGCAAAAGCACGCAGCTCGAGCCCGTCATCTTCAGCGCGCGCAAGTTGTGCCAGCGCGGCCCGCGCGGCGGCATTGGCTTTCCCGTCCGTGATCCAGAGCGAGGCATAGTCATGTTCGGCATAGAAGGAGGAAATTGCGACGCGCTCTTTGCTCAATTCAGCGGCCTGCGCTCCTTTGGCCTCCTTTGCCCGCGGACTTTCAACAGCACTCTTGATGAAGTCCTTCAATGCGGGCGGCCTCTCGGCTGCTTGCGCATCGGCCGGTGCGGGATGCTCGCTTTCGCTCTCGACCGGAGGAACTGCTGCCGGAGGCTCCGTCGGCTTCACCACAATAGATTCGCCGAGGCTCTCGCGGCCACCCAATGGTTCCGGCGATAGCATGGCTTCTCGAGGCTGTGTCGCCGGCACGGCCTTTTCCGAAAGCGTCGCCGTCGATTCGCTGTCCAGAGCGGCCGCCGGAGCCGGCAACGGCTCGACATAGGCCGGCAATGTCACGGACTGAGTAATGAGCGGCGGAGACAGCGGCGCCAGAGCCGCCAAATCGTCTGGTTCGACGAGCACGACGGGAGGGGTAACCGATGCTTCTTGCGTGTCGGCAGCATCGGGCTCCGCAGCGCGGGACGGCGGGAGCCCGAGAAAACACAGAATACCTGCCAAGCCGATCACAAGGCCTGCCGCGCGCACCCGCATCCTGATCTCCTGGAATCTTATCGGCGCACCCGCTCAGAGGAGGAAGCTGAGCGGTTCGGCGCACGAAATGCGCTTCATCTGAACTGCACGGGAACACGAAATCAATGCTCGCGCGCGTGCTGAAGAACACTCGTCGTGCATTCTTGGCGCATTCTCGAGCATCGTGGCATTGACGCCACATCGATCCCGCCGTCAGATCTGATTTCTAACAAGAAATCGAACTTTATAACATTGATATAAAAAGAGTTTGATATAGGGGCGGCTACAGGCCGGTGGCCAACTCACGCTGAATTGCGCCTTTCGCCAGAAATCCGGGCTAGAGCGGGATGAGGAAAAGTGGGAACCGGTTTTCCGACGCAATCAAGTTTACGCAGATTGCGCAAGCTTATCTGCATATCCCGCTCTATTTTATTGGAATCGATCACGTTTATGATTTTGGATTAAAATCAATCCAAAACCATCGTGATCTAGGCAGCCGCGTGGTCTCGATCCTCGTCGATTGCTTTGTCACCCGCTTCGCTGAAGCCGTGGTGAAGGCCGTATTCCTTCATTTTGCGATAAAGCGTTGAGCGGCCGATGCCGAGTTTGCGTGCCACGGCCGACATTTGGCCGCGGTAATAGGTCAGCGCGAATTTGATCGTTTCGGCTTCCAATTGGTCGAGTTGGCGCATGGTGCCATTTTCGTCGAGCAGCGGCAGGACGTTGGGGTCACGCACTTCGACGCGGACGATTTCGCGCTCCGGCTTGGTCTCGCGCAAGGTCTGAGGCAGGGCCGGGATGCGCACATCGAAGCCTTTGACGTGGCTGGCGATCTGCGGGAATTCGGCAATTGTGAGTTCGTCGCCGTCGGCCAATACCACGGCGCGGAACAACGCATTTTCCAGCTGCCGGACATTGCCTGGCCAATCATATCTTTCGAGGAGCGCCGCGGCTTCGGCGCTGATGCCCCGTAGGCGCTTGCCATCTTCGGCAGCAAAACGCGCCGCAAATCTGCGGGCGAGATCGAGGATATCGGCGCGACGCGACCGCAAGGGCGGGACGGTGATCGGAAAAACATTCAGCCGGTAGTAAAGATCTTCCCGAAACGCGCCACTTTTCACGAGTTCGATGAGATTCTGGTTCGTCGCGGAAATCAATCTGAGGTCGACCTTTACCGGGCGTTTGGCACCGACCGGGTCGACCTCACCTTCCTGCAACGCGCGGAGAAGTTTGACTTGCGCCTCAGGAGGCAATTCACCGATCTCGTCGAGAAAAAGCGTGCCACCGTGGGCTTCGACGAATTTGCCGAGGTGCTTTTCATTGGCGCCGGTAAACGCACCCTTTTCGTGCCCGAAAAGAATAGATTCGACGAGATTTTCAGGGAGCGCGCCGCAGTTGACGGTCACGAAAGGGCGCCCGCGCCGATCCGAGGCGCCTTGGATGGCGCGCGCGAAGACTTCTTTGCCGACCCCCGACTCGCCTTCGAGAAGCACCGGGATCGTCGACTTCGCGGCACGCTCGCCGAGCCTGATGACCCGCGCCACGTCCTCGCTTCTGCTGGCGAGGTCCCTGAAGGTCAAAGTTCCGGAGGCCTGTTTGTTGAGCCGCCTGATTTCGTCTTCGAGGGCATCGACGCGCAAAGCATTCTTGATCGACACTTGCAGGCGTTCGGCGCCCACCGGCTTGACGACGAAGTCGAGAGCGCCGGCCCGCATGGCCGAAATGACGGCTTCGATCGAGCCGTGAGCGGTCTGGACGATCGTCGGCACATTGCGCTTCTGCTCACGCATCCGCCCGAGTACCGCCATCCCGTCGAGATCGGGCATGACGAGATCGAGAATGAGAAGATCGACCGGCGTGCCGGCGACCGGATCGAGGCGGGCCAGAGCGGCCTCGCCGCTCTCTACGCTCTCAGCTTCATAGCCGAACCGGCGGACAAGCGTTTCGAGCAAACGACGCTGGACGGGGTCATCATCGACGACCAGGATGAGACAGGACATGAGCCTCTTTCTTCTGCGGGCTGAATGCCCGCACCCGGTCCCGACGACGCATCGCCGAGACCGCATGGCACCGCTGAGACGACTGAACCTCGGCCGACTCGATCCTGTCGCGCACGATCGCTCAAGTCGGCCGGAATGTTTCGAAGCCATGCTCGCCGATCAGAGTAAACGCGGTCTTAATCCGCGCGAGGTTCCGTCACATGAATGACTGCAGGTTGCCGATTTGCCTGTCCAGAACTCGGAATGGACGGGGCTCGTGGATCAGAAACCGCGTTTAATCAACGTGTTGGAGAATACCCCAACGGCAGTGCGGCAGACTTCGACGCACGTGCGCGATGCCGTCGCGGCCAAGGCTTTCGCTCCCCACGCGCAGTAAAATAGAATTGACGTGCGCGAGCGTGCTTCGAAGCCTATCCGATCTCGCCAGATCTCGATCCTGCGACCACATGCAGCATCGGCGGAGAAGATTGCGATGAACAAAATTTTCGCTCGACCGTCCGCGCGCTCAACACGAATCGGCAGCCTCAGATATGGCGGACCCGCGCAAGTGCAGCACTGGCTCACTGCACTGTTGATGTTCACCATTCTGCCGCTCGCTTGGGTGATGACGGCGGTCGCCAAAGACTATCCGAACCGCGGCACGCTCTTCACGCTGCATAAATCGATCGGCGTGACGATCCTTTTGCTGACGATCGGGCGCTTGTTCTGGCGCGCTGCGAACCCGGCGCCTTCTTTCCCAACGAGTTTGATGCGGCGGGAAGCCTTCTTCGCGAAGCTGAGCCATTGGCTTCTCTATGGCGTCCTCCTCGTCATGCCGATCAGCGGCTATGTGCTGTCTTCCGTCGGCGGCCATCCCGTGCCTTTCTTCGGCCTTTTCGATTTTCCTGCGCTGCCGCAAAACAAAGGCGCGGCAAAGCTCGCCGATGAGATCCACCTCATCGCCCAATGGGTCGTCTATGCCCTGATCGCATGGCATGTGCTGGCGACGACCTGGCATATCGTCGTGCGTCGCGATGGCATTTTGGAAAGGATGCTGCCGGAGCAGCGGAATACGGAGTGATTCGGTATTTTGCTTTCGTCTCGCGCGCTTATTCCTTGCGGCTTTTTCGATGAGCGGCATCAAGGGCCTTGAGAAGCTGCGGATCGGCACCGAGCGACTTCAGCTTGTCCAAATCGATCGTTACGTCGTCGCCGCAGGCCTGCATAGCGTGCCGCAGACTGGTCGGGTCTGCGACCACGCCGCCCTCCTTTGCATCCGGCCAAAGGTTGAAGCTCAGTTCGGTGCTATTGATCTCCTCGGCGCATTCGGGGTCATCCCCGTGGACGCGCTTCCACCCGTCACGATAAACTTGTGTTAATTTTTCGGAACGAATAGCGGTCCGCGTATCGCCGCCTCCAGACTCGATTTTCGCGTGCAGATCGAGACCAGGCAAGAGCTTCACCCAATCGGGCCGCTTGCCGTTATGCAGATCGAATACCTGCACGCTACGGTCATTGTTTGGATGTGCGCCGCCACAATTGACAAAATTCGACACGAGCAAGCTGAGATAACGGGGGCCTTGCATCTTCGTAGAGACGCCGCGCTCCCAAAAACCATAGTCTTCGCGCAAACATTCCACCCGCTCTTGACGCGCGGCTGCGTCGGCACGCGCCAGCTCATTGTTGATCTTCGCGATGATTTTCGGTCTCGCGCCAGTGACGAGCCGGGGAAGGGCTTCGAAGTCCTTGGCGATCGGCGGCATGGTCTTGATTCGCACCATTTCCGCGGCATCGGCTCGAGGGGCTTTGATCGCAGAACCGACGAGACAGGCAAAGCAGAGGAAAGTGAAAAGTTCGAAGCGCAGAGTGGGAAGTCTTTTCATCCGCGCGGCTCCTCAGCAAAGCGAGCAAACAGCGAGGAATTCCTCGGGGCGCCCGCATTGCAGCTATATCCCCCCGGTGATTCGCGGTGTGCGCAAAGACACCGAACACAAGCTTAGCCAGACCCCTGGTTGCTCACCCCTGCCCGCTTCGGCTATGCGTGACCAGCTCTGCCTTCGGGTTCCCCTTTTCGACCGGTGCGCCACTATGAAGTTTTCTCTCTCGACCGCCTCCGCATTTTCAGCTCAAGCTGCGGCACCTTCCCAAAACCACGAGCCCAATCTCGGCGAATTGCCCGAATGGAATTTGGCCGATCTCTATCCTTCGATGGATTCGCCGAAATTTGCCGAGGATCTGGCGCGGGCGGCGCGCGACTGCAAAGCCTTTGCCGAGACTTACCGCGGCGGGCTTGCAAAGCTCGCTGAAGAAAATGGCGGTCAAGGCCTGCTCGAAGCCGTGCAGCGCTACGAACAGCTCGAAGATCTCCTCGGACGAATCATGTCCTATGCCGGCCTCGTCTATTCCGGCGATACGAATGATCCGGTGCGGGCGAAATTCTATGGCGACGCGCAAGACAAGATCACCACCGCCTCGACCGATCTTCTGTTCTTTCAGCTCGAACTCAATCGCCTCGACGATGCCTTGCTGGCGCGCGTCGCCGCCAGCGCGCTGGCGCATTACCGCCCGTGGCTCGAAGACATCCGCACGGAAAAACCCTACCAGCTCGATGACCGAATCGAACAATTGTTCCACGAAAAATCGGTCACCGGACGCGGCGCCTGGAACCGCCTCTTCGATGAGACGATTTCAGCTCTGCGTTTCAAGGTCGGCGATCGGGAGCTGGCGCTCGAGCCCGCCCTCAACCTCATGCAGGATCGCCAGCAGGAGGTCCGCAAGGAAGCAGCCGACGCCATTGCTACGACGCTGAAGCAGAACCTGCGGACATTTGGCCTCATCACCAATGTGCTCGCCAAGGACAAGGAAATTTCGGACCGCTGGCGCGGCTTCCAGGACGTTGCCGATTCGCGCCATTTGGCGAATCGTGTCGAGCGCGACGTCGTCGATGCGCTGGTCTTGGCCGTCCACGACGCCTATCCGCGCCTCTCACACCGCTATTACAAGCTCAAAGCCAAGTGGTTTGGCAAAGACCAGCTCGACCATTGGGATCGCAATGCACCGCTGCCGAATGCCGAAACACGCGTCTTCTCTTGGCCTGAGGCCCGCACGACCGTGCTCGAAGCCTATGACGGCTTCTCGCCGCGCATGGCGGGCATTGCCAAGCGCTTCTTCGACGAACATTGGATCGATGCGCCGGTGCGGCCGGGCAAAACGCCGGGTGCTTTCGCGCATCCGACCGTGCCCTCCGCGCATCCTTATGTGCTTTTGAATTATCTCGGCAAGCCGCGCGACGTCATGACACTCGCGCATGAACTCGGCCACGGCGTGCATCAGGTTCTCGCCGCCCCCAACGGCGCCTTGATGGCGCCGACGCCGCTGACGCTCGCCGAAACGGCGTCCGTCTTCGGCGAAATGCTGACCTTCCGCGCTCTGCTCGCAAAGACCCGTTCCGTCGACGAACGGCGCGCCATGCTCGCCGCCAAAGTCGAAGACATGATCAATACGGTCGTCCGCCAAATCGCCTTCTACACGTTCGAGCGCCGCCTCCACCTCGAGCGGCGCGCCGGCGAGCTGACGCCGGAGGCGATCGGCGCCGCCTGGATGAGCGTGCAAGGCGAGAGCCTTGGCCCGGCGATCAGGCTCGGTCCCGGCTACGAGACCTTCTGGGCCTATATCGGCCACTTCATCCATTCGCCGTTCTACGTCTACGCCTACGCCTTCGGCGATTGCCTGGTGAACTCGCTCTACGGACTCTACGAGCGCGCCCCGGCGGGCTTCGCCGAACGCTATCTGGCGATGCTCGCCGCCGGCGGCTCCAAGCCGCACGGCGAGCTGCTGGCGCCGTTCGGCCTCGACGCGCGCGACCCGGCCTTCTGGGACATCGGGCTGTCGCTGATCGAGCGGATGATCGGCGAACTGGAGGCGCTCGGCTGAGGCGCCGTCGCGGCGCTTCCGTCGTCGAGCGTCGCCGGCGCGCTTTAAACATGCCGTTGTCGTAGAGTTCGGGCGCGCGGACCAAAATCAATATGACTTTTAAGTTTCGATAAACCAATCCTGTTTAGGACTTGTGATGCGATCGACGGAGCCAGCCTTGGGGGGCGACTTCGCGGCATGACGCCACTCGCTCGCGTCGGATTCCGAGCCGACATGCCCCTTCCGCCTTCCAACGCGACGGCCTGAGCGCCGCGCCGCAAAGCGCGACGGCTCGCTGGTCGCCGCTGGCGCATGTGGGGGAGATCCGTTCGCATCGCGAGGCCGCATGAACGCGTTCGTACGCCTGTCCTGTCCGCAATCGGACGACCGCGCATCGGCGCACAGGCGCGCCCGCGCCGGGAGGGCGTGATGGCGAGGCCTTCGACCCCGCGGCGACGGGCGCGCAAGACCGCGTTCGCCAAAGGTGAGTACTACCCGAAAGTCGATCTCAGCGACCTCGAAGGCAGGCTGCCGTCGTCGTGGTCGCCGTCCAGCGTCGTAACGCCCGCCGAGGAACCGGCCGAC
>JBKQHN010000132.1:0-7958 GCA_052148755.1 Beijerinckiaceae bacterium | reverse complement strand
CTCGTTCCTGCCGTGACGGCGGCCCAAAGCTCCACTTGGGACGAAACGAGCTGGGCGGCGGAACGCGGCTATGGAAGGCAGACGCTGCCTAAGTTGCATGTCGTCGCCATCGACTATGGCATAAAGCGCAATATATTGCGCCGTCTCGCAGATGTCGGCTGCGCCGTCACGATCGTGCCGGCAACATCCTCCGCAGAGACGATTCTGGCGTTGAATCCGGATGGGGTGTTTTTGTCGAATGGGCCTGGCGACCCGGCGGCAACCGGTGAATATGCCGTGCCTGTGATAAAGCAGCTGTTGGCGCAAAAAATTCCGATCTTCGGCATCTGCCTGGGTCATCAAATGATGGCGCTCGCGATCGGGGCCAAGACCGTCAAAATGCATCAAGGTCACCATGGCGCCACTCATCCGGTGAAGGATTTTACCACCGACAAGGTGGAGATCGTCTCGATGAACCACGGCTTTGCCGTCGATGCGCGGACCTTGCCGGCAGTTGCGACGGAAACCCATAGATCGCTGTTCGACGGTTCGAACTGCGGCCTCGAGCTCGCAGACCGGCCGGCCTTTTCGGTGCAGCACCATCCCGAAGCTTCGCCGGGACCCCGTGACAGCCACTATCTTTTCCGCCGCTTTGTCGCAATGATGGAGGCGGCGCGGTAAACACCGCCGTTACTATCAATGCCACGAGAATTCCGGGCCAGACCAAGAGCATGTCCGCGATCCGATCGTGCCGTGCGGTCATAGCGAGCTGACGCAGAAATGACTTGGCGCGATTTCTGGAACCACAATCACTCGATCTACGTGAATGCGCGCCATAAGGCTCTGCATTACGCCGGCATTGCCAAAGACCTCGCGCCGCTCATCCCCTCGCCGCAGGCGATCGTTCTCGACTATGGCTGCGGCGAGGCCCTCGCCGCGCCGCAGCTCGCAGCCCGGTGCAACAAGCTTTATCTGTTTGACGGCGCTTCGAACGTCGAAGCCTCGCTGCGCCAGCGCTACGGCGGCTCCGACAAGATTATTGTGCTCTCGGAAAGCAGCCTCAGAGAGCTTCCCGATGGCGCCCTCGACATGATCATCTGCAATTCGGTTCTGCAATATCTCAGCCAAGATGAATGCCGCGATTTCGTTCAGCTGGCATGGCACAAATTGAAGGTCGGCGGCTCCCTTGTCGTTGCCGACGTGATCCCGCCCTATGTCGATGCGGCTGCCGACACGATGGCACTGCTCGAATTTGCGTCGCGCGGCGGATTTTTGTTCGCCGCGTTGCGCGGTCTCGTCGCTACTTATTTCTCGCGCTATCGGAAATTGCGGGCCGAAGTCGGCCTCACGACTTTCGCGATTCCGGATATGCAGCGCCTGCTCTCGACCAATGGGTTCGAGGCCAAGCGTCTCAACCGCAACATAGGCCACAACCAAGCCCGCATGACGTTCCTCGCCAAACGGGTCTGATCGCTGTGCCTGCAATCAGCGCGGTTTCGTCAAACAAGCGCTATCGCCGCGACGAGACGGCCATAGTCGGGGTCCTTGCGGTGGGTGGAGCGGCGGAATGAATAGAAGCGCTGCGGATCGGCGTAAGTGTCGCGGGCGAGATCTTCGAATCTGTCGATGCCGGCGCGCTGCAACCGAAAGCCGATAAAGCCAGGCAGATCGAACATGAAGTGGCCGGCCCGCTCGGCTGGGCGGAAGAAATTGGCAAAGTCTGCATCTTCACCGATGAAGCGCGCCTTGAACTCGGCGCCGACTTCGTAGTTTCGCGGACCGATCGTTGGGCCGAGCGCAGCCGTTGTCGAAGCGCGCGCCGCACCGCATCGTTCCATGGCAAAAAGCGTCGATTCGAGGATTCCACCGAGCGCGCCTTTCCAGCCCGCATGCGCGGCGGCGACCACTTGCGCGGCTTCGTCAAAGAACAGAATCATGCCGCAATCGGCACCCGTGACAGCAAGTCCTAATCCGCGCGTCTTCGTCACGAGAGCGTCACAGCGCGGCCGCTCGCCGGCGGAGAAGGGGGCGTCGACAACAAGTGCATCAACCGAATGAGTCTGATAGGGGACAAGAAGGGTCGCAGCAGCTATGTCTAAGTGCGCCGCCATGCGACGGCGATTCTCGATGACGTTTGCAGGATCATCGCTCGAACCAATACCGCCGTTGAGTGTCGCGTAAACTCCTTGCGATACGCCGCCTTCGCGCGTGAAGAATGCATGCGCGACACCTGGTCTCCTCAAGAGTTGCGATTCGATTGCGCCGACCGAGTGGGAATTTGCGACGTGGCTCATGCTTGGACCCTCGCGAACGGCGTCTCGAAACCCGGTGGAACGAGACCGGACGAGGTGACGCAGAGGACCTTGAAGAGTTCAGCCATGCTCGCAGCTTGTCCAGCCGTTGGACCAGGCTGCGCCAGTCTTGCGAGGGCCGCATCGACAGCGGCGGCTTGCGCAGCGCTCGCCGTGCGCCGCAACGCAGCAGCGCGCTCGAAGATTCCGAGGCGGGCAAGAAAGGCGCCTTGCGCGACCGGGCCGTGCACGTCCGCACCAGCGGCAAGGGCTGCACGGCCAAGCGCCGCAAAATCGACATGCGCGGTGAGATCGACCTCGCCCGCCGCCGTCAAAGGATCGACATAGGCATGCCCTTTGACGGCTTGCAGTGTCTCGCCCGCGCCTTTGCCGCGATAGCCGTAATCTATGACGAGCAGCGCGCCACCTTCCTGCGCGACATGACCCGCGAGATGGCTCATGATTCTTTGCGCGGCGAGACCTATTTCGAGAACAGCACCTGGCGGCGCGGCCGCTAGGATTGCAGAGTCCGGCGCCGGCGCAAGGCCGAAAGCCAATCTGCCGTTATGATCGAGGCCGACGAGCCGCTCGTTCCAGCCTTGCGCTGTGCGCACATAATGCCGCACCGGCAGGGCGTCGAAGAATTCGTTGGCGATGATGATTGCAGGTCCAAGCGGCAGATCATCAATCGACGCATGCCACGTGAAGGCACAATCGAAAGGTTCGAGCGTCCGGCGCTGGTGAGCCGCTAAGACATCGCTCATTTCCACGAGATGGACATCGAGCGCTCCTCGAAAGCTCGGAACGACACGCGCGGCGCGGAGGAAATCGGCCATCAAGGTGCCGCGTCCAGGACCGAGTTCGACGAGCCGGAGCGGTGAAGGCTCGCCGATCGCCTGCCAGACCTCTGCCGCCCACAGACCGATCAACTCGCCGAACATCTGGTGGATCTCAGGCGCCGTGATGAAATCACCGCTCCTGCCGATCGGCATTTGGCTGCGATAATAGCCGTATTTGGGATGCATCGAGGCGAGCGTCATGAACCGTTCGAGGCTGATCGGTCCGGCGTCGGCGATCATCGCGATGATTTCGCGCTCGAGTGGCGTCATGTCTTGGCTCTCGAATGATGCGGCAGCGCGAAGCGAAGGAGGACAAGGCCTGCAGCCGCGAGCGGCAGCGACAGCAGCATGCCCATGGTGAGCCAACCGCTGCCGAAAAGATAACCGAGCTGCGGGTCGGGTTCACGAAAGAATTCGCTGGCGACGCGCGCCAGCCCGTATCCGATTGCGAAAATGCCTGAGGCGAGGCCGGGACGCCGCAAAGCGCCAAGCCTGATTGCGATGGACAGAACCAAAAACAAGACGATGCCTTCGAGCCCGGCTTCATACAGCTGGCTTGGGTGTCGCGGCAGCGGCCCGGCATCGGGAAACACCATCGCCCATGGCACGTCGCAGGGAAGCGCGCATGTCCGGCCCCAAAGCTCCGGCTTGATGAAATTGGCGATGCGGCCCAGAAAAAGCCCAATCGGCACGGCGGCCGCGCCAATGTCGAGAACACTCGCAAAGCCGACGTGATGACGCCTAGCGAACACGTAGATGGCGAGCACCGACCCTACGAGCCCGCCATGAAAGGCCATGCCTCCCTTCCATAGCGCGACGATTTCTTCGGGATGGGCGAGAAAATGCATGGGATTATAGAAGAGGATATAACCGATCCGGCCGCCGAGGATGACGCCCGCTGCCATATAGATGAGCAAGTCATCGATGCTTGCGACTGAGGGCCGCGGCAGGCCGCCCCAGAGCTGATCGCGCGCGACGAGATGGCGCGCATAAAGCCACCCGAGGATCAGGCCGGCGATATAGGCCAGCGCATACCAACGGATCGGAAAAGGTCCGATCGCAATCAAAACCGGGTCGATGGCGGGATAGGCAATGAGGAGCGGCATAATTTCTGGAATCCCGGAGGAAGTTCTGTGATAAAGTCCGAATTGGCTAGCTTCCGTGAAAGGGCGGCGTCAAGCTCGGTTTTATCCTCGGTGTTTTCCCAGAGGATGGCCCCAGCTTTGTGGGATAATTGAGTTTGGTTGTCCACGCGCACCGCACGCGGTTTTGAGGAGATCTCCATGCCTGAGCCCAAAGGCCGAATGTTTGATGAGTTCTCGCGCTTGATGACGGATGCGGCGGAAGTGGCGCAGGGCGTCCGCCGCGAAGCCGAGAGCCTGTTGAAAGGTCAGATCGAGCGTCTGCTCGATACGATGGAAATCGTGACGCGCGAGGAATTCGAAGCGGTCAAGGAGATGGCCGCTAAAGCCCGCGAAGAAAACGAGAGGCTCGCGCAACGCATTGCCGCGCTCGAAGCGAGGCTGCCGCCCGAAAACGCAGCCAAGATCTCCGAAGATCCCAAGTCGACCACCTGAGCGCCGACCGACTGAGGGTGGCCTCTAGGCGTGACAAAAGCATGACGTGGCAAACCTCACCCAAGCTTGAATTCGGGTATCTTATCCACAATTTTCACAACGCCGAGCAGTTGATCGTATTGTTTCAGTCCGCCGCCCGATCGGCTGCGATGACCGCAGAAATAGCCGCCTCGATTTGTGAATTTTCGCCTCAGACCCCGGCCCGCCAGAACCGATTGTCTGCAGCGATCGGATAGAAATCGTTCCGCGCTGCGAGTTTTTCCATGTAAAGGGCGCGATAGGCGCCGTCGTCGAGCAATTCCATACCTTCGAGATCCAGCTCGAGACCGACCTCGTGATAGACGTCGAGGTTTCTGAGATCGGGCCGAGGCAGTTTGCCGTCCTCGAACTCTTGCCACATTTGACGGAAGAGGCCCTCGAGATGACGAACCAGTTGCGGCACGTCAAAGAGCAGGCATGAGTCGCGCCCGGCCGCAAGTCTCTGCTTGAGGCTCGAAAGTTTCGTGCGGTCGCGACCGAACGCGACGGCACGAGCGATATATTCTTCCGGCGTTGCGCAGACGAGTTCCTCTAATCCCGCAGCCCGAACGAGGCTACCGCAGACACGCGAGGCGAAACTCCGGCCCGGCAGGGTCAGGACCGGAACGCCCATCCACATGGCGTCGGCGGCCGTGGTATGTGCGCCATAAGGCAGGTTGTCGAGAAACAGATCCGCTAGAGGATAGCGCGCCAAATGCTCGGGGTTGAGCAATTTTTCTGCAAAGACGATGCGCTCCGGCACGATCCCGTGTTGCACTGCCAATTGACGCAACCGTTCATTTGTTTCGACGGTTCCGGTCAGCAGCCACAAGACGCTATCTGGGACTTGACCGAGGATCGCCATCCATCTTTCGTAAATCCGTGACGTGAGCTTTTGCGTTCCATTGAGGCTGCAATAGACGAATGCGTTCTCGGGTAGTTGCGCATCTTTGCGCGAGGGCCGTTTCTCAGCCACGACTCGGTGTCGATCGTTCGGTTGATAACACGGCAACCGCAAGACCTTCTCGGAGTAATAGATTTCTGCACCGTCCGGGATGATGTAGGGGTCCGCGATGATATAATGGTGATATGGACTTGCCATAGTGCCGGGAAATCCAAACCAATTGACGGCAACAGGTGCCGGCCGGTACGCAAAGACTTTTGTGCGCGCATCTTTCGTGTAGCCATTCAGATCGACGAGAATGTCGATTCCATCCTCGCTGATTTTGAGTGCGGCTTGCTCGTCGTTAAGATTGTTGATGTCGGTCCAGTGATCGACCCCGTTTCTTATTCTGGTTTGAGTGGAATCGGTTCCACTAATTCCACAATAATAGGCGAAGATCTCGAAATCCTTGCGATCGTGCAGCGCGACGACGTCCGTCATAGCAAATCCAACGGCGTGATCACGCAAATCGGAGGACACGTAGCCGATTCGCAACTTGTGTCGCCGAGCCATTGCTGAATCATACCCGCGTGGCTGCACCGCTCCGTTTGGCAGCCCGACGGCGTATCTATTGTAGTGATAGGCTTTTGCAAGCTGGAACATCGGGTCGTCGGCAAGATTTGCCAGTGACAATGAGGATATTCCCTCGAGCAAATCCTTCCTCTTCACACGCTCCCATTCGGCAATGATCGGCCATTTGCACTGCCGTTGACGCAGCGCCGTCCAATGCTGCACGACTTCGAGTTGCTTTGGGTTGATATCCAAACATTGTTTGAGCGCGTCTTCAGCGGCGCTATCTTTGAAGACACTTTCAAGAACTCGACCGATTTGTTGCAAGGCCATGAGCTTGTGGGTTACGGTGTCGCCGTTCACCGTAGACAATTGTTTGACGAGTTCCGTCCATTGTTTCACCGCGCCCTCGACGTGGCCTTCGTCTTCGAGGTTCCGGCCGAGATTTATATACGCCTGGCAGAAATCCGACTTGAGCCTGATACATTCCCTCAGTGCATTGATCGCACCTGCACGGTCGCCAATCTCCCCAAGCGCCGTACCGTAATTAAAATAGGCGGCGTAGAGGAGCTCGGAATCGGCGTTGTAAGCGATCCAAGTCTTGTACAGCGTCGCCGCCGATTGATTTTGATTGAGGGATTTCAGCTTCGCGGCACAGTCGAATAACGCGGCAATCGACAATTTTTGCGAAATTGCCAGCTTGACCGCGTCGGTGACTAATTCTGTGGCGACGTCCAACCCGTTTGGCTGGTCTGGCATAGAGACGTCCGTTTTGCAGAAACAACACATGCATGGCGCCCAACCACATCGGTTGCAACACCTGCCTTTGGAGACGCCAGACTTCCTTTACTCTCGACACTTGGGCAAGCCCCGGCTGCTATCGTCGCCGCCGGGGCATGCGGACTGGCCGGCTAATCAGCCGAGAAGGGCCGTGAGCGCATTTGCCTGTGTCGTCGTCATCTGTTGAATCTGCGCTGGTGTAAAGGCATTTCCTTGCGTTGTGTGCAAGGCAGCAATATCAGCTGTGGTGATCCCGGCAATCGCTTGGGTGCTAAGAGCCGGTATGCCAGTTGTGCTGGTGAGCGCAGCGAAGTTGGTGGTCGACAAGCCGCCAATTTGCGTGCTCGTCAACCCGGCTGCCTGGCTTGTCGTAAACGCTGTAATGTCTGTGGTTGTCAAGTTGTTGACTGCCGCGGCCGAGAGCGCGCCGACTTGAGCCCCGGTCAAGGCGCCTATTTGCGTCGTCGTCAGGTCGGTGACCGTGGTCGTCGTCAGACCCGCCACTTGCGACGTCGACAGGTTGGTGATCGTCAGCGCATCGAGATCGGTCTGGGTGATGCTATTGAGCTGCGTCGTCGTCAGCCCATGCACCTGCGTCGAGGTCAGCGCGGTGAGCTGCGTTGTCGACAGATTGCCGATCGCCGTCGTCGTCAAGCCGCCGAGCTGCGTCGCCGTCAAGGCACCCGCCTGACCTGTGCTCCAAGCCTGGATCTCGGTCGAGCTCAGGGCGCCGATCCCTGCGGATGTCAAGGCGCCGACCTGCGTCGACGACAGACCCTCGGCCTGCGTCGTTGTCAGATTGCCGATCGTGGTCGTCGTCAGGCCCGCCACTTGCGACGTCGACAGGTTGGTGATCGTCAGCGCATCGAGATCGGTCTGGGTGATGCTATTGAGTTGCGTCGTGGTCAGCCCATGCACCTGCGTCGAGGTCAGCGCGGTGAGCTGCGTCGTCGACAGATTGCCGATCGCCGTCGTCGTCAAGCCGCCGAGCTGCGTCGCCGTCAAGGCACCCGCCTGACCC
>JBKQHN010000131.1:0-73868 GCA_052148755.1 Beijerinckiaceae bacterium | reverse complement strand
GCACGCACCAATGCGCGGGATTGGCAGGTCCGCTGCAAGCTCAATCTCGAAAGATCGCTGAAACTCGGCGACGAACTCGGTGGCCATATCGTGACGGGGCACATCGACGGCGTCGCACGAATTGCCGCGATCGAGGCTTTCGACGGCATGAAGCGCTATAGAATCGAAGCCCCGCAAGACCTGGCGCGGTTCATCGCGGAGAAGGGGTCGGTGTCGCTCGATGGCACGTCGCTGACCGTCAACGAGGTCGATGGGCGGAGCTTTTCCATGCTTCTCATTCCGCACACGCTCGCGGTGACGACATGGGATGAAAAGCAGGTCGGCGACGCGATCAACATCGAGGTCGACTTGATGGCACGCTACGCGGCGCGGCTCGTGGAAATCAAGTGAGACGGTGCGCGTTTTCTCCCGTTTGGAGGTCGATGTGCACCTATCTTCTGCACAGGTAGTCGCCGACCTCGATCTGATTAGGAAAGCATAGTCAGGCTGAACAAGGGAGCAGTTCGTAAGATTTGCACCACCTTACGCGGAGTGTCCCCGATGATAGTTTTTTGCCTTCGCCGCGGAGCCGCAGTGCCGGTTGCGGCAATGTGCACCGTTGCCAATGCAAAGCTTCAATGTTAAAAAAATCGTTATCGTTTTTATGGAGAGCGAACATGATTACCATAGCTGATTTGGCATCATCTGTTCCCGGCCTTGACGAACAAGACGAAGAGCTGCAACGCTTTTTAGCTTGCCAGTATAATCATGCGACTCAGATGCGGGATCTTGGACCGACAGGTGAGGTGCAGGGAGTCTATCCGACCTCCACGCGTTTCGACGGCGATAGGACCTAAACGCATTTTGGGGTGTCGACCTGCCGATACGCTGCAGGGCAGGGGTTGGACGGAGTGAACCTATTAGAAAGCGGCTCACGTTCATTCCGACAACCTCGCTGGATGGCACGGCTGACCTAATCGTGTCGCGGTTGGGAAGTGACGCTGTCTTTCGTTTCAATGTCGATCTTTGGCGAGACTATTCGATTGATATTGATGCTTGTGGATTCACATTGGCCAATCCGGCCGGCCGAACGGTTACTGAAGAGACACTCGCCAAAGTGTATTGGCGCAAGCCGCAAGTATCGGCTGACCTCTATCCTGAGAAGTCCTTCTCGAAGGAAGAGCAGTATTTCCAAGGCGAAATTTGGTACGCCTTGCGAGAACTCGTAAATCTGCAATGGGCGCTCGGGAAGGTCGTGCTTGTCGAGCCCGGGGCTGAAAGCCGCGTCGGCAAATTAGTACAATTGCGGGCGTCGGAGGGATTGTTCGAGACACCGGCTTGGCGATTTGCACGCGGCGTTCAATTCCCCGCCACGGCTGGCGCGGTTAGCGTCGCCAAGAGCTTCACCCTTGGCCGCGTCGGGGCTGCCAAAGCGCTTTATGCGACGAAGGTCGATGCGAGCAAGCTCGACGCAGCAGCGCCATGGTTCGTGACAGAATACGTGCCTGCAACTTTGGATGTTACCGTGGTATTTGTCCGCGGTGCGCTCTTTGCCTTTGAATTCCCGCGCGCGCTTTTCTTAGATAAAGCAATCGATTGGCGCCTCGTGGCGCTCGAGGAAGAGGTGAACTGGCGCCCGCACGAGATGCAGGGTGAGTTTGGCGACAAGATTCGGCAATTGATGGGGCGTCTCACGCTTGATTATGGGCGACTGGATTTCTTGCTAACAGACTCGGGCAAATACGTTTTCCTCGAAGTCAATCCTAATGGCGAATGGGGTTGGCTGGACAAAGCGGGTGCGCATGGCGTGCTCAATCGGATTTTGGATGAGGTGTCCCCCGACACGTCACCTCATCCTCTGCCTGCTGCCTTGCGGCCCATTTCCGCGTTCTCGTTATGATGTCGATTATTTTCTGACGGTTGCGGAAATGCTCCGGCGCCCGCCAGAGCGCGTTTTCGTCATCCCATCCGATTTCGGCCACCGGCTCCAAATTGACGGCGAAATGCCGTGTTGAACATGCAAGACTCAGCAGCAAGTCATCAGTGTGGCTCAATATCGGCACGCGGCCAGCAAAGTAAAATGCCTGATGCATCAGGCAACGATGGAACAGCATCGTCTGCCCGACAATGATGTCGCAAGGCCCATAGACGGGGCGGGGGTCGTATTTTCCATCCACAATGTCGCGGCCTTGGCAGCCATAGATGCGATCAGGATGCGCCGCATAAGCAGCAAAAACCGCTTCGAACTGACCCTCGCTCAATAGAACGTCGTCATCCTGGAACCAGATTGTCTCGTTCCGCGCAAGCAGGACTGCTCCTAGGCGCGCGATTGGCCCGAAGTTTGCGCCAGAATTGATAGTAATCGCCGGCGGGACCTCAAGCTGGAAATCGGGATTGTTGTTCCAGACGAGGATCTCATCAATTCGCCTCCAAACCGCGAGTGCCTCAACGATTTTTCGTAAGGTTTCGATGCGTTTCCACGACAGCAGAATTGCGGTCGCCTTCCCGGTAATGGGCAGTGGCGGGTCAAGCATTCGTAAACTCCTGAAGCAGATTGAGATAGCAATCGTTGGATGCGGCATCGGCAATCGGCAATTGGATAAATCCACGCCATACGACCTCAGGCAAGAATATTCCCTTTGCGTTCATCTCATCATAGATGCGCTCCGGCGCGGCAGGGCTCTCGGTCATCAAATAATTCACATCGCTATGAAGTGAACGCAGGCCGAGCTTTGCCAAAGCTGCGCCGACCTGCGCAAGGCCCCTTCTGTTGGCGTCGAGCACGCGAATGGCTTGTTCCTGGTCCATGAGGGCCTCGGCAGCGATTTTCTGCGCGAGTGAAGAGACGCTGAACGGCAATTCAAGACGCTTCATCAGATCGATCATCGTCGGCAGGCCGTAAGCATAGCCGAGCCGAATGCCGGCCAACCCGTAAAACTTTGAAAACGTTCTTACCCCGATGATCTGCGCGCCCGCCTGAACCATGCGCGGCACGCGGAGCGACTGTTGCCGGCCTGCGAACTCCACGTAAGCTTCATCAACGACGATCGCTGTTCGATGGCCAAACCGGGTCGCAAGTTCGGACAGGGTGGTCGTGTCGAGCCAAGTCGCGAGCGGGTAGTTCGGGTTCGTCAGATAGACCACGCGCGTGCGTGAATCGATCGACCTTACAAGCAAATCCGGATCAAGATGTGCGCCATCGGCCGACAGTTCGTATCGCACAAGGCGAAGTTCCAGACCAAGCAAACCGCAGAGCTTCTCGAGCATCGGCCAAGTCGGGTCGGTCGTAACGATCACATCGCCCGGTTGGGCGAAAACCCGCAACAGACGCTCAACGATTTCGCTCGATCCGTTGCCAAAAGCAAAGCTGTCTTCGGTTAGTCCGAATTCCAACGCGAGCGTCTGGCGCAGCTGCGTCAGCCTCGGGTCAGGGTAAAGCGAGACGCTGGCCCCACCTTTCTCGAGCGCGGCGACAGCATGCGGCGACGCACCGAGAGGGTTCTCTAAGAAATCAAGATGGAGAGCCTTCATTCCGACATCGGTTTTCCTGTATCGTGGCATGCGCGGAGTGAATACGGAGCAAGCGGCGAGTTCGCTGGCTAGCCGCGCTTCTGCCGGCATATCCAAGGAGAAACGTCGTTCGGAAAATACGCGGCCGTGAATAAGATCGACCGGCGCGGTCATACCCCAATAAATAAATGAAGCCGCTGTCTCCGGCCCGGGAAGAAGAGAATACTCTTCGGGTGCGAGGCGAGTGCGCGTCATTTCGGTTCGATGTGAATCGAATTCCAGCCCCGCCACGGCGATGCACTCCGACCCAATGTCGAGCGCCAGGCATTTGGTGAGAGCGAGAAGCCCAGCCTTCGAGACGCAATAGGGAGAAAGCCCCGCCACGGGATCACGCGCTGCGCTTGAAAGCGCGTTTAAGATTCGTCCTGAATGCGCGTGCTCGAGCATGCGTCTGACATAGGCGGCGCTGCAATGAAAAGCGCCGGAAAGATTGATGGCGATCACGTCTGTCCAATCGCTTGCCTTGATCGCCCAAGCCGGAGTAGCGCTCGGGCCAGCTATGGCAGCGTTGTTGATAAGCACGTCCACGTGGCCGAAAGCGGCGAATGCGGAATCGACCAACTTCTGCGCTTCCTCCGGCTGCGAGATATCGGCTCTCACCGCAAGGATCGCTGTGCCGCGCCGGCGCAACCGTTCTTCTAGCGCGGCCAGGGCGTCAGCAGAGCGCCCATTGATTACGACGCACGCCCCTTGCATTGCGCACGCCGTTGCAAGCGCTTCTCCAATCCCCTGCGTCGAGCCAGAGATGAGCACAACCATGCCAGCCATGCTTGGTGTCTCGATTTCCGCCATTCGCTCACCTTATGGTTTCGATTTGATCCAAGCCGTCTCGATGAGGACCGCCGCATGCTCAGCGCCACCGGCGGCGCGGGCCTCAACAGCAATTTCGGCACAGCGTGTGCGATGTCTGCTGTTGGCGTCGAGCAGAATCTCCACCTCCCTCGCGAGCCGCACCGAGTTGAGCTCCGTAGGCAGCAGCGTTTTGCCAGCGCCTGCGAATGCGAAACGCGCGCCGTTGCTGCGCTGCTCGGCTCCCAGAGGAATGATCAGCACCGGAATCCCATACCACATGGCCTTCATGAGTGTGTTGGCCCCCCCATGGCAGACAAGGACGTCGCAATGACCGAGCACGGCAGAATGGTCCACGCTGCGACGTACCAAAAGGCGGGGCGATGGAGCGATCGTGGCGGGATCAACTAGGCCGGTGGATACGAGCACTCGGCATTGTAATCTGGAGAGGGCCTCTAGGATTACTAATAGCACGTCCGCGCGTTGGCTGAAGGCGACGCCGAGCGTGACATGAACCAGGGGGCCCTGATCGGCCGCTTCCACGAACCGTTGGACTTCTGCATCCAACGGCTGGAACTCGTCTCCCTGGCGCAGTAAGGGGCCGACATAATATAGCGTGGGCGGCTTGAAACCTGACCAAGGAAAGTCCAGCCGCTCGATTGAGCCGACGATTCCGAGCGCCGGTAGATCTGCGTATGCGCGCCATGGGGTATCGAGCCGAACTCCCGCCCCTTCCCAAAGGCGCAACACGGGTCGGTACAGGTCCCGATTTTCACGATTTCCCTGGCGGTCCAACAGCGCATGGCGCGCTCTGATCAAGGGATTGGCTGACCACATAAGGTGGCTGCCGAACGGGGGCCATCCGGGAGAGCGAAAGGGCGGTGTGAGGCCGTACATCGCTGCCCACGGGACGCCGAGCGCGTGCGCGGCGGGGGGCGCGCCAAATAGGGTGTAGTCAATCACAAACATGTCGGGAGGCGTCAGGCGAAATGCTTGGATCAGGTCCGCGTAAACTTGCTCCGCGCCCAGAAAGAAGGCGGACGCAACGACCTCGGCGCGCGCCCGGAGGCTGTCGCGCAGATCGCCGCTAGGCGGCTGTTCCAGAATCGATTCGACGCAAAATGACGGACCAATCTGCATGAAATCTTGGGCAGTGACTGACGTAGGCAAAAAGGAGCGGAACGCTGCGGAGGTGGCAACGATGACGCGATGTCCTCTCTCTTGAAGTGCGGCGGCGACCGCGCCCATGCGCGCCCAATGGCCAATGCCCGGTTGCAGCGCAACGACGAACGTCCCCATTGAGCTTCTCCTTCCGCTGCCCGCGGACGTCGCGCTGTGGTCCGCTCCAGGATTCAAAGCCTGATTGCATGACCGATGCGACTATAAGACTTATCCCAATGCTATGAAATGTAGAAGATATTCAGAGATGCCGGACCGCAACCACTTCCCTTCCCGGAGATTGATCGGCTGAAAATCTGCCCTCATTTTTCGCTCTTGGTGCAGCAGTCGACTTTCACGTGACAGCTATGCAATGCGTCACTTTCAGGCGGATCATAAGGTCAGCGACAGCCGCGAATATCTTTTGCCAGACCCCTTCTCGCTCCACTGTCCGGCAGATGCTGGCGGATAAGTGACTATTGATTTCATATGCGTGGCAGACCTGTTAAAATTGTCAATGGTGCATCACCTGCAGGAGGACGAATTGGCGAATCGGGCAGGCGCAGAGACATTTGGAAAGAGATGGACGCAATGCGTCAAATTCTGGAATGCTCGCTCGGAACAGTTCCTTGATCCAAACACTCAACCAACCGAAAAATAATTCAGATGCTGGTGAAACGTGAGCAGCCGCAGGGTGGCGTGCGCTTGAGCAGATGGTGCTTGCGTCAAGTGCTGCCGACTCTTGTTGCCGGGTCTTTGATGTTGCTGCTTGCGACTGTCGCGAATGTCTCCGCGACACTGCTGTTTCGGCCGCTGTTCGACAAGGGCGTCCTTGGCCATCAGGGCTCGATCTTGGTCCCGATTGTGGCTTTGCAAATCTCGCTGTTGCTCGCGCGAGGGGCGGTAGCTGGAATAGCGTTCGATCTCCTCACGCGCGCGAGCGCACGGCTCGGTCAGAATCTTACCCTGAGAATTTTCGACCATCTTCAACGCCAGTCGTTGTCCTATTTTTTGGGCCGTCCGCAGGCTGAACTCCTGCAGCTTCTGCGCAACGACGTGCTGATATTGGAACAGAGCCTTGGACAACTCGCCGGGCAAGCGATCATCGCAACCCTCCAGACCCTGGTGATCCTTTTCGTCCTGCTCGCGTGGGAGCCCCGAATCGCGCTTCTTTGTGTCGTCGGTCTCGGAGCCAGCGCAGCGTTCATCTGGCTCGCGTCTCGGCTCACCAATCGCGCTCTCGTGCGGGAAATCGAAGCCAATGAATCGATCGCCGCGCACTTGCTCATGATGCTGGGATTGCGGGGCTTTTTTTTTCGTATCAGCGCATCACCCGATTGGGGGCGGACGCAGCTGCAGGAGCTGCTGCAGCGCTATCGCGATGCGCTGATCCGTCGGCGCGTGCTGCCGAACTGGGTCTTGGCATCAGGTGAAGGGCTCGGCACCATCACCTATTTCTGCGTCTATCTGGTGGCAGCTTACATCGTAACGGGGGGCAGTGCGACTACCGGATCGCTGGTCGCAACGGCCGCTATGGTCGGCTATTTGATGGGATCGATGAATCAGCTCGCCCCCACTTATGTCGGACTCGCCGACGCTTGGCTCCGCTTGGGACGCATCGAACGGGAATTGGCAATCGATACTGCGTTGCCCGAATCTGCCGACGCGCTGGTGCCTCCGACGCTGTGTGGTGCATTTGCGTTGGATCGCGTAACGGTCCGTTATGGCAGCACGGTTGCCCTGTGCGAGGTATCGTGCGCCGTTCGCCCCGGCCGCATTACCGCGATCATCGGACGCAGTGGTGCGGGGAAAACGACGCTGACGCTGCTGCTTCTCAGGCTGATAGAATGTGAGAGTGGGCAAATAACGGTTGATGAGATTCCGATACGCGAATATCGGCGCGAGGCGCTGTGGCGTCACATAGGCTACGTGCCGCAAGAGCCGATCCTGTTCCATGGCCCCGCCCGCGCGAACATCATGGCGGGGCGGTCTCTCTCGGAATCCGAGATAATCAGTGCCGGCACCGCCGCCGGCATTCATGACCGTCTTGCTGCCGCGCCGGAGGGATATGGCGCTGATATTGGCGAGAACGGGTATCGGCTTTCAGCCGGCGAGCGACAAAGGATTAGCCTTGCTCGGGCGATTGCTGGCCGCCCCTCTGTTCTGGTGCTTGATGAGCCGACTGCCAACCTGGATGCTACCGCGGAAGCATGGATCCAAAAGACGATTGTCGATCAGCGCAACGCAGGGCGAACGGTCATTATCGTTACTCACAACCCTGAAACACTGGCGATTGCTGATGACGTGATCGTGCTCGACAAGGGCATCCTTGTCTGTTGCGGACCAATTGCAGACCCGACAATTCAGGCGCCGGTAGCCGATGTGATGCGGGGCCGTGCGTATGCCGGCAAGGAAGCGACGTAAAGGCTGGCGGCTCCTGCCCCAATTCATGCGGAAACGCAGGGGGGATTGCAGCGAAGCGCAAGGTCTAGATGGCCCGCTACGCGGCGCGGCTGGTGGAGGTGACGTGACGGCGGTTGTGCGCGAACCCTTCTCCCGGTCGCGGGAGAAGGTGTCATGCGAAGCATGACGGATGAGGGCACGTTCGAACTCTGACCTGGTCCGTATCAAATGAAACACGGAGGAGTCGGGGGAACCCTCATCCGCCTCATTTCATTCGGCACCTTCTCCCGCAGGCGGGAGAAGAGTCGCGCGGTAACCGCTACGTCATTTCCAATCACGGAATGAGAAGCGCCAAGCGCCTGGGCTCGATATCGCACTCTCATGCAATCTCATGCCGCTTCCAGAGAGCGTCAATTTCCTCGTCCGGAAGGAATTCGCCGCGCCGGGCCTGTTCCAATCCTTCGCGGATTGCAGCGCGCGCCTCATCATCGAGTGCGACAATGGGCATCTCCTCCGCCATGGAGAGCACCGCGACGGCAACAATATCCTGGTCCTCCGCAGGGAGCTCGCGGACCTTCGCAATTGCTTTTTCAAGCAGTTTTGTCATCGGATTCATTGCATCGCTTTCTGCATTTACACCCATTGTATCATGCTGCCGCTTGGAGTGAACGGGCTCGTTATCTGCGCCGAGCGCGGGCAACGCCGTAAGTTTGAAGCGTCCCACATGGCTCGCCCTTCGGCCTTCGGGGAAAAGGTGCCCTGGCACCGCACCGTGTCCTATTTTGGCGGCGACAAGAGTGCTTTCAAGTCGATCGATACTCCGAAAGCGCCCGGCTTCAGCGCGATTGCATTTATCACTCTCTTGCCGATGTTCAATGCACGGCGCTGGCGGGGATCGCGTTCCGCGATTTGGAAGTTTTTGAGTTGTAGGCCGTTCTGCAAGTCTGAGAACACGCCCTCTATTGCCCTCAGAAAGTCCGTCTCATCATTACAGAATGGCTTCAGGGGTATGACCAATAGCTCCTCAAGGCCGGGCGCAGGCGGATTTGCTTCATCGTAACTCTCCACGAAGTAGCTAGGATGTGTCTTAGTTACGAGCAAACCCGGCAACACGTCATCGACATTCAGATCGCCGACTCGATGCCAGCTCAAGACTTCATTCGCAAAATGTACGCCGTTCATGCTTCCAATGACGACCGCACCGCTTGCCGTGGCGAGGTCAGCCATATGCATGAAGTGTTGCTTAAACAACTGCTCCCACTTTCCTCCCGGCCAACCGTAGTCAAGGAGATAGATATAAAGTGAGCGATCCACTTTTATCGAAATCGTGCTCATATGGCTGATGTATAGGCCCACCCGAACCTCCATCCGATCAACCGGGTCAATGTAACAGTAGCATGTTGTTCCATCGGCTGAAACTGTGGCGGCCGAGCAGCGGGTCGCCGGGAATGCCAGCGCGCGTGTGGTAGGGCCACGAACTGCGACCGAGCAATGCGCATCAGTCCCCACAAGCCGCAGTAGCGCTTTAGGCTTGTCAAAAGCGCCCAGTCGGATCAGATTTGGGACAGGGCCGGCGGCAGTCTGGCGATTGTCTTGCACTTTTGCCGCGCTTCATGGGGGGCATCATGGTCCGGCGTCTCATCAGTTTCGCAATGATTTTGTTTTCCGTCGTTTGTGTCACGACGATCGCGGCGCGGCCGGCGCTGGCCGAAACGCGCGTAGCCCTGGTTATCGGCAATGGCACTTATCGGACGCTGCCGCGGCTTCCCAATCCGGCCCATGATGCGAGTGCTTTGCGCGACAGCCTGAAAGGGCTCGACTTCGAGGTGGATATGGGCCTCGATCTGACCCGCGATCAGATGGATGCGGCCTTCATCCGTTTCGCCCGCAAGGCACGGCAGGCGGATGTGGCGCTGGTTTTTTTCGGCGGCCACGGCATTCAGCACAGAGGCGTCAATTATCTTGCACCGGTCGATGCCGAGGTGAAGGATGAAGCGGATCTGCGCCGCTTTCCGACGGCCCAGCAGATCGTCGAGGACCTGCAGGCGGCAAAGAACGTCCGCATTCTCATTCTCGATGCCTGCCGCGACAACAAGGTGGTCGAGCAGATGGCGAGCCTGCTTCCGGCCTCGCGTGCGGCCGGCTTTTCGCGCGGGCTCGGCCGGATGGAGAAAGCCGAAGGGACATTGATCGCCTTTTCGACCCAGCCCAACACGATGGCGGAAGACGGCGCCGGCGCCAACAGCCCGTTCATGGCGGCGCTGTTGAAACATCTGCCCGAACCCGGCCTCGACGTGCGGCTCGTCTTCGCCCGCGCCCGTGCCGATGTTTATGACGAAACGCATCACGAGCAATTGCCGGAACTCTCCGATTCGCTCGTCGGCGAATTCACGTTTAAATCGGTGACGCCGGGAGCGCCGCCGCAGCAGGCGAATGACCCTGACTCTGCGGCGCGGGCGGATTACACTTTAGCCGAGAAGATTGGTACGTTGCCGGCTTGGGATGCATTTTTGGCGCATCATCCGACAGGATTTCTTGCCGATCTCGCCAAGGGCGAACGCCAGATGCTGGCCGAGGGACATCCTGCGCAAACGGAGCCACGCCCGCAAGCGCAGCCACCGGAAAGTATTGTCGCGGCATTGCCTCCGGCAAAGGTTGTCGTCACGGCGCAACGCGCAGCGCTCCTCGTCGAAGCGCCCGAGGAGCAAGCCCGTGTGAAGACCTATGTCGGGACCGTGGTTTGGCGGCTTGACAATGTGAGCAATGGGTCTGGCCAGCCGCTCAGCACGGCGGTGCACGCCGATGTTGATGTTCCCGAAGCCAAGCTGCGCGCGTCGATCATTTTCCAAAAAAATTCCGATCCGAGCCTATCGGCCTCACACACGATAACAATCATCTTCACCCCGGCCCCTGATAGTCTTGTTGGGTCGGTCAAGAAAATCAGAGTACCGCAAATGCGCTCCGTCGATGCGCAGACCGGCGATGCGCTGAACGGAATTCCAGTGCCCATCATGGAGAACTCATTTCTGGTTGGCCTGTCTCGCGGCGGCGCCGAAGCGATGAATCTCGACTTGATCAAACGGCGCGAATGGATCGACATACCCATGACCTTGCAGCCGAACGGTCGCATCGCAAAATTGACGTTCGAAAAAAGCACGACGGGTGGCCCCCTGATCGACGACGCGATCGCGTCTTGGAAATCACGATGATGGTGCAGGCGCCCCAAACCACCATCGTCGTCCGCACATCATCTCGGCAACCGGCGAGTCCTCCGCACCCATCACTTCGCCCCCTCACCCGAACTTGAACTGTATCCCAAAGCCGCCGCGCGGATAGTTCCATTCGATATCGTCGGTGCCAGCGCAGATCACCCGGCAGGTGCCGCATTCGAGGCAGCCGTCGGTGGTGATTTCCACCTGTCCGCGGTCGTTGGTTGCATAGCATCCGGCCGGGCAGACTTTGGTCAGCGCCACGAGGCCCGGCGAGGGGATCGTGTGTGGACGAACCGTGATGTGCGGGCGTCCGGCATCGACCAGATAGCGGTTCTGAAACAATTTCGTCTCGACTCGGACGCTGGGTGTCTCGGTCTGTTGGGTGGTCATCGCCATGCCCTCGCCAGTTTGAATGCATCACCAAGCATGCCGACCATGCTGCGTCCCTTGCGGAACGACGACATGATCTGCTTTTCCTTGGCGATCTTGTCGGTTCCATCGACTCGGAACCAGGCTTGCGCGGCCTTGTTGATCAGCTGCGGATAGAGACTGAAGAAATGCTTGTTCTGGTCCATGAAGGAGGGGATGTCCTTGTACTTCTTCATGTCCTTCATGACGAAACTTGATTCCAGCTTTTGCCGGTAGGTGGCGAGATTTGCCGCGTTGAGGGGGTCGCGCCGGCGCTTCAGCCAGACGATGGTTTCGCCCGCCAGCCGCCCGGTCGTCATGGCGAGGTTCGAGCCTTCGCGGTGAACGGAATTGACGAACTGGCCGGCGTCGCCGACGACGACCCAACCGTCACCGGTGAGCTGCGGGATGGCCTTATAACCACCTTCGGGAATGAGATGGGCGGCATATTCCTTGATTTCGGCGCCGGCCAGTAGAGGCTTGATCGCTGGATGGTTCTTGAAGCGGTCCAGCAGGGCATGCGGGCTGCTGTTGCCGTCCTTGAAGTCAGAGACGAGGCAACCGATTCCCACCGAGATGGATTCCTGGTTGGTGTACAAGAACGCGGTGCCGGTCATGCCGCTCGTGATCGTGCCCATGGCTTCAACGACCACGCCTTCCTCGCCCTTCAGGTTGAAGCGGGCTTCGATTACCTCGCGCGGCAGGAAATGCATTTCCTTGACGGCCAAGGCCACCGTGTCGGGTGTCGGTTCCGAGCGCAGGCCGGAGCGTTGCCCGACGAGGCCATTGACGCCCTCGGCGAGCACCACCACGTCGGCGAAGACCTTGCCGCCGTCGCGGTCGGTGCGCACGCCGATGACTTTGCCGGCGGCGTCTTTCAGCAATTCCGTGACCGTGGTTTCACACAGCAGCGTCACCCCGGCATCGCGCACCTTGCGGCTGAACCAGCGGTCGAACTGGGTGCGGATGATGGTGTAACGGTTGGGGCGCTCTTCGTTGAAATCGTCCGAGCGGTAATGCATGCCGGTGTAGGATGTATCGTCGAGCATCCACATGCGCTGCTCGATGATATGTCGCTCGAGCGGCGCGTCCTCGCGGAAGTCGGGGATGATCGCTTCCAAGGCATTGGCGTAGAGGATGGCGCCTTGGACGTTTTTCGATCCCGGATATTCGCCCCGCTCGAGTTGCAGGACTTTCAGGCCTCCCTTGGCCATCGTATAGGCGGCGGCGTTTCCCGAAGGTCCGGCGCCGACGACGATGGCGTCAAAGCGTTCCTCTGTCATCATCGCCTCCTTCATCCTGCAATCCGGTTGACCGACAGATGTCGGGCGAAAGCACGCGTCAACGCCGGCAGAACCTCGACCGCATCGGCCACCACGCCGACATGGGCGAAATCGAAAATGGGCGCATTTGGATCGGTATTGATGGCGATGATCAGGTCGGCGCCTTCGACGCCGACGCGATGCTGGATCGCCCCCGAAATTCCCGCTGCGATATAGACCTTGGGCCGTATCGTTTTGCCGGTCTGGCCGATTTGGCGGTCGGCGGTGATCCAGCCCTTTTGCACGAGCGGCCGCGAGCCGCCGTATTCGGCGCCCAGCACCGCTGCCAGATCTTTGACGAGCTGGAAGTTTTCCGCCGATCTGAGGCCGAGGCCGCCGGCGACGACGATATCGGCGAAAGCCAGCTGCACTTGCTTGGAGTCGCGGTCAGGGATGAAACGCAGCACCTTGGTGATGACATCTTCCTCGAACAATCCCAGCGGATGGTCGACGAAGCGGCCGCTGCGCCCGGCTTGGCGCCTGGGCAGGGGCATCACGCGCGGGCGCACGGTTGCCATCTGCGGCCGGTAGTTCAGTGTGTGGATGGTGCAGAGAAGCGAGCCGCCGAACGTGGGGCGGGTCGCGGCTAGAGAGCGTTCGTCGTCGATGGCGAGTTCCGTGCAGTCGGCAGTCAGGCCGGTCAGCAATGTGGTCGCCACCGATCCGGCCAGATCGCGACCGAGGGTGGTCGCTCCCAGCAGCAATATCTCCGGCTTGTAGATATTGATCAGGTCGGTCATGGCCTTGGTGAAGGTCTCGTTGCGGTAGTGGGCGAGGATCGGATCGGCAATCCGATAGACAATATCGGCGCCGAATTCGAAGACGTCCTGCGCGGCTGCGGTCAGCTCATCCGCATTGGCGCCGATCAGGACGCCTGCCAGCTCCACTTGCAGCTTGTCGGCCAGCTTGCGGCCTTCGCCCAAGAGCTCGAGTGAGACGGGATGAATTTGTCCGTGCTCGTATTCGATGAACACCCAGACGTGGCGATAGGCCTTGAAGTGCTTCGGCAACTCCTTTTTCATCGTGGCGCGGTTGCCGCCTGCGGCAGGTTTGGGCGTTGGGGTGGTGCTCATCTTCGTGTGCCTTCACTGTCCGGCGGCGAAACGCAGCAGATCGCCTTCGAGAGCGGGTTGCCGCGTGAAGAGATCCGTCATCAGCAGTTGCGCGATTTCGTCGGCGGTCTTTCCGGCGACCGGCAGTTGCTGGGCTTTTTCCGTGCGCGCCTTCGGGGCGAAGACCTTTTTCACCACCGTGGGCGAGCCCCTGAGGCCGCATTTGGCGAGGTCCTCGACGCCTGCCTCGGCGGCACTCCAGATGGTGATCTCGGCCGTCGCCGCGGCCAGGGCCGATTGCATCGAGCCGCGGCGGATTTCGTTCGCGCCCTCGAGCATGGTGATCAGCACCGGCAGGCGGGAGGTGAGAACCTGCGTACCGCCCTCGGCGCGCCGTTCCACCTCGATGACTTGGCCATCCCGGTCGAGCCGATTGATCTTCGCCACATAGGTCAATTGATTGAGGTCGAGACGCGTGGCGATGCCGGGGCCGACTTGGGCCGTATCGCCGTCGATGGTCTGCTTGCCGGCGAAGACGATATCCGGGGCGCACCGGGTCTCGGAGATCTTGCGGATGGCTGCGGCGAGCGCATAGCTGGTCGCCAGCGTGTCCGAGCCGGCAAAGAAGCGGTCCGTCAGCAAGACTGCCCGGTCGGCGCCGTAGGTGAGGCATTTGCGCAGCGAATCCTCGGCCATCGGCGGCCCCATCGTGAGAACGGTGACGGTGCCGCCGTGTTCATCGCGCAGTCTCAGCGCTTCTTCCAACACCACCAGATCGTAAGGATTGATGATGGTGGGAACGCCTTGGCGCATGATGGTGTTGGTCACCGGATGCACGCGGATCTGAGCGCTGTCCGGCACCTGCTTGACGCAGACCACGATATGCATAGGGAGAACTCCAGATCTACGATCCCCGGCACAAATTCCATTCAGATGGAGTTGTCTTGGAATTCGTCTTCCCACTTGTGAGCGCAAGCTTTGTGCCAATCGCGGCCAATCTCGGCAGCCCCGGAAAGGCTCGCATTGGCGCGCAAAAATCTCGTTTTACGCAGCGCGATTGCGACCGACGTGTTGGAAATCCTACGTGCTCCGAACGGTCAGCGCCGAAAGCGGCACGAAGGCGCGCATGGGCTCCTCTGGCTCCTTCGGCTTTATGGCATCCTGATGAACCTTGAACAGCCGTTGTTCGATCGGGCTTGATTGGGTGAAGTCCTGATAGGCCTGTTCAAGGCACGCGCGGCAGGCGTCGCGCACCTTGTCCTCGCTCATGCCGGAGAAGTCTTCGCCGCGCAGGTATTGTCCCATCCGCCGCAGGATATGCAGGCGCGCCACATGCACGATCCGGGGCTCGAAGGGAACACCGAGCAGGGCGAAGAAATCCTCCGCCGCGGAGAGCTGGCCCAATTCGTCCAGAATGCTCATGGCAAGACCTCTTCCGGGAGGGTCTCTTCCGACTGGGCGGCGAGCGCGGTGAGTCGGTTTTGCAGATGGCTTTGGCGCGCTTCCAGGAATTCGATCCGGTCGATCAGCGCCTCGATGGCTTCGCCTACGGGATCGGGCATCAAGTGGTGTTCGAGATCGATGCGGCCGTCTATGCGGTGGCGGCGTCTCGTCGTGTGCACCAGTTTTCCGGGAATGCCGACCACCGTCATGGCGGCGGGGACATCCTTGGTGACGACGGAATTGGCGCCGATCCTCGCGCCCGCTCCGACGGTTATCGGCCCCAAGATCTTGGCGCCTGCGCCGATCAGGACGCCGTCTTCGACGGTCGGATGGCGTTTGCCCGGTGACCAGCTGGTGCCACCCAAGGTGATACCATGATAGAGCGTCACGTCGTCGCCGATGACGGCCGTTTCGCCGATGACCACTCCCGCCCCGTGATCGATGAACAAGCGCCGCCCGATGGTCGCGCCGGGATGGATATCGACATTGGTCAGAAAACGGGTGAGCCACGACACGAAGCGGCCGGGAAAGCGGGCTCCCGCCATCCAGAGGAAATGCGCCAGGCGGTAGCCCATGACCGCGTGCACGCCGGGATAGGTCAGAAGGATCTCCAGCGTATAACGGGCGGCGGGATCGCGCGCCTTGACGCACTGGATGTCCTCGATCAAGCCTCTCCGCAGGCTGGATTTACCGGCGGAGAGTTTGGCAACAGCGGAGAGTGTCGTCATGACTGCAGCTCCAGCACTTGCGCCGAGAGCACTTGCGCGGAGAGCACTTGCAATTCGCTCAAGTCGACGACCCGCTTGACCGCCATGGCCCGGGCGCGGACGCCCTCCAGGATCTTGCGTTTCTGGTTGAGGTCGGCGACCACTCCGAGACTCTCGAGCGCGTAGCTCAAAGCCGCCAGGCCCGAATGCTTGCCCAGGACAATCCGGCGCTTGCGGCCGAAACGGGCCGGGTCCACGGCTTCATAGGTGCCGGGATCGCGCAGCAGGCCGGAGACGTGGATGCCGGATTCATGCGTGAAGACCTGCGAGCCGACGATCGGATTGCTCGCGGGGATGGGACGATGAGCGGCTTCCGACACTTTATTCGCCAGAGGCAGAAGCCGGGTGGAATCGACCTTGGTCCGATGGCCGTCGATCTGGCTGAGCGCCGCCACGAGCTGTTCGAGAGCAGCATTACCTGCCCGTTCGCCGAGGCCCAGGACGGACACACTGGCGTCAGTGGCGCCGCCCTGGACGGCAGCCAGCGTATTCGCCGTCGCCATGCCGAGGTCGTTGTGGCCGTGGAATTCCAGCGCCAAGTCGGTTGCGGCGCGAAGCCGCTGGAAGATGCCGTAACACTCCAGCGGCCCAAGGACACCGAGCGTGTCGGCATAGCGGAAGCGCCAGGCTCCGGCCTTTCTTGCCTCAGTCAGCACGGCGATTATGAAGTCGGTTTCGGCACGGCTTGAGTCTTCGCCACCGACCGAAACTGCGAGGCCCCTCTCCCGAGCCATGCCGACGACACGGCCGATGCGGGCGAGAACGTCTCTCTGATCCGTGCCCAGCTTCGCCTTGATCTGCCGGGTGGACAGGGGAACCGAAAGATTGACCGCCTTGACGTCGGTCTTCAGCGCCGCCTCGACATCGGCCTCGGTCATCCGGCCCCAGGCGGTGATCCGGCAGCGCGGATCGCTGTCGACAATGGCTGCGATGCTTTCGATCTCCAGCTCGCCCATGGCCGGCGTGCCGGCTTCGATTTCATCGACTCCCGCAGCGTCCAGAGCCCGCGCGATGGCGAGCTTTTCCTCGATGGAAAAAGCAACGCCAGGCGCTTGTTCGCCGTCGCGAAGTGTCGTGTCGTTGATCGAGACTGGTGCGTATGCGGGTGCCATGGCGTTCCCGTCAAGCATAGGTTGGATTGAAGACAGCGGTGGCCTTGTCGCCACCCTGCCAGAAGGGCGATAAATCCCGCAGCTTGGCGATGATGCCGGGCATCACTTCCAGCACCCGATCCACGTCTTCGGCGCCGTTCTCGCGGGAGAACGAGAAGCGGATGGCGCCATGCGCCGCCGTATAGGGCACGTTCATGGCGCGCAGCACGTGCGAAGGTTCGAGCGAGCCTGACGTGCAGGCAGAACCCGAAGACGCGGCGATCCCCGCTTTGTTGAGCAACAGCAGGATGGCTTCGCCTTCGATATATTCGAAGGCAATATTGAGCGTGTTGGGCAGCCGTTCGGACACGTCGCCTGCGACGAAGCAATGGCCGATCTGCTGCAGCAAGCCCTTTTCCAAACGGTCGCGCAGGCCTTTGACCCGGGTCCGCTCATCCTCCATATGGCGAGCCGCCAGTTCGGCAGCCTTGCCGAGCCCGATGATGCCGGGAGCATTCTCGGTTCCCGCCCGGCGTCCGCGTTCCTGATGGCCGCCGCGAATGAGCGGCCGGAAGCGCACGCCCTTGCGGACATAGAGTGCGCCGATGCCTTTGGGCCCATGCAGCTTATGGCCGGAGAGCGAAAGCATGTCGATGACGGTGGACTTGACTTCGATCGGGATCTTGCCGACCGCCTGGACCGCATCGGTGTGGAATAGCGCACCCGCTTCATGGGCCAGTTCGGCCAGCAGGTCGACAGGGAACAATGTGCCTGTTTCGTTGTTTGCCCACATGAGTGAGACGATGGCGGTCTTTGGCCCCAGTGCCTTGCGATAGGCCTCAAGGTCGAGACGCCCGGTGGAATCGACGCCGATGCGATGAACAATGATGCCACGCGACTTGGCGAGATGCTCGCAAAGGGACAGGATGGCGGGATGCTCGACTGCGCTGGTGATGATCTCGCTGCGGCCGACTTGGGTTTCGAGCGCCGAGAGGATGGCGGCATTGTCGGCTTCGGTTCCTCCCGATGTGAAAATCACTTCATGGTCGAACTCGGCCCCGATCAAAGCTTGCAGCTGCCGCCTTGCGTTGCGCAAGGCATCGCCCACCTCGGCTCCGAAGGCGTGCATCGAGGACGCATTGCCGAATTGCTCGGTGAAAAAAGGCAGCATGGCCGCCACCACTTCCGGGTCGACCCTGGTCGTGGCATTGTTGTCGAGATAGGTGGGACGCATGAGGCTTTCTCCCGCTCAGTGGGTGGCGGAGACGGGAACGACGCGAAGTGGGAAACCCAGCTTCTCGACCAGCCTGTCCTGAACGCCGCTCAAGGTGACACTGGCCATTTGGCAGCCGATGCAGCTGCCCGACAGCTGGACGAACACCGTGTTGCCGTCCACATCGATCAGCTGGCAGTCGCCGCCGTCGGCTTTCAGGTAAGGCCGCAAATCTTCGATCGCCTGCTCGATCATTTTGATTTTTTGAACCGTGGTGATCTTACCTGGGACAGCAGGGGTCTTGGGTTTGGGCGCGAGGGGCGAGACGTTTGGGCGGTTTGGTTTGGCGACCGCGTGCGCGACCGCCGGATTGAAGGCTTCGGCCGCGGTCAGGATGCCTTTTTCCACCATGCTCTTATTGGCGCGGGCCAGGATTTCCTCGATGCCCTCCGCGCAAGTGGAGCAGCCGCCGCCGGCTTTGGTGTAGTGGGTGACTTGTTCGATGGAGGTCAGGCGATTGGCAAGGATCGCGCGCTCGATCACGCCTTCGTCGATGCCGAAGCACTTGCAGATGAGGGCGCCTTCCTCGTGGTCGTCAACCCAGGCTTCGCCTTTGTAGTTGGCAACGGCGGCGCGCAACGCTTCATAGCCCATGACCGAGCAATGCATCTTTTCCGGGGGCAGGCCTCCCAAGAAATCGGCGATATCCTGGTTGGTGATGGTCATCGCCTCGTCGATGGTCTTGCCGATGATCAGCTCGGTCAGCGCCGAGGACGAGGCGATGGCCGACCCGCAACCGAAGGTCTGGAAGCGTGCCTCGGTGATGATCTGAGTTATTTTGTCGACCTTGATCATCAGACGCAGGGCGTCGCCGCAGGAGATCGCACCCACGTCGCCCACACCATCGGCGTCTTCGAGGACGCCCGAGTTCTTCGGGTTGAAGAAGTAGTCTTTGACCTTTTCCGAATAATCCCACATGGCCCGCTCCCATCAACCGAACGACTTGCCGCACGAACAGCTGGACGTGGCCTGTGGATTGGCAAAAGTGAATCCCGATCCCTCCAGTCCGATAACGAAATCGACTGTGGTTCCGGCGAGCAGCGAAGCGCTGTCGTGATCGACGAAAACCTTGATGCCGTCGCGCTCGACGATCACGTCGTCGGCGCCGGGCTCGGCAACCAGGCCCATCATGTATTTGTATCCGGCACAGCCGCCAGCCTCGACCATGATACGCAGGCCGTCGACAGCTTGGGGCGCGCCGGCGATGGCGGTGCGTACGGCGCTCAGGGCGTTGTCTGTCAGATTGATCACGCTGGCATCCCTTCCTTGTCAGGGTGGTTTGCCGCACTGCGAAGCAACCCTCGTGCCATCGTGTAAGTTATTGAAATATAATGTGTAGTAATGCTGTCTCTTGTGCATTGTCGTAAACACGACAGGTCGCATTGCCAGCATTGGAGGGCGGTGCGGGTTGAAGCCAACACTCTGCGATTTCATTCGACGATTGTTTATAATGCCAGGACCGGTAAACTTCCTGCGCGATGCGACGGAGCCTTGCCGGATGTCCGTCATACTCGAACGCTGCGAAACGGGAGGAATCGTCAAATGAGCAAGATGAAAAGGCGTTGCGCGTTCACGGGAGCGCTTTGCGCGTCCATGTTTGCGCTGGCTGCACATGCCGAGACGAATAAGGTCGTGATCGGTGATATCGACGACATGTCCGGGCTCTATTCGGACGTCATCGGAGCAGGCGGCGTCGTTGCCGTGAACATGGCGATCGCTGATTTTGGCGGCTCCGTTCTCGGCAACAAGATCGAGTTTCTCACCGCCGACCATGGCAACAAGCCCGACATCGGCGCCCAGAAATTTCGTGAATGGGCAGACCGCGACGGCCTGACCATGCTGCTCGGCGGTTCCAATACGGGCGTCAGCATCGCCATGTCGGTGATCGCGAAAGAAAAGAAAGTCCCCTTCATCGCCATCGGCGCCGCGGGTGCCTCGCTGACCGGCAAGGATTGCACGCCGTACACTGTGCACTATGCCTATGACACCACTGCGTTGGGCAACGGGACTGCGACGACCATTCTGAACCAGGGCGGAAAGTCCTGGTTCTTTCTGACGGCTGATTACGCCTTTGGCACGCAGCTTCAGAACGCCGCGTCGAGCGTTGTCGCGGCAGGCGGCGGCAAAGTCGTCGGCGCTGTTCGCGTGCCTCTCTCCACGTCGGACTTCTCCTCGTATCTCTTGCAGGCGCAGAGTTCGGGTGCCCAGGTTCTCGGCCTCTCCAACGCGGGTGCCGATTTCACAAATTCGCTCAAGGCTGCCAACGAGTTCGGCATCACCAAGACGATGAAGCCGGCGGCGCTGCTCGCCTTCATCAGCGACATCCACTCGCTCGGCCTGGAAGCCGCCCAGGGCCTCTACCTCACCACGGGCTGGTACTGGGACCTCAACGACCAGACCCGGGCTTTTTCGAAGCGGTTCTTCGAGAAGATGAAGCGCGAGCCGACGATGCCACAAGCCGCCTTCTATTCGGCTACGCTCACCTATCTCAATGCGGTCAAGGCCGTCGGTTCGACCGATCCCGACAAGGTCATGGCGGAACTGCATAAGACGAAAGTCAATGACATGTTCGCGACCAATGCGACGATCCGCGCCGACGGGTTGTTGGAGCACGATATGTATGTCATGGAGGTCAAGAAGCCTTCGGAATCGAAATACCCGTGGGACTATTATCGGCTGGTGCAGACACTGAGCGGCGAGCAGGCCTTCGGCAAGCTCTCCGACTCGACTTGCCCACTGGTCAACAAGTGACGCGCCGTTAGCGTCGCGGTTCGGAGATCGCGGTCGGGCGGCAACGAGGCGGTGCGACCGGCAACGGGCTTTTGCCTTTGCGTGGCCGCAGCGCGACTCGCTCTGAAGGCCTATCTATCGCTGTTCTGCAGTGGCGTTATGAATGACTGGCCATACTATCAGAGTGAGACCGGCCAAATCGCGTTAAATGAGTTCCGGCAGCAATGCGTTGTCGCGGCGGGCGATTGCGAGCAGCCGCTCGCCCTTTTCTTCGCCGAAGCATGCTTCCAAATCGTCGCATTCCGAACATGAGGGCGCGGTGCAAAAGCCGAGGCCCTCGTCACGGCAGATGACCCGGTAGAGGAACTTCTTCCACTTCATGTCACGGGAATTGCGTTCCACCATGACGCGGAAATGGCGGCCCATGAGGCGACTGAGTTCAGTCCGGCTCTGCAAACCCATATCCTGCCACAAGTGATTGGGTCGCTGTGCACGCCGGGCGATCATGCAGGCCAGATGCCGTTCAAGCGTCGTGCGTCGATTGCTGGACCGCCACAACAGGTTGCGGATGCAATCCTCGTCCACGGCGCGCACCACTTTGCACGCACCGGCGAGATCGCGGAAGTCGGCAAGTGCGTGCGGAAAGACGTTGCGGGCCATTTCGACGAGGGCATCAGCGTCGAGTCCGACCGTATCGGATAAGATACGGCGCATCTTCCCGGTCTCCTCGATCCCGATAGCGAGAACAGAGGCCAGCACATGACGGTCGAACGGATCGAGCTCGACGCCGTCGGCTCTGTCGATCAGCCATTCGTAGGCGTCCTTGGCAAGCATCACTACCTCCCTGCGTCTAAGCGGCTGCACCGTGGGTCTGGCAATCAGTAGGGCACACCCGAGCGCAAGCGCCGCAGCCGATGCAGGCTCCCGCATCGTTCATAGACATCACCTTGCGTTCGATTTCGTCGTCGTCATCGTCATCGAGGTCGACCAGTTCGTCGTCCTCGTTGATGCCCTTGAGTGTCATCACGTTGCGGCCGCAAACTTTGAAACAGCGGCCGCAACCGATACAGGTTGTACCGTCGATGGCGAGCAGGAAGGCCGGTGTCCAGTCACGTCCGTCTCTAGTCACTGCGCTCATACTGGCGCTTCCTTTCGTTCAGAACCTCGCGTCGATTGCGATCGGGCGGCTATTCATCTGATCGATCAAACGACGCGCAGGGACATGGTTTAAGAGGCTTCCGCCTGTTTGAGCTCCGCCCGCTTTTCCTCCAGCGTCCGGAAGGCGTCATAAGCTTCCTGCGCTACCTGCGGAATGGACTGCCAGTTGATCGGCAATTCCTCGGACAGATCGTGAAGGTTCATCTTCAGATTCATCGCCCGAGCGGACAATTTCTTGACTTCCGTCTTCAACGCATCGATGTCGGCCATCGCACGCCCCTAAGCTTGAACCACTTCGGGGAAGCGTCTGATCATCTCCAAACCGGCGTTGATCAGTTTCTGGCCTTCCTCGGCGAGCTTTTCCAGACTGTCGAAGCCGAAGCGATGCACGTCGCGCAAATGCTTGTTGGCGACGATCAGTCGGCCGGCAGTCAGGATCACCCGGCCAAAACCTTCGTGATTCATCTTCATCATGGGCGAGACCATCACGCCGGTCAGGCGTTCGATGGACAGACCCACGGCGTTGTAAAACAATTCCATGCGCCAAAGGGTCTCGGGATCGGGATCGCCGATGATCGGAATCTCGCGGCGCCTGGCCTTGTCGAGGATATAGGGCGCGAGGAGATCGAGATCGCTCTTGCGGTCCCACGTGCCGTGGGTGTCCTGGGCCCGCCACTGTTTGACGAGTTCCTTGATGAACAAAGTATCTTCGGGCGCGGTGGGAGTAGCGCCGTCTGCGGCCCCGGCTTGTACGTTCATTGCGTTACCTCTTCGTCGAAATCGAATGTCCGTTCCTGGCCCTTGAGCAGCGCCTTGCGCAGCCATGGCGGCGGCGACCCATTGAGTACGCCGGCAAGCTTGTCGAGAATGTCGGATATCTCTTCGGGCTGAGCGATCTTGATCGGCATGATGTTGCTGGCCACCACGCGGGCTGCGCCCGATCCGCCAATCGCCGCCACGTAGAGGATTGCGCAATCCTTGATGGCGTTCAGTTTGGGGGCGAGCTTGTCCTCGTTGCCGTCTTCTTGCAGGTCGCCATCGAACTGGACGGCTTCCAGGAAGTGATGGCCTTGCGGCGAGACATCATAGATGGCGATGTTCTTGGCCCAGCCGAAATGCGCATCGACGCGCCTCAGGTCCTGTGTGGCGAATGCGACTTTCATGCTGTGCACTCCTGTTCTTCCGTTCGTCCTAACAAGCGCAAGCCGACGCGCTGGCATGGCCATTCTCCGATACGGCCGCTGAGTCCGGCCCTGTCCATGTGATGGGGTTGGGTTCGCGTACGTTGGCGATGAATATATTGCCGATCGCGAAGATCAGGTCGCGCGTGCCGCGGTAGCCGACGCTCACCTGATGAGCGGCGCCGAGCCGGTCGAACGTCGGCAGGCCGAGCCTGAAGAGCGGAATATTGAGCCGTTCGGATGCCTGCCGCCCATGCGCATGGGTGATGATGAGGTCGCAATCCTTGGCGCGATTCTCCAGATCCTCGAGATCGCCGATCAGCACTTCTTCTGCCGGGAGCCGTTCCAGCAGGGGAGATTGGGTGGTGGTCACGGCCACCTCGATGGTCGCCCCCATTTCGGTGAGGAAGCTTCCGACCGCCCACAAGAGGTCGGGTTCGGCGCCGATGGCGATGCGTTTGGCCCCCAGGTGGAAATGGCCGTCGAGCATGGCATCGACCAATTGGCCGCGCTGGCGCCGCAGCTTCGAAGGCACGGGCTTGCCGGACAAACGTGCCAGTTCCCGAACGAAATCGTCGCAAGCGCCGAGTCCCGTCAGACGATCGAACACGATCGAGGCAACGCCGGTCCTGCTTTCGAGCATTTGCGCCGCGTCGCGCATCTGCTCGCCGATCGCGATCGTGGCGCAGGACCGCCCCAGATCGGCAATCTCCGATACACTGATGCCGCCGAGCGTGGTGGGAGTGAAGTCCTCGGGAATATGACCGTCGAGTGAGCCCGACAGATCGGGCAGAACCAGAGCCTCGAGCGCGAATGCAGCCAGGATGTCGCGCAGTTCGTCGATGTCGCCGGGGGTCAAGTGGCAGCCCGCCAACAAATTGATCCGGTTGGGGAGGCGCTCACTTGTCGGAAACCGCGTCACGACAAGAGTCTCGACGAGCTTGGTGACGGTCTTTGCCCAGCCGTCCTGAAAGGCGTCCTTGAAATCGGGCGTGGAAACGTAAACGAGCCGGATATGATCGAGTTCGGGATGTTTGACACGGATCAGTTTGATATAGCCGTCGACGTCGTCGCCTTTGACCTCGGTGACACCGGTCGAGCAGATGCCGATCAGTTCCGGCTTCGTCCGCGTGGCGATATTGACGACCGCCTGTTCTACGTTCTCCAGCCCGCCGAGGACTGTTGCCACTTCGCTCATGGCCGTCGTCTGCAAAGGGATGGCCTCGCGGAAATGCCGCACGAACACAACCAGACCGAACGACGTGCAGCCTTGCGAGCCGTGCAGCACTGGCATGGTGCCCTTGATGCCCATGAAGGCCAGAGCGCCGCCGATCGGCTGGCTCATCTTCAGCGGGTTCACCGTGCACGCTTTCTTGGATGTGACGACCTTGCCCATGGGAGTACTCACGCGGCCGAGACGGCGGAATAGGCCAGAGCACTCGGCTGGCCGGCAATTGCCGGTCGCGCCGCAGCGGCTTTGGCTTGATTGAGCCGCACCAAGATCGATTCGATCTTCGGTCCGCAGCTGCCGCAGCTGCCGCCCGCATGCGTGTATTCGGTCACCTCTTCGACACGGGTGAAGCGGTTCACGTGGATGGCGTCTTCGATCGTTCCCGCATCGATATTATTGCAATTGCAGATGCGGAGGCGGCGCTCGGATTCGCGCGCGAGTTGCGGGTTTGCGGCCAGCATCGCAGCGTCTTCGGCAATCGCCGTGTCGGCGACCTGTTTCCAGGTGATTTCGTCCCAAGGCGCGGGCTTGCGCACCTGCTCCCAGATCGGGTTCGTCAGCACTTTGTCGATTTCGTGGATCAGTTCCACCATTCCGACATAGCCCGCGTAGGCGTGGTGACGCTCCTGGTTGATATCGAGCCAGGGCATGGTGGCCTTCAGCGCCACGAACTGCGAGCGGCCACCCGACAACATAATATCGGCCCGCGCTTCCTTCAGCATTTTGTACATTTCGCGCGGCGTCATGTCGTCGATCATGTGGGCGTCCTCGCCCATAAGTTCCTTGATGCGTTGCTTGTCCTCTTTGGTGGATTTCTTGACCGAAGTGCCGGCGAGTTCGAGCCCAGCTTCCTGAAGCGCTGCGACGACCGACCAGGATTTGACCCCACCCGTGATCAAGAGAACGCGTTTGCCTTGCAGGCGGGACCGATAAGGCGCGATGCCCGCCCAGGCCTTGGCTTCTTCCCGTTCGATCAGGGCTTCGGTGCGCGTCATCAGATCGGCAGGGGCGCCGCGCTCGATCAGAAGGCGGGCGATTTCCCGCAATGAGTCACTCGTGTCGCCGATGCCGTAGAACGATCCCTCGAAGAACGGGATCTCATAGCGTTCCTCCATCTTGCGGGCCACGTTGATCATGGCCTTCGAACAAACCATCATGGCGGCGCGGGCACGATGCGACCAGGCCACCTCGCGATATTTCGCGTCGCCCGAAATGCAGGACAGGATGCGGATGCCGAGCTCATCGAGGAGCGGTTTCACCTGCCAAAGCTCGCCGGCAAGATTATATTCACCGATAATGTTGATGTCGTAGGGTGTCGTATAGTCGGGCTCTATGGTGCCGATCACATGATCCAGGATCGCTTCGCCGGCGAGCTTGTTGCCGAGGTTTTTGGGGCCGACGAAGCCGGGCGAATTGATTGGGATGACCGGCTTGTCGAACTTCGCCGCCGCGACCTTGCAGACGGCATTGATGTCGTCCCCGGTCATGGCCGGAATGCAGGTCTGGTAGACGAAGACTGCTGGCGGGTCGTATTTTTCGATGATTTCCTTGATTGCCTTAAACAGGCGCTTTTCGCCGCCGAAGATCACGTCGGTTTCGTTGATGTCGGTGGTGAAGCCGGTGCGGTAGAGGGACGAGCCGGAGGTCTTGGCGCCGCGGTTGTCCCAAGAATTGCCTTCGCAGGCGATGGGACCGTGAACGAGATGGGCCACGTCGGTGATGGGCTGCAGGGCGATCTTGGCGCCGTCGAAAGCGCAGCCGCCGGCCGCCGCGCCGGGCTTGAGCTGCTTGGTGCAGCCTTTCTTGCGTTCTTTCTCGGACTTATGTTGGTTCTTGCCGCATCCCGGTTCGTTGAACACGTCCTGAATCTTGTTCGCCAAGGCGTTCATGCGACGGCTCCTCGGGTCGCGGAAGAAAGAGAACCGGACCGAAGCGTCTCTCGCGAGAGGCGCCCCGGTCCGCCATGCTCAGCGGATGATGTCGAAGCTGTAGTCGGTCTTCGACGGCACGTTGGTGTTGCGGTCCATCTCGTCGAAGATCTTGTCGAGGATCGTCACGAGAACATTGAGCGCGCCCTGATAACCCCACACCGGATAGCGGTGCTTGTGGTGCCGGTCGAAGATCGGGAAACCGATACGGATCAGCGGGGTGCCCGTGTCGCGTTCGAGATATTTGGCGTAAGTATTGCCAATCAGGAAATCGACCGGCTCGGTAAATAGCAGCGACCGCATGTGCCAGAGGTCGCGGCCGGGATAGACGTGGCAGCCCTTGCCGAAAGGCGAACTGTCGAGCAGCTTATGGACATCCTTGTCCCACTCCTTGCCGCCGTTGGTCGACAGGATGTGGACAGGTTCAGCCCCCAGTTCCATGAGGAAGCCGGCGAGGCCCAGGCACAGATCGGGATCACCATAAAGAGCGAACTTCTTGCCATGGATATGGGCGCTCGAGTCGGCAATCGCATCCACCAGGCGGCCACGTTCCTTGGCGAGTTCCACCGGGATCGGTTTGCCGGTGATGCGCGAAACCTCCATCAGGAACTTGTCGGTGGCCTGAACGCCGACAGGATGGTTGAACTTCACAACTTCCTGGCCAGTCTCGGCGATCATCGCCATGGTCTTGTCGGTGCAGTATCTCTGCATCGAAATTGTGGCCTTGGCATGCAGCGCTTGCGCCGCATCTTCGAGCGTCGTGCCGCCGTCATACATGCGGAACTCGCCGTCGGCGGGCGTATCCCACACGTCGCTATTGTCGGCAAGGATCGTGTATTCCACGCCGATAAGATCGAAGATCCGCTTCACTTCGCGCAGGTTGCCGACGGTGTAGCCGTCGAAGCCGCCGATGAAATTGATCTTATCGTTGGGCTTGCGTTCCAGCTTGGGCGCCGTGCCCGCCTTGCCGTGCCAGAAATGCTCCAGGATACCTTTGAGCGCATTGTCATAGCCGGTGATATGGCTGCCGACGAAGGCTGGCGTGTGGGCGAAAGGCACGTCGAATTCGGCGGGAAGGGATCCTTTTTCCTTGGCCGTCTTGATGAACGCGTTGAGGTCGTCGCCGATGACTTCCGCCATGCACGTGGTCGACACGGCGATCATCTTGGGCTTGTAAAGCGAATAGGTATTTGCCAACCCATCGATCATGTTGTTCAAGCCGCCGAACACCGCTGCATCTTCCGTCATCGAGGATGAGACGCAGGACGTGGGCTCTTTGAAGTGCCGCGAGAAATGGCTGCGATAATAAGCAACGCAGCCTTGCGAGCCATGCACGAAGGGCAGGGTGCCTTCAAATCCCACGGCGGCGAACACCGCGCCGAGCGGTTGGCATGCCTTGGCGGGGTTCACGCTCAGAGCTTCGCGGGCGAAGTTCTTGTCCTTGTATTCTTCGGTCTTGGTCCACTCGCGGACGCGTTCCAACTCGGTGTCGGCGACGGGGTTCTCGAAATTCTTCCTCTTATTCTCGAACATCTCCGTATATTCCGGACCACGGAACAGGTTGAAATGGTCGAGCACATTGTCGGCATTCTGGGTCATAACGACCTCCTATCGTCGGTGCGATCCGTCCCACCCCGAAGCGGGATGGGACGAACGGAGCAGCTTCATTTCCAGGGTGTCTTGGTGAGACCCCAAACCGGATTGTTGATCGCCATGTCCATATCGCGGGCGAAAATGGCGAAGCCGTCATAGCCGTGGTAGGGACCGGAATAGTCCCATGAGTGCATCTGGCGGAACGGTACGCCCATCTTCTGGAAGACGTATTTTTCCTTGATGCCCGATCCGACGAGGTCCGGCTGGACCTTCTCGACGAATTTCTCGAATTCGTAGCCGGTCACGTCGTCGTAGATCAGCGTTCCGTCCTTCACGTAGTGGGTGGTGCGCTGATAGTCGTCGTTGTGGCCGAATTCATAGCCGGTCCCGACCACTTCCATGCCGAGATCCTCGTAGGCGCCGATCACGTGGCGGGGACGCAGGCCGCCGACGAACAGCATGACCTTCTTGCCCTCGAGACGAGGCCTGTACTTGGCGATGACCGCATCCATCAAGTTGCGATACTTGGCGATCACCTGCTCGGTGTTGTCTTTGATCTTGTCGTCGAAATGGCCGGCGATGCGCCGCAGCGATTCCTCGATCTTGCTCGGGCCGAAGAAGTTATATTCGACCCACGGAATACCGAACTTCTCTTCCATGTGCCGCGAGATGTAGTTCATCGAGCGGTAGCAGTGGAGTATGTTCAACTTGGCTTTCGGCGTCGCTTCGAGTTCGGCGAGGGTGCCGTCGCCCGACCACTGGGCGATCACGCGCAGGCCCATTTCCTCGAGCAGGATGCGGGAGGACCAAGCGTCGCCGCCGATGTTGTAGTCGCCGATGATGGCGACATCGTAAGGCGTGCCTTCGAACCTGCTTTCCTTGCCTTCCTGCTTGTCGAACACCCAGTCACGCACGGCGTCATTGGCGATGTGGTGGCCGAGCGACTGGGAGACGCCGCGGAATCCTTCGCACCGCACTGGCACGATGGTCTTGCCGCCATATTCCTTGGACTTGTTCTTCGATACGGCCTCGATGTCGTCGCCGATCAGGCCGATCGGGCATTCCGACTGCACCGTGATGCCCTTGTTCAGCGGGAAAAGTCCCTGGATCTCGTCCATGACCTTGGCGAGCTTCTTGTCGCCGCCGAAGACGATGTCCTTCTCTTGGAAGTCCGACGTGAATTGCATTGTCACGAACGTGTCGATGCCCGTCGTGCCGATATAATAGTTGCGCCGCGCCGCCCAAGAATACTGGCCGCAGCCGACCGGGCCGTGGCTGATGTGGATCATGTCCTTGATGGGGCCCCACACCACGCCCTTCGAACCGGCATAGGCGCAGCCGCGGATGGTCATGACGCCAGGGATGGACTTGATGTTGGATTTCACGCCGCAATCGGGCTTGCCTTCTTCGAATGTGCCCAAATGCTTGGCGCGCCGCTTTGCGGTCTTGTCCGGATAGATCTGCAAGACCTCCGAGATCAGCTCCTTGTTCCGCGCCTTGATGTCTTCGATGTTTTCAGCTGTCGCCAGGCTCATGGTCCTACCTCGTCAAACTAGGTTTGCCGGAGCAGCACCGGCCCTTTCATGCGAGAGGCCGGTGCCGTCCGATGATCGCGTCACGCCAATGCAGCGAGTTCCGCAGCGGCAGCAGCCTTGCCGACTTGGGATTCGTCGATCGGCGCCATGATGCCGTGCTCCATCAGCATGTCTTCGAGCTCGTCCATGGTGATCGGAGTCGGGATGATACCGTTGCCGGCATTGTTGTGGATCCTGCTCGCCAGCGTCCGGTAGTGTTCGGCCTGCTTCGATTCGGGCGCATATTCGATCACCGTCATGCGGCGGAGCTCGGCATGCTGGACGATGTTGTCACGCGGTACGAAATAGATCAGCTTAGATCCGAGCTTCGCCGCCATGGCTTCGGCCAGTTCCAGTTCCTTGTCGGTCTGGCGCTCGTTGCAGATGAGCCCGCCCAGCCGAACGCCGCCGGAATTGGCATATTTGAGAATGCCCTTGGAGATGTTGTTGGCCGCATACATGGCCATCATCTCGCCGGACATGACGATATAGATTTCCTGGGCCTTGTTCTCGCGGATGGGCATGGCGAAGCCGCCGCACACCACGTCGCCCAAAACGTCATAGGAGACATAGTCGATGTTTTCGTAGGCGCCGTTCTCTTCCAGGAAGTTGATCGACGTGATGACGCCGCGACCGGCGCAGCCGACGCCGGGCTCCGGCCCGCCGGATTCGACGCAGCGGATATTTTGGAAGCCGGTCTTCATCACGTCTTCGAGTTCGAGGTCTTCGACGCTGCCGGCCTCGGCGGCCAAGCTCAGAATCGTATCCTGCGCCTTGGCGTGCAGGATCAGGCGGGTCGAATCCGCCTTGGGGTCGCAGCCGACGATGAGAATCTTGTGGCCCATCTGGGCGAGCGCCGCGAGGGTGTTCTGCGAGGTCGTCGACTTGCCGATCCCGCCTTTGCCGTAAAACGCGATTTGTCGCAGTGACATAGAGATCTCCTTGACTTCCGTGTTGGACGACAGGCGGGCGCCGCGCCTACCCCTCTCGTCTCCATCTGAATGATTGCGAGGTGTCCGTTCTTCCCCGGCCCGCCGCCAAACAGCGTGTCGGAAGGCCAGGGCCTCGCAGCCAGGATGAGCAAGGGGCGTGCCATTATTTCAAGTAATTGAAATACAATATATATTTAGAAAATGGCTGGTTTTGTCGGGCCTGTGCGTCATGTGACAAAGACAACAACGTTGTCGGCACCCGACGACGGGGCGGCCGTCATTTTGCGATCGGCACTTTGGGATTCGATCAGTTTTGGCGCTTTTGTGCGCCCGAAAGGCTGCGGTACGGCCTTTGCTTGCAATGGCTCGCCATACACAGGAGCAAGTCAGCATGCAGATCGGTGTCGAATCGTCGCGAGCGGTGGAGAACAAGCGCATCTTCGTTGTCGACGAGGACGAAATCTACCGGGCGGCCGTGCAGTTCATGTTGCATGACGAGAACGAGACCCATGAAGTCGCGAGCCTCGAGGACGCCTTCGCGAAAGCGAAGACGGCCAAGCCCGATTTAGTCGTGCTGGCGAGTCCGATCGTTCAGGCGCGCGGCGTCGGTGTCGTGGGCGAGATCGCGGCCAAAATCCCCTCGGCCAAGATTCTCGTGATAGCGGAATCGGTCACCGACGAGGCTGCCAAAGCGGCCCTGCGTGCCGGTGCCAACGGCGTCGTTGCAAAGCCGCTCACAATCGAGGCGGTGCGCGACAAGGTCGACCAGTTACTCGGCCGCAAGGCGGCTTTCGCCGTGCAATTCACCGTCTTGTCTTAGCGCACCCACATGGCGGTCATCAGTTTTTTCGAGAAACCCGGCTGCGCCAACAATACCCGCCAGAAGCGGATTTTGGCGACCGCGGGCCATGTGGTGGTGGCGCATAGCCTCTTGGCCGAGACTTGGACGGCGGAGCGTTTGCAGTCTTTCTTTACCGGCCGGCCGGTGGCCGATTGGTTCAATCGTGCCGCGCCCAGGGTCAAATCCGGTGAAGTAGTTCCTGAAGCTCTCGCGGCCGACGCGGCCTTGGCCCTCATGCTGGCCGACCCGCTTCTGATCCGGCGTCCCTTGATGGAAGTGGACGGGCAGCGAATGGCGGGTTTCGACCAGGACCTTGTGCATGCTTGGGTGGGTTTGTCGCCCGCCAGCAATTTGTCGGAAGACGTACAATCGTGTCGGAAGGACAAAGGAGACAGCGGCCACGCTTGCCGGGTTCCCGGCTAAGGTCCCGCCTTCTTTGCGGCGGCGCGCTCAATATGTCATTCCGTCAGCCGCGTGCGGATCGACTGCAATTCCTGCCGACGCTCTGCGGTCGTTTCCGGATAGGTCATTTTGAGTCCTTCGAGCGTATCAAGGATGATTTGGGAGACGATCAGCCGGGCGTTTTCTTTGTCGTCGGCGGGAACGACATACCAGGGCGCGTCGCTCGTGCTCGTCGCGGCGAGGCATTCCTCGTACGCCTTCGTGTATTGCTTCCAGTAATTGCGCTCCTCGATATCCGCCAGGCTGAATTTCCAGTTCTTTTGCGGCTCGTCGATGCGTTGAAGAAAGCGCTTTCGCTGCTCTTCCTTCGACAGGTGAAGGTAGAATTTGATAATGCGGGTTCCGTTGACATGGAGATGTGTCTCCAAATCCACGATCGAACGATAGCGGCGGTGCCAGACCGCCTCGTCGCCTTGCGGCGTGTCCGGGATCCCTTCGCTGCCAAGAATCTCGGGATGCACGCGGACGATCAGCACCTCCTCGTAATAGGACCGGTTGAAGATGCCGATTTTCCCGCGCTCAGGCAGATCACGCGTCGTGCGCCAGAGAAAATCATGTTGCAATTCGGCGGGGCTTGGATGTTTGAAGCTGAAGACTTGGCAGCCTTGCGGATTGACCCCGGACATCACGTGCTTGATGGCGCCGTCTTTTCCGGCCGCATCCAAGGCCTGAAAAATCAGCAGGACGGCATAGCGATTGGACGCATAGAGCAGCTCTTGCTGCAAACTCAGTTGCGCAACATGTTCCTCCAGAATCTTTTTGTAGTGCTCCTTTGACGTGTAGACGGGATCGATGTTGGTCTGCCACTTCTCGAGGTCGACCTCGTCTCCCTCTCGCACCTGAAAATCTTTTGAATTGATCTTCATCCCTATCCCTTCGGCGGCGCCGGCCGCATCGGCCCCATCGGTGCTTACTGGCAGGTGTTACGAAGGCGTGTATGGCTGATATCCGAGTAGAATGGATCGCAGCGCATCTGATCGACCATGAACCAGGCGGCGCCCAGGAGGAGCAGGACCACCAGCAGGCTGAGGGCAAAGACAATCGGGTTTTGCAGCTCCTGCTCGATGCGGCGGTTCCGTTCGGCGTGCTGCTTGAGCACCCGCTCGCGGTCGGCTGCGACGGCGGCACGCGCCTCCTTCTGCCGCGCCGCCCATCGCTGCGCCTCAGGCGAAGCGCCGCCGCTCGATTCCGGTTCCCGCGGGCCGTCGCTCATCTCGATTCCTTGTAGAGCGTGCGCGTAAGGATAGTAGCGACTTTCGCGAAGGTCCGGTAGGGCCTTTCGCGTTTATTCCCAATTCTGCCTATGCAACTGTTGGACGAAGGCATGGGTTGCTGCCGGGCCTTGGCCACGCCGATTCGGTGCGAAGTCGTCGCCGCCGCGTGATTTCAGCAGCGGAGTCGGACGCAGCCGCATCCCAATTTTCAAAACGTGACAAAGCCTTCGGCGCGTATTGCATTTCCAAAGCCGCGGATTGTCAACTCGCGCGGAAACTCGCGGCGGAATGGGGCGAGCGCAACGTTAGGGTCAACTGCTTCGCGCCCGGCTTGATTAAGATCAACTTCGCCCGAGCGCTAAGGGAAATCCCGACATGATGCCAGCGGCTACCGCGAGAACGCCGTTAGGTCGGGTCGGCGAACCCGATGAGGCCGCCGCTGCAGCGGTCTTCCTTGCGTCCCAGGCTGGTTCATTTATAAAACGTTGCCATTATTCCGCGCGGACAACAAGGCAAATCTCGCGGCCTGGCCGCGAACAATGAGAAGGAAAACGTATGACCCTCGCGAACTTTCTCGTTCATCTCGATTCAGGTCCCCGCGCTGCTGCGCGTGTTGCACTCGCCGTGCACCTTGCCGAGCGCACGGGCGCCCGATTGACCGGGCTCTTCGCCGAAACAGCTGAAGCGCATTTTGTCGGCGTGGTCGCAGTCTGGCCGAGCGCCGCATACACCTCTGCGTTGGAGGCGGCACGGGCGACGTTCCTCGCAGCGACGTCAGGCCTCGGCGAGCGCGCGACCTTCATAGACGCAAATCGCGGCAGCGAGGCGGAAGTTCTGGCACGCGTGACGGATATAGCCCGGTCCTTCGATCTCGTAGTGCTTGGTCAAACGCAGGAAGGAGTCGCCGTTCCCTCCAGGCTGCCGGAGCACGTCATCACGGAGAGCGGCCGTCCCGTTCTTATCGTGCCTTTCGTCGGAACATACGCGGATATTGGCCATCGCCCCCTCTTCGCGTGGCGCCGCTCGCGAGGTGCCGCGCGCGCGCTGGCGGACACGCGGCTCGTCCTCGCCAACAATTGCGAAGCTCTTGTGACGGAAATCGGCCGGCCAGGCGAGACGCGCGACGAATTTGCCGACCTTGTGATCGCAAGCCTCGCCGCGCATAAAGTCTCGGCTCGGTTTCAGCACCGCATTGCCGATGAAATTGATGTGATGGACACGCTGCTCAACGCCTGCGCGGATCACGGGGCAGATCTTCTCGCGATCGGCGCATTCGATGGCGGCAGTCTGGCTTTGCTTGGACACGGCGGTGGGACCCGCTTCGTCCTCGGCCACATGACCTTGCCGGTCTTGTTTTCGCACTGAAGAGGGTCTTGGGAAGCGTGAAACAGCGCCGGCGGGCATCGCGCGTCATTTCATACGGGCATCGCGCGTCATTTCATTACGTGTCAAACTCTTTGATTTGCCGAGGATGGTGGCGTTTGTCGGCGGCTGTAACGCGGCTCTGCTCTCATGCGCCAGCAGCCAGCGTTTCCGCTCCAATCCGCCGCCATAGCCGGTCAGCGAGCTATCCGCGCCGATGACTCGATGGCAGGGCACGACGATCGAAATGGGGTTCGCGCCATTCGCCAGCCCGACCGCGCGCATCGCCTTCGGGCGGCCGATCTGAGCGGCGAGCGCGCCATAGCTGGTGGTCGTGCCGATTGGGATGCTGCGCAGGGCCTCCCACACTTCGCATTGGAAGTCGGTGCCCCTCGCCGCCGTCGGCAAGCCGGCAATCGCTGCGAAGTCACCTTCGAAATAAGCTTGCAGCGCCCGTGCGGCATTCGAGACGCGGGATCTCTCGCAGAGGCGAAAGCCGCCGCCATTGTATCGTCGCAGCAGCTGCCGCATGCGGTCTTCGTGATCCTCCCAGTCCAGCGCGCAGAGACGGCCGTCGTCCAGCGTGACCATCAGCATTCGCCCGGTGGGCGTGTCGATGCACTCTAGAAAAAGGTTTTCACTGCGCGTGGCGTTCGATTCTGAAAGCATAGTAAAGTCAGTTACCCGGTCGCCTGCAAAAAGGCTCGCGGTTTTCGGACGCGATCATTGTGGTGTCTTGTAGATGATAATGTCCGAAAACCGCTAGACGGAGCCCGCATCGCACGACACTCTATCGAAATGGATCTCGATCATGATGCTTGCTACCGCGCGATGTGTCAGCGCGATGCCCGTTTCGACGGAAAATTCTTCACCGCCGTGAAGACGACGGGCATCTATTGCCGGCCGATCTGTCCGGCGCGGACACCGCGATCCGAGAACGTGATCTTTTTTCCGACCGCGGCGGCGGCGCAGGAGGCCGGTTTCCGTCCCTGCCTGCGCTGCCGGCCGGAGGCGGCGCCCGATCTCGGCGCTTGGCGAGGGACATCCAATAGTGTGTCGCGGGCTCTGGCCTTGATCGAAATGGGTGCCCTGGACGAGGCTGATGTGGAAGCTTTGGCTGATCGCTTGGGGGTCGGCGAGCGTCAGCTCCGTCGCCTGTTTCGCCAGCATCTCGGTGCCTCGCCGATTGCCGTCGCGCAGACCCGGCGCGTGCTGCTCGCCAAGCAGTTGATCCACGAGACACGGCTGCCGATGACCGAAGTCGCGTTCGCGGCGGGTTTTCGCAGCATCAGGCGGTTCAACGAGACATTTGCCACTCTATTCGGCCGCGCGCCGGGCGCGTTGCGGCGTGCCGGCAAGCCAGATGTGTCGGCTGGCCCACGCGGCGAGATCAGCCTTCTGTTGCGCTATCAGCCGCCCTATGATTGGACGGCCATGCTCGATTTTCTAAGGGTGCGCGCTATTCCCGGTATCGAGCGCGTCAGTGATGAGACCTATGCGCGCACGATCGAGTTCGACACTATGCAGGGGCTCGTCGGCGTCCAGCCTGCCGCGGGCAATGCGCTGCGCGCGACGATCCGTTTTGCGCGGCTCTCGGCCCTGCCGGTCATCATTGCGCGGCTGCGGCGCGTCTTCGATCTCGCCGCCGATCCGCTGCCGATCGTCGCTCATCTCGCGCTCGATCCAGCGCTCGCGCCCTTGGTCGCGGCCCGCCCGGGCCTGCGCGTTCCAGGCGCATGGGATGGGTTCGAACTGGCGGTGCGCGCCATCCTGGGTCAACAGATCACGGTTCCGGCGGCGGTTCGGCTCGCCGGACGCCTCGTTGCGGCGCATGGCAAAATTCTCGCCGAACCTGAGGCTGGCCTCACGCATGTCTTCCCGCGGCCTGCGGCATTGATCACGGCGGACCTCGCGCGGCTCGGCATGCCGCGCAGCCGGGCTGCTGCGCTTGCCGCCATGGCCGCGGCCGTCGTTGCCGATCCGACCCTGTTCAGCGCAAGCCGCAGTCTGGAAGAGGCTGTTGCGCAGCTGCGATCGATCCGCGGCATAGGCGAGTGGACGGCGCAATATATCGCCTTGCGGCAATTGCGCGAGCCCGACGCCTTTCCGGCCGCGGATATCGGCTTGATGCGCGCTTTGGCCGATGCGGATGGATTGCGGCCGGGGCCGGTCGAACTCCTTGCCCGCGCGGAGACATGGCGCCCGTGGCGCGCCTATGCCGCCCAGCACCTTTGGGCCGCGGCGTGAATGGCTGGCCTTCCGGAAATAGAATGCGCTGTCGGTGTAATACCACCGTAATACTCCGTAATACCCGCCGTAATAACCATCTCTACTCACCGCAATTGAGTAACTCATCAATTTTAGGGTGTTGTTCGCATAGGTATATCTGGAATCCCAGTTTCCTAATCAGCCCACCACATTCAGCACTTAATTGCTTGGCCACCTTCCTTATCAGTTTCACTGGGTTGTCCGAAAGATTGCGTTCTTCAGAAAGAATTTTATTGAAGCATAAGAAGTCTAAAGCAGTAGAATCAATCCAGTCTATTTTGCGGCTGTATCCAGCGATCCACCACGGGCTTATGTCTTCTTCGTAGAGAAACTCAACGAGTTCCGGCTGGAGGAAACTACAACTTCCAAGATAGAGACCAACGAGGTTACGCTCTTCCTGATGCTTTTTGAGCAGATTACGGATAACGGCTCGAGAAATCCCATCGTCATTGAACATTGCAAGTCCACTTTCCTCGCCGTGGGTCGCAATGTAAAGATAGTTACATCTCTCATACTGTAGTAATCTACCAACCGACTCTTGAAATCCAGTTCGACTATTAACCATCTCATACTCATAACCGTGATGCGATCCCGTATGCAAGTCGCTCAGGAGCTCAAACATGCCGCGCACTGACGTATTACGAGACTGCCACCAACGGCTCTCGATTACACACAAATTCGAGTGTTTGAGAGAATTTCCCAATTTGTTGTCTCCTTAACCGACACCGAACAATTTCATGGTGCCGTCGCGTTGCGTGTTGGAATTGATTTCGGCGCGATCTCCAGCGCGAGGAATTTACCGCATCACGCGGCGACGTCAATGATCTGATCGGATTACGCGGATTACAGTGACAGTGCATTCTATTGACTTGTTGCCTGCTCGCAGGCACTATGCGGCATGGCTCGGCTTGCGCGCGTCGTCATTCCCGGTCTGCCGCACCACGTCACCCAGCGCGGCAACGGCCGCTCGCGCGTGTTCTTTTCCGACGCCGATTATGCGCTCTATCGCGATCTGCTCGCCGCCTCCTGCCGGAGCGCCGGCGTCGATGTGTGGGCTTGGTGTCTGATGCCCAGTCACGTGCATCTCATTCTGGCGCCGCGCGACGAAGACGGGCTGCGCCGTGCGCTCGCGCCGGTGCATCGGCGCTACGCCGGCGTCATCCATCAGCGCCGGCGGCGCACGGGACATTTCTGGCAGGGGCGCTTTGGCGCCGTGGTGATGGACGAGGAGCATCTGGCGGCGGCATTCCGCTACGTGTCGCTCAATCCGGTGCGGGCGCGGCTGGTCGCGCGGGCGCAGGATTGGAAGTGGTCGAGCGTGCGCGCACATCTCGGCCGCATCGACGACGGGCTGACCGACGTACGCCCGGCCAGGGAGCGCTTTGCGCGCTTTGCCGACCTCCTCGAAGGACCAGGTGACCCGGAGGCGATCGCGCGGCTGCGGCAAGGCGAAAGCATCGGCCGGCCGATCGGCTCGCCGGATTTTTTGGCAAGCATCGAGGCGCTCACCGCACGCCAGTTGCAGCCGCGCAAGCGCGGACCAAAATCGGCGCGCGATGCCGCCCCGCCGGGAGCGGGCAGTTGAATGCACTGTCACTGTAACGCCGGCAGGACGGCTTCGATTTGCGCGCGCCGCGCTTCGAGGAAATGCGGCAGTTTCAGCGCTTGGCCGAGCGCATCCGGCTTTTCGTCAACCGCAAAGCCCGGACTATCGGTGGCGATCTCGAACAAGATATGACCGGGCTCGCGGAAATAGACGGAGCGGAAATAATTGCGGTCCCTCTGCTCCGTTGTCCGGATGGCGTGGTTGTCGGCGAGCTTTTTGACCATCGCGGCTTGGGTCGCGTCATCGGACGCCCGGAAGGCGATATGGTGGACGGAGCCGGCGCCTTGCCGGCTCGCCGCGCCGCCCGCCGCCGCATGCAGGTCGATGATGCCGCCGAGCGCGGTCTCATTTGCCTTGTAGCGAATGAGCGGCCCTTCGCGGCCGATTTCGGAGAAACCCAACACGTCGCTCAAGATCGCGCCTGTGGGCGCGGCATCTGCAAGCGAGAGGCGCAGGCTGTGGAAGCCGCGGATCGCATGTTCGGCTGCGATCGCCGAGCTGTTCCAGGTCGGTTCGCTGTCGATGCCCGCGACGGCGACGAGTGCAAGCCGCATCCCGTCTGCATCCTTAAAGGCGAGCACGGTCTCGCCGAAGCGTTTCTCCGGTGTCTGATGCTCTATGCCTTCGGCAACCAAGCGATGGGCCCAAAAGCCGATCGACCCTTCCGGGACGCGGAACAGGGTTTGTCGCGTCTCGCCGACGCCCGGTTGTCCCGGAGCGACATGCGCCCATGGGAAGAACGTCAGGATCGTGCCGGGCTGTCCGGCCTCGTCGCCATAGTAAAGGTGATAGGTGCCCGGATCGTCGAAATTCACCGTCTTCTTGACCAGCCTAAGCCCAAGCACCCGCGTATAGAAATCGAGGTTGCGGCGTGCAGATCGAGCGATTGCCGTGACGTGATGGATGCCGTCGGTGCGCATGAGAGACTCCCGGTTCTGCGCCATCGAGCGCTGTCATCGACGAAAATAGACCTCGCAACGCCCTATGCGCGGGCATGGCAGGATGGAGTTTTCCGGCATTAGGTAGCAAACTCACCTAGCTCGACTTGCTCGCTTGCAGTAAATTGTGGTCGTATCTCCCACAACCAAAGCAAGTTTTTTTGGCAATACGTCAACTTTTAGTAAAGTCAGCGTTTGGGCCCGAAGAGACCAAAGTCCTCTGCGCTGCCTACGATGAAATCATCGATAGTCTATCTTTAGGGCGCGTCCCCTACGCGCTGGCGGAGGCCTTTGCCCGAAAAGTCATTGCAGTTGGTCATTCTGGCGAACGCGATCAAGCACGCATTGTGGAGCGCGTCCTTTCAGAGATAGGCATCCGTAAGCCGTAGTGTGCCAAAATCCAAATTCATAGGGGTTCAAGTTCCACTCTTCGAGATGGGGCTTCCAACCACATCATCACAGATAAGCAGCCGGACGGCCACCCTGCCTTGGAACCTCACATATCCTCCGGCACCACCCTCACCGCCCCCCGCGCGGCGCTCGTCGTCAAGGCGGCATAGGCCTTGAGTGCCATCGAGATTTTTCGCGCCCGCGCGGCCGGCTTCCAGGCGGCTTTGCCTCTGGCCTGCATGGCCGCACGGCGGCGCGCGAGCTCCGCGTCGGGAACGGCAAGGTGAAGGCGCCGGTTCGGAATATCGATCTCTATTCCGTCCCCTTCTTCGACGAGGCCGATGGCGCCGCCTTCGGCCGCCTCGGGCGAGACATGGCCGATCGACAGGCCGGATGTGCCGCCGGAGAAACGCCCATCGGTGATGAGGGCGCAGGCTTTGCCGAGACCTTTGGATTTCAGATAACTCGTCGGATAGAGCATTTCCTGCATGCCGGGGCCGCCGCGCGGCCCTTCGTAGCGGATCAGCACGACATCGCCCGCCTTGACCCGATTGCCGAGAATGGCTTCGACCGCAGCGTCCTGGCTTTCGAAAATGCGCGCCGGACCCGCGAAGCTGAGGGTCGAAGCATCAACGCCGGCGGTTTTGACGATAGACCCCTCTTCGGCGAGATTGCCATAGAGAACGGCGAGACCGCCATCCTTCGAAAACGCATGTGCGGCATCGCGGATGACGCCCGTCTCGCGATCGAGATCGAGCTCTTTCCAGCGCTGCTCCTGGCTGAACGCGACCTGGGTCGGCACACCGCCGGGCGCGGCGCGATAGAAATCCACGACGCTCTGGCTCGCCGTGCGGCGCACGTCCCAACGCTCCAAAGCTTCGCCGAGCGTTGCGGCATGAACCGTCGGCAGATTCGCATGGATGAGACCCGCCCGGTCCAATTCGCCGAGGATCGCCATAATGCCGCCGGCCCGATGCACGTCCTCGAGATGGACGTCCGCCGCCGAAGGCGCGACCTTGCAGACGACCGGCACGCGCCGCGAAAGGTGATCGATGTCGCGCATGGTGAAATCGACGCCAGCCTCGTAGGCCGCGGCCAGCAGATGCAGAACCGTATTCGTCGAACCGCCCATGGCGATATCGACCGTCATGGCGTTTTCGAAGGCCTCAAAACTTGCGATCGAGCGGGGTAGAACGGAAACGTCATCCTGCTCGTAATAGCGGCGGGCGAGATCGACGATCAAATGGCCGGCTTCGACGAAAAGCCGCTTGCGATCGGCATGGGTGGCGAGTACCGACCCATTGCCGGGAAGCGCGAGGCCGAGCGCCTCGGTGAGGCAGTTCATCGAATTGGCGGTGAACATGCCGGAACACGAGCCGCAGGTCGGACAAGCTGAGCGCTCGATGACGGCGACCTCGGCATCGGCGAGCGTGTCGTCGGCGGCAGCCACCATCGCATCGATGAGATCGAGCGATTTCGTCTTGCCGCCGAGCACGATCTTGCCGGCTTCCATCGGCCCGCCGGAGACGAAGACCGCCGGAATATTGAGACGCAATGCCGCCATCAGCATGCCGGGCGTGATTTTGTCGCAATTGGAAATGCAGACCAACGCATCGGCGCAATGGGCATTGGCCATATATTCGACCGAGTCGGCGATGATCTCGCGCGACGGAAGGCTGTAGAGCATTCCGTCATGCCCCATGGCTATGCCGTCGTCGACGGCAATCGTGTCGAACTCTTTGGCGACGCCGCCGGCCGCCTCGATCTCGCGGGCGACGAGCTGGCCGAGGTCCTTCAGATGGACATGGCCCGGCACGAATTGGGTGAAGGAATTGACCACGGCGATGATCGGCTTGCCGAAATCGGCGTCTTTCATGCCTGTGGCGCGCCACAGGCCGCGCGCGCCGGCCATGTTGCGTCCGTGCGTCGTAGTGCGGGATCGATAGTGCGGCATGGGATCGTTCCAGAAGGCGAGCTAAGCCGCGGCATCAGGCGGCTCATTCTAGGGGAAATATGCTATTGTGTCGCCGCAAGGTTCGCAAGGCGCCACTTGCTCAATTTGAGGGAGTGCGCTCGCGTCGCCAGGATGGTATTCTATCGTTTGCTAAGCGATCACTTCGCTCTTTTTGTGGCGCTTCATGGGGGGTAACATGGTCCGAAAGCTCGTCACATTCGTCTCGGTTTTGCTGGCATTCGTGCTTGTCGCAATGAACGCGCCGCAATCACCTGCGCAATCCTCTCGCGACACGCTCGCCGGAAATTGGAGCGGGACCTATTTCTATCCTGATGGGCGGAGATCCGTGCCGTTCACCTTTGCATTCGGTTCGGACGGCTGCAGCGGGCGCTCCACCGAGCCTAACACGTTCGGTGCCGCAGGCGTTCCTCAGCTCTTCGCCTACCTGCAATGTGAAAGTACTTCACTTTCACCTGGTGGAACCGTCGTCATAATCAAACAATACGACGGAACGGGCGGAGTTTCGCACGAGGTCGTCTACAAGGGAATAATATCCGAGGATCTCAATAGTATCAGCGGCCATTGGATGATCGGGTCGACAACCGGCGCTTTCTCGATGAACAGGTAGAATTTCGGCGCGATAAATTAATGATCTGCCTACTGGCTCAAGTCACTCAAATTGAGGGTAAGGACACTTGAGTTTTGTGCGGACCGGAGCGCAGACCTCCGGTCCATATCGTAAATTCACGCGATTTGATTGATGGAGGCGAGCGGAACTTGCGTCAGTTGGTATCTGAAGCAGGCTTGCGTGCCTCTGTAGCGGAACTGAAAATATTGGTCACGGATTCGAAAATCGTAAATAAGTCAGCAAAGAAGCAAACGGCGCCCCGAATTTCGCGCGCTGTTTTGCTGGCGATTTCGCTTTGCTCCGTGACGGCTGGGGTTGCTGCCGAAGCGCAGGTCCCACCTGACCTCGTGGCCTTTCGTGATAACCGCGCCGCCTACGCACTGGAACTCTCCAAACCCATCGCCGAATGTGTTGCGAGGAGCGACACGAAAAATCCGGCATTTCATGGATGTATCGACTGGCACTCAGCCGTGCACGGGGTGTGGGCGCTGACAGCTTATACCTGGGCGACGGGAGACGATCGGTATCGGCCGCTCATAGACTCACTCTTGCTGGCTTCGCTCCTGACGGAGGAAAGGAAACACTTGGACGGCGATCCAAGTTTTGAAATGCCTTACGGACGGGCCTGGTTTTTGCGACTGGCGATCGATTTCCGCAAAGCATTTGGCGCGAATGTGCCATTAGATGACTTCGCAGATGATATTGCGCGAAGCTTGATGGATTTCTATACAAAAACGCCGCCGAGCCCGACATCCATAGCCTACAATAGCGCGACGTGGGCGCTGATTAACCTATATGATTATGGAGTGTCGAGACAGCGGCCGGACATCATCGGATTCGTTCGGGACAAAGTGCGCGCCTATTACGTCGGACAGCATGCATGTCCGCTGCAGCAGAGGGAGATTGCAACAGAAGAATTCATGGCGGTTTGCACCAACTGGGCGTGGCTTGTCGGCAATGTCTTGAAGCAGGATGAACTCATTGCGTGGTTGCCGAGTTTTCTGCCTCCCGATCTTCACTTGGACCCGATCCACAACCCAGCCAGTGTGCATCAAGCAGGATTGAACTTCAGCCGCGCATGGGGTCTTTGGAACCTGTACGCGAGAACCGCGGACCCGTCTTATCTGCGTTCATATCTGCTGCACTTCAAAGAGACGTTTGAGAATACCCGATACTGGAAAGGTGACTATTACGAGGTCGGTCATTGGGTACCCCAATTTGGAATGCTTGCTATAATGGTGACATATTATGACCGGCGCTAAGACGACACCGCACTTTCACACTGCAATGCTTTGTGGAAGAAACGTTATGCCAAGTTTCCCGTCTCATATGTCTGAAGACTTTCGGACATCATCGAGGTTCAGTGATGCGTTGTAGTTTGATGGTCAGCATTCTCGCGCCACTTTTGGCCGCCGCAGCTTTCGTGACAGTCACGTCAGCTGCTGGATCGCCGCAAACGCGACAACTCCTTGAATCGCGTGAATCATTATACAATAATGTTTATGTCTATAAAGAAAACAATTACGTCATGATGACGTTCGGTTACAATCAGAAACTATATACCGAGAGCGTCTATAATACTCAGGACGATCGTGATTTGCCTGTTGTGTACACACGCTTCATGACAGAAGGCTTGATATATGCGAAGAAAATCGAGCGCGTCCTTGAAATTGGATTTGGTGGTGGCCGGACATCTTGGTATCTGCACAAATTCTTACCGAACGTCCCCGTGACCTCCGTCGAATTAGATCCCGTCGTCTTCGAATTGGCTCAAAAATATTTCGGCATCAAGGACGAACCGAACTTCACTGTTGCCAATAGCGACGGCCGAACGTTTCTGAAAAATTCGAATGACCGCTACGACGTGATTTTAATTGATGCTTATCGCGGCCCCTTCGTTCCGTTCCATTTGCTGACAAAAGAATTTTATACTCTGGTCAAAGAGCATCTTGCCGAGGGAGGGGTTGTTGCTCAGAATATCGAGCCGACAACCATGCTGTTCGACTCGGCGGTTTTGACCATCAATTCTGTTTTTCCTGAGCTGGACTTCTACCTTGCGGAGGGAAACGTAGTTACGGTCGCGTATGAAAAACCTGTTTCAGAACAAGAATTGCAGCAAGCGGCAGAAACCAGGCAGAAATTATTCAACTTTCGTTACAATCTACGCCAGATGCTTGGCGAGCGTCGCCGGTTGAACCTTTCCGACACCAACACCATCGATAAAAAGGCGAAGATTCTGACAGACGATTTTGCCCCGGTCGAAACGCTCAAGGCAATTGAACAACACAATCGGAAATGGCCAGAGCATTAGTTCGATGGCGAGAGTGTCTGCTGACCGGCTCATGCTGTTTTTAATCTATGCGAATGCCTTCGTAATTGGCGGTGTCGTCATGGGCTTCGAGATGCTGGGGAGCAGATATTTATACCCTTATTTTGGCGGTGGAATAGGAACTTGGGCTGGTCTTATTTCGACGGTTTTGTGCGCTCTCACATTTGGCTACTTCATCGGCGGCACGCTTATCGACAGAAATCCATCGCCGAAAGTTGTTGCCGTGAGCACCAGTCTGGCGGCGATCTATTTATGTGCTGTCCCGATAAGCGCTGACGCAGGGATGTCCGCAATCCTGAGCTCGATCGGCGATGGTCCGGCCGGCATTCTCGCGGCGTCCGCGGCGTTGCTTTTATTTCCGTTATCGGCTCTTGGAATGTTTTCGCCTGTGGCTACTCGTCTTCTCATTCGATCACTGCACCAAACCGGACGAATTACGGGAATGGTCTATAGCGTCTCGACGATAGGCAGCATTTTCGGAACTCTTTTCACGACATTTGTGCTAATTCCCACGATGGGTTCGCGGGCAATCACATATCTTGCCGCGGGCATCCTCGCTGCGTGTGCGGCGAGTCTGTTTATGTCCCCGAAGCTGGTCGAATGAAACGGTCAAATCCCAGCCGAACACCCCGCACGAGAGAAGATGCATGCCCGCCGGCGCGTTTGTCACGTCAAAGAGATTGCGGATCTGGGGAGCCGTTTTAATCGCGGTTCTGACGGTCTATGCTTGGCCCGTGCGTTGCGTGGCCCAAGATGGCGTTGTCATCAGTGATGAGGATCTGAAGGCGTGGAACGGCGATCGCGCGATGAACGACATCGTCAAACAGCTGTCTTTCGGTGCCCGCGCCATTAATACGCCGGGACATCAGCTGGAGGTCGACTGGATCAAGGCACAGCTCGCGGCCGCATCTGTGCCGGTTTTGATTCAGGATGGTGAGCTTTCTTCTCGCGCAGGCGGCAAAAATCTCACCGTTACCAACATCATTGGCCGTTTTGATCCGCTCAAACGCAATCGCATCATTGTCGGAACGCATTACGACAGCATCATTCGAGCCTATGCGGATCCGCATAATCCAGATGGTCCAATGCCGGGCGCAAATAATTCGGCCTCCGGCGTTGCGCTCCTTTTGGAAACGATGAGGCTGCTTCGGGCGCTCAAGATCCATACCGAACTGGGTATCGACTTCGTCTTCTTCGACGGTGAAGAAGGGCCACTTGCGCTCGGCGCTGGCGATCCGAACTGGTGGGCGCCGGGTTCCTATTATTTCAGCACGCGCTTACAGGAAGTGTATCGGGATAAAAAGCCGGTCGGCGGCGTCATCTTCGACATGGTGTGTTACAATAAGCTCGTCCTTCACCCGGAACCTTCATCGCTTAAATTTGCTGAGAAGGACGTGGTGAAATTCTGGCGAATTGGTCATGAATTGGCCCCGCAGATCTTTGTTCCGACAATTACGCCGTCGCCCATTTCCGATGATCACACCGCGCTCGCCGCTGCGGGAATTCCAAGTTTCCTCGTCATAGGTTTCGACTATGATCCTTGGTTCAACACCACCCAAGACACGCCGGATAAATGCTCGGCAGCAAGCCTCGAAGCCGTCGGTCGAACGTTGGTGAGATATTTGTTTTCACAGTCGGGCGGGTAGCTCCATCTCTTCGTCGTCTGTGCTAAACTTCTGGCCAGCAAGAGCGCTCAGCACTCACGCATGCCCCGCCATGGCGCGGCCGATTGCATTGCGCTCGGCAGCTGCAATCGGCGTTTCGAGCACGACATGGCCTTCCGACATGACAAGGATGCGGTCGCTCAATTCCAGGAGCTCGTCGAGATCTTCGCTGACCAGCAAGACGGCAGCGCCGCGGTTGCAGGCGGCGACGATCTGCGCATGAATATCGGCGACGGCAGCGAAATCGAGCCCGAACACCGGATTGGCCGCGATCAGGACATCGACCTCATGCCCCAATTCGCGGGCCAGCACCGCCCGCTGGACGTTGCCGCCGGAAAGAGTGGCGATCGGCGCGTCGGGCGAAGCTGTCTTCACGTTATAGCGGGTAATGAGATCTTTTGCCCTCGCGCGCATCGCCGATTTGACGAGCCAGAAGCCGCGCGCGAGGGGAGGCTGGTCGAAGCTGCGGAAGGCCATGTTCTCGGCCACGCTCATGCGCCCGACGCAGGCGTTCCGCAACGGTTCCTCCGGCAGCAGTGCCAGGTGATGTTTCTGCGTTTCCTTGCGCCGGCCCGTATAGATTTCGCCATGAATACGCATGTCGCCGGATGTGGCGTCGCGTTGGCCCGCGAGCACTTCGACGAGTTCGCTCTGGCCATTGCCGCTGACGCCTGCAATGCCGACGATCTCACCGCTGCGCACGGCGAAACTGACGTTGCGTACGGCGGGCTGGCCATCGGAATCATCGGCGCAAAGTTTTGCGACCTCGATGCGGATCTCGCCTGAGGTGCGTTGCGTCCGGGCGGCGGAGGAGGCCGGCACCGCATCGCCGATCATCATGGTCGCCATTTGCTCGGTGGTGAGGTCGCCGACGCGGCCCGAACCCACCAGACGGCCGCGGCGCAAGATGCTGACGCTGTCGGCATAGGCCAGAACTTCCCGAAATTTGTGGGTGATGATCAAGACGGTGAGCTGCCCGGCCATTGCCATGCCGCGCACGAGGCCGAGCATCTCATCGGCTTCTTGCGGGGTGAGCACGGAGGTCGGCTCGTCGAGGATGAGGAAGCGGGCGTCGAGGTAGAGCTGTTTGAGAATCTCGGCCTTCTGCTTTTCTCCCGCGGCAAGGCCATGCACGGGCGTGTCGAGCGGGACCTTGAAAGGCATCGTCGTAAAAAAGCTTTCGACCCTTGCCCGCTCGGCTTTCCAGTCGATGACGGCCGGCACATCGGGCCGGCTCATGACGAGGTTTTCCAGAACCGTCATCGAAGGCACGAGCGTAAAATGCTGATAGACCATGCCGATGCCTAAGCGTGCCGCATCGCGCGGATTGGGCACCGTGACTTCTTTGTCGGCGAGCAGGAGGTCGCCGGCATCGGGGTGATAGAAGCCCATGATGCATTTGACCAGGGTCGACTTGCCGGCGCCATTCTCGCCGAGCAGGGCATGCACCGTTCCCGCTTTGACTTTGAGGCTCACCTCGTCGAGTGCGACAAGCTCGCCAAAGCGCTTGCTCATTGCGACGACTTCCAATGAAGAGGCTTTCACTGAAGAGGCTTGCGTCATGGCAGATTCGCGATGAAAGGAGCCGAGGTCGAGACCGCACCGAAGACGCCGCCCTGCATTTTGATCATTTTGACGGCGTGATCGTGATTGCCGCGGTCGGTCGCGCCGCAGCAATCTTCGAGAAGCAGGCATTCGAAACCGCGGTCATTGGCTTCGCGCATCGTCGTGTGTACGCAGACGTCGGTCGTGATTCCGGTCAGCACGATGTTGCGGAGCCCCCGCGTGCGCAAGATGAGTTCGAGATCGGTAGCGCAGAAGGAGCCCTTGCCGGGTTTGTCGATCACCGGCTCGCCCGGCAAAGGGGCAAGTTCGGGGATGATCTCCCAGCCAGGTTCGCCGCGCACCAGGATGCGCCCGCATGGGCCTTTGTCGCCGATGCCGGCGCCGATCCGCTGCGATCGCCAGCGCTTGTTCGCGGGGAGATCTGAAAGATCCGGGCGGTGGCCCTCACGCGTATGGATGACGTGATAGCCCTTCGCACGCATCGCAGCGAGCACCGCCTGGATCGGGACGATCGGCGCGCGCGTGAGCGAGAGGTCATATCCCATCTTGTCGACATAGCCGCCGTGACCGCAAAAATCGGTCTGCATGTCGATGATGATGAGCACCGTATTGGCGGGACTGAGCCTGCCGTCGAAGGGCCAGGGATAGGGATCGGCGGGAACATGCAATTGTTCAGTCATAAATCATGGCTCCCTTCAACGCGTGACGCTCAATTCGCCCGGCGCTCCGGCGATGCGGTGGCGCGAGGAGGAGGATAGAACAAGCAGGGAAAAAGTGAGGATGTAGGGCGCCGCATTGAAGAGGTAGGTCCCGCCGGTGACGCCGACCGCCTGCAAGGCGGGTCCGAGCGCGCCTGCGGCGCCGAACAACAGCGAGGCCAGAAAACAGCCAATCGGATTCCAGCGCGCGAATATGACGAGCGCGACGGCGGTAATGCCTTGCCCGCTCGACAGGCCTTCGTTCCAGCTTCCCGGATAATAGAGCGACAGGAAAGATCCGCCGATGCCGGCCATGAAGCCGCCGAAACAGGTTGCGGCGAGCCGGACTGACAGAGGCGAATAGCCCATCGCGCGCGCCGCCTCGGTAGAATCTCCGACGACACGCACTTGCATCCCCCACCGCGTGTTGGCCAATCCCCATCTGAGCACGAACGTCATGATGATGCCGGCGATAAACAATGCATTGACCTGCAATGCGGCGCGGACTTGTGGAATGTTGCTCCAAAACCCGAGATCGAGCGCCGGGAGCGAGGGGGCTTTCGGCTGGATCAGCGGCTTGCCGAGGTAAAAGGCGAGACCGGTCCCGAACAACATCAAGGCGAAACCGACTGCAATGTCGTTGACCCTCGGCAAGGAACAAATGCCGGCGTGCAATATGCCCAACAAAATGCCGACACCGCCCGCAGCCAGCACGCCGAGCCAGGGCGAGCCGGTGAGATAAGCCACGGCAAAGCCGGTCATCGCTCCCATGACGAGGATGCCCTCGAGGCCGAGATTGATCCGGCCGCTCTTCTCCGTCACCAATTCACCGAGGCTGACGAACAGGAAGGGCGTCGAAACGCGGATCGCGCCGCCCAGCATTGCGATGGGCACTGTCCACAGACCGAGGGATGCATCGCTCACGAATTGCCTCCTGGAACTCGTCCTTCTCAAAAACCCGTCAGGCTTTTCCGGTCTCGTGCACCTTTGGCAAGTCCGGAACTTCAGCGAGCCCATGCTCGAGCGTGTTGATGTCTGGCTTGTTCTTTTTGTCCTCCAGCTTCGGTCCTGAAGGAACACGCAGCCTGAAGTTTGCAAGTGAGGGCATGCCTTCGCTCGCCAGCAAGGCGACGAATAAAATGCCTTGCAAAACCAAGACCGTCGCGTCGGGAAGATCGAGCCGGCGCTGCAAGAGGCCGCCGCTCGCCCCGATACCGCCAAGCAATACGGCGACCGGAATGACAGCGAGAGGATTTTGCCTTGCGAGAAAGGCCACGAGAATGCCGGTGACGCCATAGCCCGCGGCTATGTTGGCGTTGGCGCGTCCCTGCACGGCGCCGACCTCGATCATGCCGGCAAGGCCGGCGGCAGCGCCCGCAAGCGCGCACATGATCACGATCATCGGGCCGACCGGCAGACCGGCCATGCGCGCGGCGCGCGGGTTGCCGCCGACCATGCGTGCGGCGAAACCGAAAGTTGTTCGGCTGGTCAGTATCCAAGCTGCCACGCAAGCGACGACGCCGACCACCAGCCCGACGTGAACGTCCATCCCGGGCAATGTGCCCAGCATGTCCGCCTCGGGCAAAGCCCGAGTCGAGGGCTTGTTCAAGCTCGTCGGGTCGCGCATGACGCCTTCAACCATTTGGTTGAGCACCGCGACGGCGATACTCGCGAGCAGGAGAGAAGAGATGGTTTCGTTGACGCCGCGCCAGTGACGCAAGGCGCCGGCCAAAGCGATCAGTGCCGCGCCCGCGGCCATGCCTGCAATCGCCATGGCCAATTGGACCGTGAGCGGTGACATCCCTGCATCCGCGAGCGCCAGCCCCGCTGCGATCGAGGCGAGGCCGCCCATCACGAAGGCGCCCTCGCCGCCGATCACGACGAGCCCCATTTGCGCGGGCAGCGCCGTGCAAAGGGCGGTCAATAGAAGAGGTGCTGCTCGCTGCAAGGTATTTTGCAGCGAGAACCACGACCCGAAGGCGCCGACCTCCATCAGCTGGTAGACTTCGAACGGATTTCTGCCGGCGAGCAGCATGAAAGCGCCGAAAAGAACCAGACTGGCCAGAATGGCGGCGAAGGGCTGGATGAAAGGCGAAGCTATGCCCCCGAGCCGATCGGAGATGCCGCGCTGCGCCACGCTCATCTGTTGCTCCGCCCTCAAGAAGTCGAGCCGACGACGCCTTCGACGAGGTAGCTCATCTTTTCTAATTCGATATCGGTTTGCCCGCGCGAGACGCCCGAGCCAATCACTTCATTGCCCTTATTGTCTTTGATCGGACCTTTGAAAATGACGAATTCATCGGTGAGGAATTTAGCTTTGACGGCATCGGCCTGTTTGCGCGCTGCGTCGGGGACAATGACCGCATAGGGCGATGTCTTCACGATGCCCGCCTTCAGGCCGCCGCGGACGAGCGACGGAATAGTCTTGCCGGCCTGAATATCCTTGATGAACGAGGGATACAGCGCTTCCCAGTTCCACTCGGCACCGGTGAGATAGCCTTTCGGTGCGAGAGGTGCTTGGCTGGCGTGATAGCCGGTCGTGAAAAGACCACGCTTCTCTGCGGTCTCGACCACGACTTTCGGACTGTCGACGTGGCAGGTGATGACGTCGACACCCTGGTCGGCAAGGCTATTCGTGGCTTCCGCCTCTTTCACGGGCATCGACCAGTCACCGGTGAAGATCACTTGGGTCGTGATGGTCGGGTCGACTGAACGGGCACCGAGCGCGAAAGCATTGATATTGCGCAGCACCTGCGGGATCGGCTTGGCCGCGATGAAGCCGAACTTCTTGGCCTTGGTGACATGCGCGGCGACAATGCCGGACAAAAATTCAGCCTCGTCGATATAGCCGAAATAGCTATGGGCGTTCTGCGGGTCGCCCGCTTTCCAGAGACCGCCGCAATGCATGAAAGTGACCGACGGATATTTCTTCGCCAGTTTCAGAACGTGCGGATCGAAATATCCGAACGAGGTTGGAAACAGCAGGCTTGCGCCATCGAGATTGATCATGCTCTCCATGGTCTTTTCGACGGCGGAGGTTTCCGGCACGCGTTCTTCTTCGACAACCTTGATGCCGAGCGCTTTGACGGCGGCCGCACCTGCGGCATGAGCCTGATTATAGCCGTAGTCGTCTTTCGGCCCGACGTAGATGAAGCCTACGGTCAGCGGCGCGGCTGCGCGTGCAAGACCAAAGGGGAGGCTTGCAGCGGAGATTCCAGCGGTTCCTGCCGCGATGCCGGCTAATAGCGAACGGCGTGACAAATCGGATTGGCTCGTCATTGTGCGCGATCTTTCCTGTTGGTGGCGGAGGTCGGCCGTCCGCTTTCCCGCGCGGGCAGCTCTTGTATGCAAGAAACAAATTGCGCGCCAACTCAGATGACGAGATATAAATCTTTATTTGTCAGATAGATGATAAAATTTTCGACATGGCCAGTCGAGCCGCCTATCCGCCGCTGATAAAAAATTAGGCAAAAATATTGGGCGCTGCGCAAAATAGCATCATACTTTTAAGGCAACTGAACCCTATCCAGAGTTCGATTTCCGAGCTTCAATATAAATCTCTTTCTGAGCAACGTTTTAGATGGAAGGCGCGGCGAAGTTCTTGCATGGAAGCTTGCATGCAAAGTGACAATCCCTCTCTCGATCTGCATGGCGCGCAAGCGGCTGCCGGCCGACAGACGCGCGCCGCCGAATTGGCGGAGCATCTCGCCGACGACATCATTCACGCGCGGCTGGCGCCGGGCGTGCGACTCGACGAACAGGAATTGGCGCGCCGTTTTGGCGTGTCACGAACGCCGGTGCGCGAAGCTCTTCGCCAATTGGTCGCAACCGGGCTCGCCGAACATCGGCCGAGGCGTGGTGTCATCGTCGCCAATATTGCGCCGGCCCGGCTCGACGAAATGTTTCTGGTCATGGCTGAACTCGAAGCGGCCGCGGCACGGCTGGCGGCGGCCGCCATGAGTCCGTCGGAGCGCCGCGAATTCGAGGTTTTTCATCAAGCTTCGCAGTCGGCGGTGCGGCAGGGCCGAACCGCCGAATATGAGCAGTTCAACGTTGGTTTCCACACCCGACTCTACGAGGGCAGCCACAACACCTATTTGCGTGACCTGCTCAATGCGACTCGTGCCCGGCTGGCGCCGTTTCGGCGTGCGCAGTTCAATCTGCTCGGCCGCCTCACATCGTCTTGGCGCGAACATGACGCCGTTGTGCGTGCCATATTGCGTGGCGACGGAGAGGGCGCCGCGCAGGCCATGCGCGCGCATGTCCTGACCGTCAGCGCGGCCTCGGCGGAATATGTCGCCTCGCAGACGACTCTGCAGGCGATCTAGGTCTCCACTCACAGATCGGGCCTTTAGCCCCGGTGCGTTCTAGGTCTGCTTTGCGCCCCTTAGCTGCCAATGCTAGACATTGCAGTAGGTCCCGAACAGCACCACGAAGAGACATTCGAGCCTCGCGGGCACTCTATCAACGCTGCGCTGCACCCAAATTGCTCACCCGCCCCGGCGCTGTGCGGCCGCTAGCCTATGGTTTTGTCACTGTGAAGCTCTGCTCCGCCAGTTTGCGGTCTCCGTACGCGAGTTCCAAAGTCCAGATACCGGTGACAACTTCCCAGTCATTATCAAAAGAATAGTCGGTGAACTGAGGCACGCCGATCGCTCTAGAGAGCGTGCGATCAGACCTGAAGATGACCTCACCTGTCTTTGGATTTTTGAGACCGGGCGAGGGGTACCTCCATATGATGCGGATGTCGGCATTCTTGCCCTTTGGCGCACCGACGATGATGTATCTCACGCCAAAATGCACTCCAAGCCCAGCCGGAACTTGCGGGCCGCGTGCGACGAGCTTCACTTCGCCGAGTACATTGCGCATTCCGGTAGGAGAATTCGGCTCGGGTACACGCTTCTCGATCTCAGCTTCGTAAACCCCTGCCTCTACGATGTTGATTCGGTCGAGGCGCACTGTTTGAGCGAACGCGGCGGGAAACACAGTGCTTCCGATCAAATTGCCCAACGTACTCGGGACCAGCGAAGCTGCGATCGCCGCAGCCAAACCGCACAACAACAACGGTTTGCGGAATGGCATGACAATCTCCCTTCAATATGTACGTCGCGGTTGATGGCGTATCAAAGTGCACAATAACATGAAAGCCGGGTGCGGGAACCCCGCGCTCGGATTATCGTTGGCGCGCCTCCCGCGCCGCCAGGGCAAACGGCGGCAGGACCACGATCTTCTTGGCCCGGTCTATGGGGGGTCAGTCACGGAAGGCTTCGACACGCTCGACCTGAAGGATGCCAAGGAATTGCTCGAATGAGGTAACGTCTTGACGGCGCTTGATGGCCGCCCACGCTCCTCGCGCTTGCCGACGAGGTTATCGAGTGAAGCGACGAGGGGTTAGCTTGCTTCGATGCAGCGATGTCGCGTTTGGGTCATTCTCGTCCAATCCGCGATGTCCGTGTCGTGTCCGGTGAGCTGCTAATTCCTGAAGAGCCGCGTTCTTGCGACAGCTTCGCGCTGGCCATGATTTGTGCACGCGCCTAGAGCCTTTTCCGTTCCGAGAGAATCGGAACGGGGCTCTAGGTCCTTGTCTTCGCGCATTTTCTTCACGCGAACCGGCATCCACTCCGCTCGGAAATACTCTAAGCGACTTCGCCTTGATTGCACCGCCGTTCGCAGGCAAGATCCGCGCCTCAGAATCAGAGAGTGGATATGAAGTCGATCAACGAACGCATTGCGAGCGAACTTGCGGTAAAACCCTGGCAGGTGGAGGCGGCAGTCGGCCTGTTGGATGGCGGGGCGACGGTGCCCTTCGTCGCGCGCTACCGCAAGGAAGTCACGGGCACCCTCGACGATACGCAATTGCGCATGCTCGAAGAACGTTTGCGCTATTTGCGCGAGCTCGAAGATCGACGCAAAGTCATCCTCGAAAGCATCGAGAGCCAAGGCAAGCTCGACGACGCATTGCGCAAGGTCATCCTCGAAGCCGACAACAAGGCCAAGCTCGAAGACCTTTATCTGCCCTACAAGCCGAAGCGGCGTACGAAAGCCCAGATCGCGATCGAGGCCGGATTGGCCCCTCTCGCCGAGACGCTGCTCGCGCAGCCGGAGCTTGTTCCCGAGGATCAGGCGACTGCCTTCGTCGACGCGGGGAAGGGCATAGAGACGGCGGCGGCCGCGCTCGACGGGGCGCGCGCGATTCTCGTCGAGCGTTTTGCCGAATCGGCGGATCTCATCGGGCGGCTGCGCGAGACCTTCTGGTCGCAGGGTGTGCTGTTGTCGAAAGTCCGCGAGGGCAAACAGGCGGCCGCGGCCAAATTCGCGGATTATTTCGACTATTCGGGTCCGCTCGCGAAATTGCCGTCGCATCGAATTTTGGCGATGTTCCGTGCCGAAAAAGAAGAGCTTCTCGACCTCCGATTGAAACCTGAAGCCGCGCAAGGCAGCGTCGGCTATGAAGCGCGGATCGCCGATCATTTCAAAATATCCGACCGCGGTCGGCCGGGCGACCGCTGGCTCCTCACCACGGTCGGTTTTGCCTGGCGCACGAAGATCGAACTGCATCTGAGCGTCGATATGCGCATGCGCTTGTGGGAAAAAGCGGAAGCCGAGGCGATTCGAGTCTTCGCTGGCAATTTGCGCGATCTTCTGCTTGCCGCGCCGGCTGGGGCGCGCCCCACGATGGGGCTCGACCCCGGCTTCCGTACAGGCGTCAAAGTCGCCGTGGTCGACGCAACGGGCAAGGTCGTTGCGACCGATACGATCTATCCGCATGAGCCGATGCGGCGCTGGGATGAGGCCATCGCCAAGCTTGCGAACCTTGCTCAAGCGCACAAGGTTGAGCTCATCGCGATCGGCAATGGAACCGCGTCGCGCGAGACGGACAAGCTGGCGACCGAACTTCTGCACCGCCATCCGGACCTCAAGGCGACGAAGGTCGTCGTCTCGGAGGCGGGCGCTTCGGTCTATTCGGCATCCGAATATGGGTCGCGCGAACTTCCCGATCTCGACGTCTCGCTGCGCGGCGCCGTTTCGATCGCCCGCCGCCTGCAAGATCCCTTGGCGGAACTCGTGAAGATCGATCCGAAGTCGATCGGTGTCGGCCAATACCAGCACGATCTCTCCGAACTCAAATTGTCGCGTTCCCTCGATGCCGTCGTCGAAGATTGCGTCAATGCTGTCGGCGTCGATGCGAACACGGCCTCCGCCAAGCTGCTGGCGCGCGTTTCAGGACTAGGCGAGGGCATTGCCGAATCCATCGTACACCATCGTAATGCCAACGGTCCCTTTCGCTCGCGACTTGCGCTGATGAAGGTGCCGCGGCTTGGGCCGAAGACGTTCGAGCAAAGCGCCGGCTTCCTGCGCATCCTCGACGGCGAGGACCCGCTCGACCGCTCGGGCGTCCATCCCGAGTCCTATCCGATTGTCCGCCGCATCCTTGCGGCGACAAAAGGCGACATCAAAATGCTGATGGGCAATGTGAACGAGATTCGCAAAATCAATCCGGCGCAATTCGTCGACGATGCCTGCGGGCTTCCGACGGTGACCGACATTTTGCGGGAACTCGAGAAGCCAGGCCGGGACCCGCGGCCGGCATTTAAGACCGCGACCTTTCAGGAGGATGTCGAGAAGCTGGAGCATGTAAAGCCCGGCATGGTGCTTGAAGGTGTGGTGACCAATGTTGCCGCATTTGGTGCTTTCGTGGATATCGGCGTCCATCAGGACGGGCTCGTCCATATCTCGCATCTGTCGAAGAAGTTCGTGAAGGACGCGCGGGAAGTGACGAAGCCCGGTGAAATCGTCCGCGTGAAAGTCTTGAGCGTAGACGTGCCGCGCCGCCGAATCGCATTGACCTTGCGGCTCGATGATCCGATTGAAGCAGAGGCTGGCGATCAGAAGTCTTCATCCGCGGGCAACGTGCGCGTGGCGGCGCAGGCGCAGCGATCAAACACGACGGCGACGAGTGGGCAGGGCGCCCTTGGTGAAGCGCTCATGCGCGCCGGTATGAAAAACAAAGCGCCTCCACCGTAACGTTGAGTGATCGAAACGCCGCACTTTGTTAGGTTCCGCCGAGCAGGCGGATCGCGACTCCAGCGGCCGATGTCCGGTTTTCGACGCCGATCTTCTTGAAGATCTGCTCAAGGTGCTTGTTCACCGTGCGTGGGCTGAGACTCAAAATCTCGGCAATGTCGCGGTTGGATTTGCCGCGTGAAAGCCACAACAGGACTTCCGCCTCGCGGAGCGTCACCGGAAGGGCGCGCGCAAGCGTTTCTTCGAGATGGGTTTGCGTTTGCCGCGTCAGCTGCAGTAAGTGTTCGCCGGGGAGCAGCCGGCTCATATAGCCCACCTGCAAGCACGGGCCCACCCTGATTTCGGTTGCCGGCGTTGCAAGTGTCGAAGCTTCGTGCTGGGAGATCAAGGCGGCGACTTCGTGCGGCAGTGGCGCGCGCTCGCGCGGTCGCGCGCCGAGAAGTTCTTCGACGAGACGCCCGGCTTGTGGCGTCCACCAAAGCAGGCAGCCCTCGTCGTCGGCCGCGAGGAGATAGCGGCCGGAGGTATCGAGCGCGATTGTGGCGCTGCGGGCGCGGCGGGAATTGGCCACATGGGTTCTGATTCGGGCCATAAATTCCTCGGCGACGGCAGGCTTCGTCACGTAATCGACGCCGCCGGCCTCAAAACCCATCAGGACATGATCGATGTCGCTGAGCCCCGTCATAAAGATCACCGGGACATCGACGATGGCGACTTTCTGCTTGAGTCGCCGGCAAGTCTCGAAACCATCCATGCCCGGCATGACCGCATCCAACAAGATCGCATCCGGCGTCACTCTTTCGACGATCGTGAGCGCGCTTTGTCCGTCACGTGCGACGAGCGTCGTCGTTCCGGCCGCTTCCAGAGTCTCGGAAATCATGGTGAGTTCGTCGATGCTATCATCCACGACGAGCACAATATTACGCATTGGTTCCTACCGCCGAATCACTGCTGGAGCTTTCGAGACGTTTGGCTATTTCATCGAACTTAAGCTCGGATGCCAGGCTCTTCAATAAACTGGTTGCCGTCGTTGTTGCGACACTGTCTTCTTTGACTTGCCCGAGGCGGCGAAGGAATCCTTTCAAATAGCCGATGCGGGCGAGATGCAGGAGTTCCGTCACCGTTGCCGGCTCGAGCACGTCGATGATTGCAACGTCGTCACGCACTGCGGCAGGCGCAGAACTTGCGGCATAAACCCAGTCAATCTGCAGCAGACTCCCGATTCGCTCGAGCAGCAGCGACAGGTCAAAGGGCTTGGGCAGAAAATCATCATGGGCGTCACCCTCCCGGCGCGGTTGATTGGCCTTCGTCGCATCGGCCGACAGCATGACGATCTTGCATTCGCGATGGCCTTGGGTGCGCAGCTGATGGGCGACATCCCAGCCGCTCAGGGCTGGCATATTGACATCGAGCAGGACGAGCTGGGGGCGAAATTCATCGGCCAGGGCAAGGCACGAGGCGCCGTCCGGCACCGCGAAAACGATAAATCCCAGTGGCCGCAGAATATTGTCGATGAGTTCGCGATGGTTGGCGTCGTCGTCGGCGACGAGGACGGTGATCCGGCGGCCTCGATAGCCTTCGATATGGGCAGTTTCCTTGCGGGTCTCGCCATGGTGCAAGGCGCCGGGCAGATAGAGTTTGACGGTGAAGGTGCTGCCGACGCCGAGATGACTCTCTACCGTGATATTGCCGCCCATGATCTCGGCCATGAGCTTGGTGATGGTGAGGCCGAGGCCGGTTCCGGGAATCCATATCCCGCCGTCAGGAACAATCCGTTCGAAGGGGACGAAGATTCGTTCATGATCGTTCTCCGCTATGCCGCAACCGGTGTCCTCGATGATGAAACGTGCGATGTCGTCGTAATAGTCGACAAGGAACCGGACTTCGCCGCGTTCGGTGAACTTCAAAGCATTGGACAAAAGGTTGATGAGAACCTGGCGCAGGCGCTTGGCGTCGATGCGCACCCAATCGGGAACTCGGCCTTTAGTACGATGGATGAAGCCGATGCCTTTTGTTTCGGCCTGCAGCCGGAACATATCGACGAGCTGACTGATGAGTTCGGGAAAGTTCAAGTCGTCACGCTGCAGTTCGAGGCGACCGGCTTCGATCTTGGCAATATCGAGGAGGCCGTCGACGAGCCCGGCCAGGTGTTCGCCCGCGCGGCGGATCGTGCGGATAGCGTTTTGGCGCGCGCTGGGTAAGGCCGGGTCGCGTTCCATGAGCTGCGCATAACCGAGAATCGCATTGAGCGGGGTCCTGAATTCGTGGCTGATCCCGACGACATAGCGGCTCTTGGCAAGGTTGGCAGCCTCCGCCGCCTCCTTTGCTTTCTGGAGAGCGAAATCGGTCCGCTTATGCGCTTCGATTTCTTCGGTGAGAAGTCGCGTCTGCCGCCGCGATTCTTCCTGAGCGACCTCGCGACTCTCGCGGACGAGGACGAAGAGCCAGCATAGGACGCCCGCCACGAGGAGAAAGAAGATGAAGACCTTGAATAAAACCGCCGCGAGCAGATCGCCGGATAGGCGAACCTCGAACATGGTCTGCCAATAGACGAGGCCGAGCAATGCTCCGAGCAAGCCCATGACGAGGAGCAGCAGCCCGAGGTAGCGGCCGAGGTTGGACTGCAGAGCGTGAACGATCCCGTCGGGAAGAATGGAGGCGAAGATTGTGCTCATCTGGCCGGAAACGCGGCTGTTGGTCTTGCATAGATCGTTGCAGCGTGCGTCGAGCGTGCAGCACAACGAGCAGATCGGCCCCGCATAGGCGGGACAATGGGCCATGTCCTGCGTTTCAAATTCGTGTTCGCAAATGCAACAGGTAGCAAGCTTGTCCTTTGTTGGGGCCACTTGCGAAGTGCGCGCGAGATAATAGCGGCCGCGCGTCGCATAGGCGATGAGCGGCGCCGTGATGAGGGCTGTGACGAGCGCGACGAAACACGCGAGCGACTGCAACAAGGGGCCGAACAGACCTGCATAGGCGAGCACTGAGAGAAAAATTGCGAGAGCCATCGCGCCAAAGCCGACAGGATTTATGTCAAACAGATGCGCGCGTTTAAATTCGATTCCCGCAGGCCTCAGTCCAAGCCGCCCGTTGATCGAGAGATCGGCGACGATTGCCGCGACCCAGGCGATCGCCACCAGCGCGTAGAGGCCGAGGATGCGTTCAAGCGCTCTATAGATGCCGAGTTCCATCAGAAGCAAGGCGATCAGCACGTTGAACACGAGCCAGACGACCCGCCCCGGGTGACTATGCGTGAGGCGCGAAAAGAAATTCGACCAGGCAATCGATCCTGCGTAGGAGTTCGTCACATTGATCTTGAGCTGTGAGATAACGACGAAGGCCACGGCGAGCCCAAGCGCCAACTGCTGGTTTGGAGTCACGTAGCCGAAGGCGACGACATACATATGGGTCGGCTCGGAATCATCGACGGGCGGAACGCCATGGCTCAATGCCAGATAGGCGAGAAAGGAACCGGCGAGCAGTTTGAGCGTGCCGAGCACGATCCATCCCGGGCCTGCGGAGATCAGCGAGACCCACCACGCGAGCCGATTTCCACGCCGCTTAGGCGGCAGAAAACGCAAGAAATCGACCTGCTCGCCGATCTGCGATACGAGCGAGAACACGACGCCTGCGGCGGCACCAAACAGAGCTAGATCAAACGAGTTGTCGACGGGGCCGAGCCGGCCGGTGAAACTCGTCCAGCGCGCCAGGATCGAAGTGTCGTGCAACCCGATGAAGACGAATGGGACGATCTGCATCACGATCCAAACCGGCTGCGTCCAAAGCTGGAACCGGCTGATGAAAGTGAACCCATAGGTCACGAGCGGGATGACGGCGAGCGCGCACAGGACGTAGCCGACAGGCAGCGGAATCCCCAGGCCCATCTCCAGCGCAGTCGCCATGATGGCCGCTTCAATGGCGAAAAAGATGAAGGTGAAGCACGCATAGATGATCGAGGTGATGGTCGAGCCGAGATAGCCGAAGCCGGCGCCGCGCGTGAGGAGATCGATGTCGATGCCGTATTTTGCAGCATTGAAGCTAACCGGTAGGCACATTGCGAATATTATCGCGCCAACGGCGACGATCGCCGTCACCGCATTGGTAAACCCATAAGTCAATGTGACGGCGCCGCCGATCGCTTCGAGTGCAAGGAATGAAATCGCACCGATCGCGGTATTGGCAACGCGCCAGGACGACCATCGGCGGCTACGCTCTGCGGTGAAGCGCAAAGCGTAGTCTTCGAGCATCTGGTTGACGACCCATTGGTTATAGTCACGCCGGACGCGGACGATCCTTTGCTGCGCCGTCATGGGACGCCCGCAAGCCGCGTCGGGCGGAATGTGCTTGCCCCCTTCATCAAGAGCGCCAAGCCGGCCATTCCGTTGATGTCTGAAAGTGCCGGATTCACTGCGATGCTTGCGCCTCACACCATAGGGCCTTCGCCCGCCTCTCGCGCCGGTCTCTAACGACGGCAACTGAGCCTAGCGGCATATTGTGCGTATGCGAATACGCCAATCACCGTATTGCTGCAGTGCAAGAAACGGTGCCAGTTTTGAGCGACGGACGCAAACGGGTGTCCGGTGCAAGCCAATGGCATTGGGAGACCGCATGTCGAACGGACGAAAAAATTTTCCGGAACTGGAATCACCATATCGTCGCAAGCTCTTGATGGGCATGTCGGCTATTCCTTTCCTCGGCGCGGCGACGCGCGCCGCCATGGCGGCGACGCCGCCCACTTCGGCCGTCAGCACCACCGGCCTTGCCGTGACCGACGAGAAAGTGACCGTCGGCATTCTGCATTCGGTGACCGGCACGATGGCCATCAGCGAGACGGGCTCGGTCGAGGCCGAAAAACTGGCGATCAAGCAGATCAATGAGGCGGGCGGGGTTCTCGGCCGCAAGATCGAATTCATCCAAGAAGATGGCGCGAGCGATTGGCCGACATTCGCCGAAAAGGCGAAGAAGCTTCTGGTCAACGACAAGGCCGCATGCGTCTTCGGGTGCTGGACCTCGGCTTCCCGCAAGGCCGTCCTGCCGGTCTTCGAGCAATACAACGGTATGCTGTACTATCCGACCTTCTATGAAGGTCTCGAACAGTCGAAGAACGTCATTTACACGGGACAAGAGGCGACGCAGCAAATCCTCGCCGGCATCGATTGGGTCGTGAAGGAAAAGGGTGCGAAGACATTCTATCTCCTTGGATCGGATTATATCTGGCCGCGCACGTCCAACAAAATTGCGCGCAAGCACATCGAAAAGAAGGGCCTCAAGGTTGTCGGCGAGGAATATTATCCGCTCGGCAATACGCAATTCAATTCGGTGATCAACAAGATCAAGCTCACTAAACCGGACGTCATCTATGCGATCGTCGTCGGCGGTTCAAACGTCGCCTTCTATAAGCAGCTCAAGGCAGCTGGTATTGATCTCAGCAAACAGACCCTGTTGACGATCTCCGTTACTGAAGACGAAATCCTCGGCATTGGCGGCGAGAATATCGCAGGCGCTTATGCCTGCATGAAATATTTCCAATCGCTCGACAACGACAACAACAAAGCCTTCGTCAAGGCTTTCAAGGAAATGTGGGGCAAAGACATCGTCATAGGCGACGTCACGCAGGCAGCCTATCTCGGACCCTGGCTGTGGAAGCTGACGGTCGAAAAGGCGGGATCCTTCGATATCGACAAGGTCGCGGCCGCTTCGCCGGGTGTCGAATTCAAGGGTGCCCCCGAAGGCTACGTCCGCATCCACGAGAACCATCACTTGTGGAGCAAGACGCGCGTCGGGCGCGCGCGGCTCGATGGCCAATATGACCTCATCTACGAGACGGCGGAATTGGTGGAGCCGAATCCGTTCCCGCAAGGCTACCAATAACAGGCGGCGCTGATCGATTGTGCCGAGTGCCGGGCGAGTCTCTCGCCCGGCACATTGAAACCATCATCCTAACGGGAGCCGGACGATGTTTGGAGACTATAGTTGGGCCGATCTCGGCTCAATCCTCGCGATGCAGGGTTTCGCGGGCCTCATTCTTTTTTCGGTTTTCGTCCTCATGGCCTTGGGCCTCGCGATCATCTTCGGCCAGATGGGCGTGATCAATATGGCGCATGGCGAGTTCATGATCCTCGGAGCCTATATTACGTACCTTTGCTCAATTCTGTTCGCCGAACATTTACCGGGTCTCTACTCGATCTATTTCTTTGTCGCGATGGCGATTGCGTTCTGCGTGGCGGGCGCCCTCGGGATAGCCGTGGAATGGCTTCTCATTCGCCATCTTTATCGACGTCCACTCGACACACTGCTCGCGACCTGGGGACTGAGCCTCATCCTGCAGCAGGCCTATCGCTCGATTTTCGGGGCACGCGAGGTCGGCGTGGAACTACCGCAGTGGCTGATGGGTTCGCAGCACCTGACGGATTCGATCGAAGTGCCGATCAACGGCATTTTCGTCATGGGGCTCACCGCGCTCATCACGGCCGTCGTCGCCTATTTGTTGTTCCGCTCGCGTTTCGGTCAGCAGGTTCGCGCCGTCATGCATAATCGAGCAATGGCCGGCGCTGTCGGCATCAATACCGAACGTGTCGACCGATTGACCTTTGGTCTTGGTTGCGGCATCGCGGGGATCGCCGGGGCGGCGTTCACCATGATCGGATCGACAGGACCGACATCGGGCCAGCTCTATATCGTCGATACGTTCCTCGTCGTCGTCTTCGGCGGCGCAGCGAACCTGCTCGGCACGATTGCTTCGGCCTTCGCCATTTCGCAGTCGCAATCGACACTCGAGTTCTTCTTGAGTGGTTCCATGGCCAAAGTCATCACGCTCCTCGCCGTCGTCGGCATTCTGATGCTGCGGCCGCAAGGTCTCTTTGTTCTTAAGGTTCGTCGTTGAGGAGGCACTCGTGACGAAAACGAACACGCTCATGTCGCGCCGCGACCTCATCGGTCTTGCCATTCTCGCGGCGCTTATTCTCCTGGTCCTGCCGGCGATCTTCGATATCTTCCGGCTGAATCTGATCGGCAAGTATTTGACCTATGCATTCGTCGCGATAAGCCTCGTCTTGTGCTGGGGCTATGGCGGCATCTTGAGCCTCGGGCAGGGGGTCTTCTTCGGGCTTGGCGGCTATTGCATGGCCATGTACCTGAAGCTCGAGTCCTCGAACGTCGCGGCGACCAAGATTCAGTCGACGCCGGGCATTCCCGATTTCATGGATTGGAACCAGATCACCGCCTTACCGTGGTTCTGGCAGCCCTTCCACTCGTTTGCATTCACGCTGTTTGCAATATTGGCCGTGCCTGCCCTATTCGCTTTCGTGATCGCCGCGACCATGTTCAAGCGGCGCGTCGGAGGTGTTTATTTCGCGATCATCACGCAGGCGATGGCCGCCATTCTTACCGTTCTCATCGTCGGCCAGCAGGGCTACACGGGAGGTATCAACGGCATCACCGACCTGCGCACTTTGTTCGGGTGGGATATCCGCACCGACTCGGCCAAATATATTCTTTATTTCGTCAACGGCGCATTGCTCATCGGCACTCTCGTTCTTGCCAGCGGCATCCTCAACTCGAAGTTCGGGCGTCTGCTTGTCGCTATCCGCGACAAGGAAGACAGGGTGCGCTTCTCCGGGTATGACGTTGCTGCCTTCAAGATCTTCATCTTCTGCTTCGGCGCCATGATTGCGGCGATCGGCGGTGCCATGTTCACTTTGCAGGTCGGCTTCATGTCGCCGAGCTTCGTCGGCATCGTGCCGTCCATCGAAATGGTGATCTTCTGCGCCGTCGGCGGCCGTCTCTCGCTGCTCGGGGCTGTTTACGGCACGCTGCTCGTCAATGGCGCAAAGACCTCGTTCTCGGAGGCTTTTCCGGAGCTCTGGCTGTTTGCCATGGGGGCACTCTTCATCGGCGTCGTTCTCGTCTTCCCGAACGGGCTTGCCGGTCTTTGGACGCAATACATTCGGCCGCGCCTTACCGCCGCTTGGCCGGGCCGGGCACGCGGATTGCGCCTTGAAACTGACGCGCATGCGCCTCCTGCGGCTGCGGAATAGGAGACGGGGAATGAACGTCATCGGACATTTGCAGAAGGAGTTTCTGCTTTCGGTCGAAGGACTGACTGTATCGTTCGACGGTTTCAAGGCCGTCGATGGCCTCTCCTTATATCTCGAGGAAGGCGAGATCCGCGTCATCATCGGTCCCAATGGCGCGGGCAAGACCACGGTACTGGATCTGATCTGCGGGCGCACGCATGCAACGGAAGGTTCGATCAAGTTCCGCGGCCGCGAGCTCACCAGCATGCGCGAGGACGATATCGTGCATGCCGGGGTAGGGCGTAAATTCCAGACGCCTTCGATCTATGAAGATCTGACGGTCTTCGAGAATCTCGAGCTGTCCTACCCGAAGGGTCAAAGCGTTTTCGGTTCGCTTTTTTTCCATCGCGACCAGAAGGTCATCGAACGCGTCCGAGAGATCGCTGAAATGGTCTTCCTGGTCAGCGAACTCGATAAGCGCGCGGAATATCTCAGCCACGGCCAGAAGCAATGGCTCGAGATCGGCATGCTGCTGATCCAGGATCCGGAGCTTCTCATGCTCGATGAGCCGGTCGCAGGGATGAGCGTTAGCGAGCGTGAACGGACGGCGGAACTCTTGAAGCGAATCGTCCAGGGGCGCTCGGTTCTCGTGGTCGAACACGACATGAAATTCGTCGAGAATATCGCCGATAGGGTCACCGTTCTGCACCAAGGCAAGGTCTTGTCGGAGGGCTCGATGCGGCACGTCAAGAACGATCCCGAAGTGATCGAGGTTTACCTCGGCCACTAATCTGAAGACCTAATCGGATCTGCGTCGGTACTTTCGAGGCCGGCGGCTCGAAGGGGAGCCTATGCTGAACGTTCAGGACCTGCACGTGTCCTATGGCCAGAGTGAAGTTATTCATGGAATCGATTTCAAAGTCGAGACGGCCGAGATCGTTGCCATTATGGGGCGCAACGGCATGGGCAAGACGACGCTGCTTAAATCGCTGATGGGCCTTTTGCCGACCAAAGAAGGCGAGATCCGGCTGCAGGATCAATCGATCGAGAGCTTGAAAAGCTACGAGCGAGTGGCCAAGGGTCTTGCCTATGTGCCGCAAGGACGGATGATTTTTTCGACGATGACGGTCGAAGAGAACATCCAGACCGGTCTCACGATTTCGGGCGAAAAATCGGTTCCCGGCGAGATCTACGAACTGTTCCCCGTGCTACGCGACATGAAGCGGCGGCGCGGCGGCAATCTTTCCGGCGGTCAGCAGCAACAGCTTGCCATTGCGCGCGCGCTGGCGACGAATCCAAAGGTCTTGCTGCTCGACGAGCCGACCGAAGGCATACAGCCTTCGATCATCCGCGAAATGGCGCGGACGCTAAAGCGCATTCGTGACGAACGCCGCCTTTCGATCGTCGTCTCCGAACAGGTTCTCAGTTTCGCGCTGGATATTGCCGATCGGGTGCTCGTTCTCGAGAACGGTGAGATCGCCCGCGAGGACAAGCGTGCCTCGATCGACGAGGCAGCTGTCTCGAAATTCCTATCCGTCTGAGTCTCCAAGCCTAACAAGAGGCTCGCCGATCAACGGCAATCAACGGCAAACGAGGGAAGGTGCTATGGCCAAGACAATCGTAAAAATAGACCTCACGGAATCACCTTACAAGAATCCGAATATCCATAACCGGTGGCATCCGGACGTCCCGATGATCGCCTGGGTCGATCCGGGCGAAGACTTCATCATCGAAACCTATGACTGGACCGGCGGCTTCATCAAGAACGACGATTCCGCCGACGACGTGCGCGACATCGACTTGTCCATCGTGCATTTCCTGTCCGGTCCAATCGGCGTCAAAGGCGCCGAGCCTGGCGATCTGCTCGTCGTCGATCTTCTCGACATTGGCACTTTGCCTGGGAGCCAGTGGGGCTTCAATGGATTCTTCTCCAAACAGAACGGCGGCGGCTTTCTCACCGAGCATTTCCCTCTGGCACAAAAGTCGATCTGGGACATTTCCGGCCTGTTCACCCATTCACGCCATGTGCCGGGCGTAAGTTTCGCAGGGCTAGTCCATCCGGGCCTCATCGGCTGTTTGCCCGATAAGAAAATGCTCGACATGTGGAACGCGCGCGAGGCGGCCTTGATCGAGACCAATCCGACGCGCGTGCCCGGACTCGCCAATCCGCCCTTCGGCCCCACGGCACATATGGGACATTTGAAAGGCGAGTTGCGCGACAAGGCGGCGGCGGAAGGAGCGCGGACGGTTCCGCCGCGCGAACATGGCGGCAATTGCGACATCAAAGATCTGTCGCGCGGTGCGAAGATCTATTTCCCCGTCTATGTTCCGGGTGGCGGCCTCTCGATGGGCGATCTCCACTTCAGCCAGGGCGACGGCGAGATCACCTTCTGCGGCGCGATCGAAATGGCCGGATGGCTGCACCTGAAAGTCGGTCTGATCAAGGAAGGCGTTGCCAAATACGGGATCAAGAACCCGATCTTCAAGCCGAGCCCGATCACGCCGAACTACAAGGACTATCTCATCTTCGAGGGCATCTCGGTCGATGAGGCCGGCACGCAGCACTATCTCGACGTTCACATCGCGTATCGGCAGGCTTGCCTCAATGCGATCGAATATCTCAAGAAATTCGGCTATTCGGGGGCGCAAGCCTATTCGATCCTCGGCACCGCGCCGGTGCAAGGCCATATATCGGGCGTCGTCGATGTTCCCAATGCCTGCGCGACGCTCTATTTGCCGACCGAGATATTCGAATTCGACATAAAACCCAATGCGGTGGGGCCGGTCAAATATATCAGCGGCAGCGTCGATCTTCCGCTTTCGCCGGACAAGTAAGAACGAGCGGCGGTGGGCTCGGCTCGCCGCCGCCTTCCCGCGAGGAAATGAATTCATGCCGGTCTATGACTATGTTTGCGTCGATTGCGGTCCGTTCAGCGAATTGAAGCCCATGTCGGCGTGGAGCGATCCGTGCGGTTGCCCGCTTTGTGGCCAATCTTGCGAACGCGCGATCCTGCGCGCCCCTTTCATCGCCGGCATGGATCCGACGAAGCGAACGGCTTTTGCCGTGAACGAACGCAGTGCGCACGAGCCGCAATTGTCACGCAATGCGCAGCGCGTCCACGCGGCGGGTTGTGCCTGCTGCCGTCCTCTCAGTCGCAAGACCAAGACGTCGCCATCTGGTGCCAAAAGCTTTCCAACGGCGCGCCCCTGGATGATCAGCCATTAAAGCTGGCGGCATCGGATAGACTCGCCTGGTCGATAAGAAGCCGCGTCAAATCAATCATATCAGCGGCCTCCGGCTGAGGATTCCCTCGGCGAAGCGTCATTCGACCTAGGGCGGGATGAGGAAAAGTGGAACACTGCGCGGGTTTTCCGGCGCAATCAAGTTTACGCAGATTGCGTAGACTTATCTGCCTATCCCGCTCTAAATTTTTAGAATCGATCACGTTCACGATTTTGGATTGAATCAATCCAAAATCATCGTGATCTAGCGATCGCCACGCAAGAGCCCCCATTTCGAAACCCTCTGTTAATCCTGATTGTCGATGATGCAGCCTTGATGCGGCCGGGGGCTTGCTATGGGTTTTTCTTCGGCGCGGGCGACGGCCATGCCGTCGGGTGTCGCACTCGAACGCCTGGTGAAGGTTGCACCGAATGCTGCGCTGTCTCTTTTGCTCGCATCAGGCGGCGACGAACGCACGCGGCTCGATGCGGGCACTGGTCGGACGAAATATGGGACGCCGAGCGTCCCGGCCGAAGGCGAGATTTGGTTTTCGTCGGCGACCGCTTCGGCTATCGACCCGCGCGGATACGCTGCTGCGCGGCGCGCCTTTGAAGCGCTGCTTGGCGAGGGCGGGACGCAGCCCCTCGATCCGCGGCTCTGGTTCGATGATTTGCGGGCGCGGCTCGTCGCGCAATTTGGCGTCGAGGGAACCGAAGTCGTGCTATCGGCCTCGGGGACCGAAGCGGAACTCATTGCGCTGACGCTGGCGCGCGGAGTTTTGGCTCGGCCGCTCACCAATCTCGTCATTGCGCCGACCGAAACCGGCAGCGGCGTGATGCAGGCGGCCGCCGGCACGCATTTTCTCGACACTTCGAGTCTCGCGGGTTCCGTTGTGCGCGATCAAGCGCTGCAAGGCTTCGCGGCGGCGGATATCAGGGTCGAAGGTATTGCCATACGCGATGTGCAGGGGGCGCCGCGCGCGCCTGCCGATATTGATCACGAAGCGGCGGCACGGGTCGCTTATGCGCTTGCGTCCGGGCGCGACGTTTTGCTGCATGTCATGGATACGTCGAAGACCGGTCTCAACGGCGTGACGCGCGAAGTGGCACGAAGACTCGCCGGGGCGGCGAAGGGGCGGGTTCTCGTCGCCGTCGATGCCTGTCAATTGCGGGCCTCACCGGCGCGTTTGCGCGCCGATCTCGAAGCCGGATTTATGGTGATGATCACGGGCTCGAAATTCGCGGGCGGACCGCCTTTTGCCGGTGCGCTTCTGGTGCCGCAAGTGTTGATGCGCAGTTTGCAGGGGCGAGGCACGACGCCCGAAGGGCTGGACGCCTATTCGGCCTCCCTCGACTGGCCTTCTGCATTGCGCAAGACTTTCGGGGCCGATCTCGGCGTCGTCGCCAATCTTGGGCTCGGCCTGCGTTGGGAGGCCGCTTTGGCCCTACTCGAACCTTATTTCGCCGTCCTTGCCGATTTGCGGCTGCATATTCTCGATTGGTTTGCCGCTGCCGTCGAAAGCCGCATTGCCGCGCGTCCGCATCTGCGCCTGGCGCAAGGCCTGCCGCAAGACGTGCCGACGATTTTCCCTGTCATCAGCCGCGGCCGTTCGGCGACGCCGGAAGGCGCGGCCTTGCTCTACAAGGGCCTGTCAGCGCCCATGGCGCCCTCCGGCGCGCCTGCAGCTCTCGCGCGGGCCTGCCACGTCGGGCAGCCGGTCCCGATCGGTGATGAAACGGCGCTGCGGATTTGCGCGTCAATGCCGCTCGTCCTCGACATTGCCCGCCGCATTGCCGAAGGCGAAACCATCGAAGATGCCTTTGCGCCGGCAACGGCCTATCTCGATCTTCTGTTTTGCAAATGGGACTGGCTCGTCGCGCGCGACATGCAGGGCTCTGCGCCGAAAGCCTGAGTCCGTCTCGGCACTTGCAATGCGTCGGTTTGCGCTGGACTGGGATCTACCGCAACCATGACCGCGTCCAGCGCGAGAAATCCGGGCTCAGAACATGTTCCGGAAAAGTCGTTGACTTCGCGCCCTTCCTCATCGATCAGGATCAGCCCCGATCGGATTTCGTGCCCGGCGTCAGCGCAGCAAGAGGAATTATCTTTGCCCAACCGCAAGACCCAAGAACTGGGCCAAGCACCCAATCAGGAAACCGGCCGATACACCGATCTCGATCCGCGCGATTGGGACTCGTTCGGCGACGATGCGCATCATGCGCTCGATCTCATGATCACCTATCTGCGTGGGCTGCGCCAACGCAAAGTTTGGCAGCCGGCGCCCGACGCCGTTCGGGAAGAATTCAAGCGTGCTTTGCCGCAAGCCGGTCATCCGCTCGCTGAACTCATCGACAGGTTTGAAACTTCGATGCTGCCCTATGCGAACGGCAATACGCATCCTCTCTTTATGGGCTGGGTCCAGGGTGCCGGCACGCCGGTTGGCATGGTTGCGGAAATGCTCGCGGCCGGGCTCGACGCCAATTGCGGCGGCCGCAATCACATAGCGATCGATGTCGAGACCCAAATCACGCTTTGGCTTGCCGAGGCTCTCGACTTTCCGCCCACCTCATCCGGTGTTTTTGTCACCGGCACGTCGATGGCGAATGTGCTGGGAGCCCTGGTCGCGCGCACGCACATGCTTGGCCAAGACGTCCGTCGAGACGGTCTTCGCGCCTGCCCGCAGCTCCTCGGCTATACCTCGGTCGAGGCGCATTCCTGCATTACGCGTGCCTTCGAAATGATCGGGATTGGCTCGGCCTTTCTGCGCAAAATCGCGGTCGACAGCGAAGGGCGCATGCGAGTCGATGCTTTGCGCGAAGCCATAGCGGCAGATAAGAGCGCCGGTCTCTTGCCGTTTCTCGTCGTCGGCACGGCAGGGACAGTGAATACCGGTGCGATCGATGACTTGTCGGCACTTGCCGAGCTCTGCCGTGAGATGGATCTCTGGTTTCACGTGGACGGCGCCTTCGGGGCGCTTTGCGTTCTCTCACCCGAATTGAAACCTTTGGTCAAAGGTATCGAACAGGCGCAATCCATCGCGCTCGATTTCCATAAATGGCTGCATGTTCCTTATGATGCCGGCTTCTTCCTGTGCCGCGATGAAAAAGCGCATCGTGACACGTTCATGAGTCCGGCCGCTTATTTGTCGCGGGCTCCGCGCGGTCTCGCAGCGGGCGATGTTTGGCCGACCGATCTTGGCCCCGATCTTTCGCGCGGATTTCGTGCGCTGAAAACCTGGTTCACATTCGAGGCCTTCGGGACCGAACGGCTCGGCGCCTCAATTGCGCAGACGTGCCGGATCGCCCACCATCTCGCCGATCTCGTCGCGCGATCGAAGACCTTCGAACTATGTGCCCCCGTGGCCCTCAATATCGTCTGCTTCAGTGTGAAAGGAGAGGATGCGGGCGCGCGCAATCTCGAAATCGTCATGGATTTGCATGAAAGTGGCGTTGCCGCACCGTCCTCGACCATCTTGAACGGAACCCCGGTGATTCGTGCGGCCATCGTCAACCATCGGACGCGCGAAGAGGACATGGAAACCTTCATCGCCGCGGCAGAGGCCAGCGCGGCGCGTCTGTCGGCGAAGTCTTAACCCGGGTTAACCCTCCACTAACGGTACTTCGCTACGGTCTCGCAAACAATTCTCTCTGCGAGTCGCCGATGCAAAGTTCTCCTGTTCCGGTTTTCGAAGCGCCGCCTGCAGCGCCGACGGTCACCGTCGCGCGCGTGCAGCAGGACCTCGGCCCCATGGCCGTGTTTCAGCGGATCGCTGCCGCCTACGGCATCAGCCCTCTGCAGCTGGCGCGCGATTATGCCAGCCTCGCGTTCGGCCCGGGACGGGTGAGCTTCAACGATTATGTCCGGCTGCGCCTGTTCGATCGGGTGCATTGGGACGGCTGCGATTTGCGCACCGTCGTCGGACAAAGATGCAATCGCGAACTCGTCGTCGTCATCAATTATCGGCATGACTGGTTCGGCCTCGTGACGGACAAGATTGCATCGACGAGCTATTTGGCGGCTTTCGGGTTGCCGACAATCCCGATCGACGCGATCTTCGCGCCACGTTTGACGCGAGCGACACCCCAATGTTTGCGGACGCGCGAAGATCTGCGAAATTTTCTGCTTCGCGATGAAGTCTATCCCCTGTTCGGCAAGCCGACCGAAGGATTTCAAAGCCTCGGCTCGATCGCCTTGCGACGGCCTCATCGCCCGAGCGGCGAACTCGAGAAGATTGGCGGCGGGCGCGTCGGATTGGAGACGTTTCTCGACGACATCACGCAACATTATTCGAGCGGCTATATATTCCAGCCCTTCGTTGCTCCGCATCCCAAAGCGGCGGCTCTGCATGGCGAAAGGCTCGCAACGGCGCGCATCGTCACGCTTCTCGAGGACGGCGAGCCACGCATTTTCCGCGCCGCTTGGAAAATTCCCTCCGGCGAAAACCTTGCCGACAATTACTGGCGAAGCGGCAACTTGCTCGCGAAGATCGATGTCGACACAGGTAAAATCGGGCGTGTCATCTCCGGCACTGGCTTCGAGGCAGCCTGTAAGACGCATCATCCCGATTCCGGCGCGCCATTCGAGGGGGCGTCTCTGCCTCAATGGGACGAAATGAAAGCCGTGGCTCTCGAAGCCGCCCGCGTGATGCACCACATGCCGATGCTCGGCTGGGACATGGGGCCGACATCGGCCGGCCCCGTCATCGTCGAAATGAATGAGACGCCGGATTTCTTTCTCAATCAATTCGCCGATGCGCGCGGCGTTCTCGAGCCGGATTTCGTGCGCTTCATCGCGGCGCAAAAACGTGCGGCGAAGGATTTCGAAATGCGCATGAAGAGCGACATCGCCAAATTGTGAGCCGCAGCACCGGGTCGGGTTGTGTGAACCCGGGCCGGCGGGGACCCATGCGCTGGCGACCCTTTCTTCAGAGAGCTCTTTCAGTTGATTTTATTGTGCATTGCGGCAAAATAGCGCATAGAATCAACTTCAGGACGTCATTCTGCCTAGGGCTGCACTTTTTTTGAACATAAAGTGAAACTAACCGAGCCCTCCCTGTAAAAACAGAAAGGGCAGAATGTTGAGGTTGGTGAATCTAATAATAGCTACTACTGTCGGCTTTGGTCTTTCGATTGGCATTGCATCGGCTGAACTTTCCAACGGATCGATTGTAAAAGCCTCTTACTATTCAAGCGGTCATCGAACTGCCAATGGAGAACAGTTCGATCCGAATGGGTTCACTGCGGCGAGCCGCACCTTGCCTTTCGGAACCAGATTACATTTGACCAATCCTGCGACGGGCCGCTCTGTCATTGTGCGGATCAATGATCGCGGGCCCTTTGTGCGCGGCCGCGATCTCGATCTGGCACGCGGCGCCGCCGTCGCGCTCGGCATGATCGAGCGAGGGACGGCGAATCTCAAGGTCGCACGGCTGGACTGATACGGATTTTTCGTATGCCTCAGCGGTGGAGCGGCGGCCCGATTTTCGACTTCCTCTCAAAAGGCAGCGGAAATTGCAAAGCGGCTCCACCGCGAAGGCGATTTGCAGAGCAGGCTTCTTCGGAACGGCGGTATAGGTAGTTTGCATAAATATCCAAAGTCGGTGCCGGCCATAGATCACGATGATTTTGGATTGATTCAATCCAAAATCATGAACGTGATCGATTCTAATAAATTAGAGCGGGATATGCAGATAAGTTCACGCAATCTGCGTAAACTTGATTGCGCTGGAAAAGCCGCGCAGCGTCCCACTTTTCCTCATCCCGCTCTAGGTCGTGTGGACCATTATCTGATCCAGAGGATAATGGTAGCGACGATGACAACGGCGAGGAAGTTTCTGGCTGTTTTTTCGTATCGCGTGGCGACGCGTCGGAACTGCTTTAGCTTGGAGAAGC
>JBKQHN010000130.1:0-11063 GCA_052148755.1 Beijerinckiaceae bacterium | reverse complement strand
CTTCTTGCCGCGCCTGATCGAAGTGATGTGTGAAATCTCGGAACACTCGCCCGAATCCTTGCAATCATCGACAAGGCCGGAGACGACGCATGGCTTGCCGACGCCGCAAATTTTGAGGATTCGCAACGCATCCCTTTTGCTGAAAATGCAAATACCCTCGCTGTTCTTCTGGCCAAGAACATAGTCGCCGCGAGATTTCGAAAGCATGCCCGAGCAGGTGCCGACTTGTGGTCCGGCGCCGGCGGCGCCATCCGTCATCAGCAGCAATAGGCAAGAGAAAACCAATGCGATGAAAGCTGGCACGTCTCTCATTTTCGCCTTCCCGATTTACGGATCTATGAGGCAGAGCAGAATTAAAAAGCGTCGGCACCGTGGTCCTCGGTCAAGACGATCAGCCCCGACACCGTTCACCGACAGCGTTCCTGTTCAATATATTACATTTCCCGAGGTCCATGGAACACATATTGTTAGCCAGTGTTTGGTTCAGCACGGGGAGCCGCCGCATTTGCTTTCGCAGTTCGGAGAGCGCGCCGCGTTGCGCATGTCGAGGCAGCGCTTCCTTGGATCAGCCATCCTGACGCATGGGGGGCGGTCGGCAATCGGAAAATACTTGGGTACTGCTTTATTGCTTGACCGCGAACAAGGGCGCAACTGACGATTTTCGTGGTTTTGTCCATGCAACGCCAACAGTGCCTTTCACGTTCGTCAGGATAGTCACCAACTCCGTCTCTGACACAGTATTCGCAGTTTTTGCCTTCGCATGGATCGGAATTCTGTGCATCGGCAGATCGTGTGAGGATGAAAGTCCCGAAGACGACGAGAAGCCATCGCGCGCGCAAGGATGACTCTCCGGGCTGCGGCATTTCATTTCGATGGTAAATCGCGGCATCCCCTTTTCACATCGCCACCGAATGTTTTGGTCAAGTCAACGGCGTAATCATACGAACCTGGTCCTTTCACGACACAAAAAAGGGCAGGCTTAATTTCGGGAAAGTCCTGCTCGTTCGTTTCGATTGTCTCGCCCGTTTCGATCTCGTCATTGTACTCGAACGCCGCAAGGCGCTTGGGGAAGCAACGGAACACGGCAAACCAGCCGCATTGGCGCACGTTCTGGACGTTCACGGCCTCAGCGGAACGCTCATGCTCGAAGGCGCTGCTGGGCGATTGCTGCGCGCCGAATATCAAGCTTAGGGCGATCGATGCCGATAACACGATCCTCATAACTCGCATGATTGCCCCCGTCGCTCAGCGAAGAGATATGGCGATAACCGCACGTCACACGGATCACCACTGCTGCCTCTATCCTGTCGATAAATCCATTCCACAGACTTCGCCTCAAGAAAGTGACCCTCGCCGCAGGCGCGAAAGGAACCGGTGTTGCGCGTCTGGTAGACCAAGCGACCGCGCAGCTTTCGGTCGCTCCGTCTAATAGGCTTCCTTGATGAAGGCGTCATGCACAACTGCATGCACAGCGATGAGCCGCCCCTCCGCTTGTTCTTTATTAAAAGGGCCGAGCACTACAGAACGCCAACCCGGCGCAAGCTTCGAATAATTTTCCGTTTTTATAATGTGCGTCGCAATTCCGTTTCCTGAAAGTAAGCTGACCCGCTCCGTCAGTTTTGCGCTTTCCTCAGGTCGGTAGGAACCCGCGAAGACAAACCAATGGCCCTCCGCGGATTTCCTGGAAGCCATGAATTTTTCATCAGCACCGGGCGGGCACGGCTGAGTGTAGATCGCTGCACTAAACACTGCGGGGTCAGAGAATCCCGCATCCTCAGGCAAGGAAGGATCGGCGCGAAGTTTAACTCCGCTGGTATTCTGTCTCCATTTTTTACAATAACCATTGCTCGCCTCTTGCCAACAAATCTTGCGACTGCTGTTGTCAGGATCATCTATACAGTACGGCTCAGCCGTCGTGAGTGGGGGGTCGCGCTTCGGCTCGCTCACGGGCGACGGTACAGGGAGATTCTTTGGAGGCGGCGGGTTCGCCTCCCCTAGATTTTTTTCTAGATAAGCAATAATCTCAAGTATCTTTTTAGCTCTATCAAGGTCATTTGCGATCTTTAGGTACTCAACCGCTTGGCGATATTTTTGTATTGCCTGAGAAGTCGAACCGTTCTGCAGTGCTGTCGTCGCGGCGCTGATGTTTTGGTTTGCGCTGAGGCACGGGCCGGATGAAGGGTGACTTGAGTCCGTAATTGTACTGCAGTTAACCGACTGGTTGTTTTGCGGCAGTTGCGTGCCGATTGCAGGTGCGACGCGGGCGATCGGCAACGTCGAGGGTTTCGATACCGGCAATCCCGTCATGCGGAGCGAATCATTTGGCTGATTGCTCGCCTGTTTCTGCGGTTGCACTGGCTTCGTCTCTCCCGCGGCCTTACGTTTCTTGATGTCATCCCTTAACTTGTCTAGTTGCGTATTTAGCATGTCCTTCTGTTTTTCGTGATCAAGGGCCGCTTTTTTCTCCCAAGCGACGACATCGCCGCGTCCGGCGTCGTGACACGCGCCGGAACCAAACATGTTATCGATTTCGGAACTCGCGTCCTCAATTTTTTTTTGTATCGTTGTTTCGTCCACATTATGATCGTAGTACGCATTAAGATCCCAGGTTTCTTGCAGTCGCGCTATCCTGCTTCGCAAAATGTTGAGTTCGGCCGGACGAAGCTTTTCGACTGTAGCCTTCGCATCGGCGCATTTCTGCGGAGCGGCTGCCAATCTTGCGGCGCGTTGGGCTTCGGCTTTCTGAATCCGCTGCAGTATCTTCGCCTCGGTGCGTTGGACCTCATCGCTCATTCCAGCACGAGCGCACGGGGCTCTTGCGGCTATCAGAGGTTCTGTCAAGCCCAACTGCTTGGCGAGATTTAAGGAATTCTGACAATATGAAAGATCTTGCGCTGGATCCGGTCTCTGTGGCCGCGTCGATCCTTGTGGAGTAGACGAGCAAGGCAGATTGTCTTCGCTAGGCATAATGCCATGCTGAATTTCCTCTGCGGTAATGGGTCGCCCGCAAGCTTCCGCAGGAGATGCAGCAAGGGAAAAACCGAAAGCGATGCCTATTGTAAGCAGAGCAACGACGCCTTTGCCGCGACGAACGTATTCTCTCATGAAAACTAGACCTCATAATATTGATCTAACGCGGATCTCGAACTCAATGGGAGTAGTTGCTCACGCCTCTCATTTTCGCCTTTCGATTTGCGGATCCATGGGGCGGTTGAGGATTACCAAGCGTCGGCACCGAGGTCTTCGATCAAAACGATCAGCCCCGACACCGTTCACCGACAGCGTTCCTGTTTAATATTGTTGCATTCGCCGATGTCCATGGAACACATATTGTTGGCTCGTGTTTGGCTTTCCGCATATAATTTAAAGAACTCAAATGCGTCCGATGTACCTTCGTGGTATAAACAATAGTATAGGCATGCCGCAGACATGAACGACCGGTTCTGCCCTAAAGAGGGATCATACACCTGGCTTGCCAGCGTTTGGCATCGGTTAAAAGCGTTGGTATTTTTCGTGCAATACGAATGATACCCTTCGCCTGGCGTACTCCACTCTGAACAAATTTCGTCGCCGGCGCACGTCTTGCCGCTTAGGGAGCATTTGTTAGGCAGCCTGTCATCGTCCGCTCGTTTTCGCTGGGCTCGTAGCTGATCGGCTCGTATCCTGTCCTGTTTTTCTTGTTCGAGCGCGGCTAATTTACGACGAATTTGCTCCGCTTCATGCGGAAATTCGAGGCATGCGCCAAACCGTGATGTACTGCTCCGATCAGGCAGACCGGCTAGAATCGGCCCATGGAATTGTATTTCCGGCTTTTTCTCTCCCTCGCCCAACAGTTGGCGAAGCGTTTCGGGATTGCCTGTGTCAACCGAGTGAATGTATGCATTGCAAATGGATAGATTTTTATTGCGACGAGCGGCCGCAAAATTAGCGCCAGCACTCTCGTAACAGCTCTCAGCATAAGCGTAATCTAGGGCGGCCTCCGAGAACCTGCCATCGTCAAAAGCGGCGTCCCCCGAAGCAAATTGTTCTCTTCCCATCCTCATCAGAAAATCGTGATGGTCAGATTCGTCAACGGACTTTCCTGGCTGGGTGTTCACCCCCCGCCGGGGGCAGGGCACGAGTTGGTCCGGAATGGCGCCATGGCTGGCAGCCTGGGCATCGACCCTCTGGGTGCCGCAGGCGTTGCTGAATGTCACGTAGCTGTCAGCGGCATCGTAGCATTCTTGCACCAAGGTCCCATTGAAGTTGCGTTGGCCGCACATCCTCACGGCCTCGGCACTTCGAATGCCGATGGTCACGAGCGCGACGAAACTCGCGATTGCTATCGTCATCAGTGGGACGACAAAACCAACCCTCGCATTCATGTCTTCCTCTCAATTCATGAATGACTTGGATCTAAATTGACTCGGCGCTCAGGGTGCTTGAGAGCAGCAATGAGATTTCGCGACGAAAAATTTATCTGCCCCCGATGACTTGTCAAGCTCCAGTGCAGTGCATGCGCAGTTGCACGTCTGTGTCCACACTTTTTATGAAGCCCGGCGTCGCTACCTCAAACAGAAAATTGTCGCCCTCAAAGCCGACGACTCCGAGATCGCAGAATTGAAAATCATGGATGAAAGCGACAAGGCGAACTGACGGAGAGCCCTTATGAAGGCGGCCCGAAATTTCGCGAGCGCCCCAGGCGACCCCGCGCCATTGCCCCCCATCGCTGTCACTTCGTCAAAGGAAAACGATCCAATTCTATTTGCGCGAAGGCCTTCTCCGCCGCATCGGCGGGGCATTGATCGCGCGCGGCGGAGAAATATTCGCGCGATTGGTCCATCTTTCCCGACTGCCGGCTGGAAAAACCTAAGAAGAAATTGACCGCGCAAATGCGCGAACTCGCCTCGAATTGCGATGCCTTGGCGCGAGTCATGAGATCGTCGATACCTATCTTATTCATGAAATACTGGATAATCGGGCCGGGCCACCAAACGTGTTTGCTTGGCGAGAGCGACCCGACGTCGCGCAATTCGAAGGCGATCGAGTCGAAATTTTTTGCGAGTTCCTCAGTGTCATCGTGCCCGGCGCGAATGCGGGCCAGATGCAAGTAAAGAACGACTTCATATGCCGTTGGAATGAAATCGATCGCGGGCGCAAACAGCGACGGCTTTTTGGCCGGTTCGCCTGTAGCCGCCCCGACGCCTGTCTCAAAAATAATGGCGAACTTCCGGTATTTCTCTCCCAAATCGAGCGATTGCGAAAAGTCGCGCGCGGCCTCCTCCGGGCTGCTCAGATAAAACAGCTTGATCAGACCGCGCTGATAAAGACCATAAGCGTTTTCCTTCCAGCGCTCGAGACCGTCATTGACCATTTCGAGCGCCCGCGCGGCTTCGCCCTGAACACCAAAAAGCATTGCATGCTGGAAAAAAGCCGCGGGCTGGAATTCGCTCGAATCAGATTTCATGACCTGTTCGTATTCCGCCTGGGCGGCTGCGTAGTCTGCCTTGATCCGCAGGAGTTGGGCGCGACGCATATGGATTTCGTCGCCATTTCCGCCAACAGCCAGGGCCGCATCATATTCGCGCAAGGCGTCATCAAGACGGCCTTGACCGCGCATCGTTTCTGCCATTCTCAGATGAGGCGCCGGATCCTTGGGGTTCAGCCGTGCGCTTTCAACCCAATCGGCGAGAGCTTGTTCAGTCTTACCGCCAGCGCGCTCGACGAGGCCGCGATTGTAGCGAGGCACGCTTGCATCGGGATTCAATCGGATCGCATTGCTGTAATCGGAAAGCGCCGCATCCAAGTCTCCCAAACGCAGCTGGCAATTGCCGCGCTCCACGTAGCCAACCCAACCGGCGCCGCGCCGAATGGCATGATCGTAGGTGGCAAGGGCGGCGCCGCATCCGTCAGACACGGCGATTTGCTTCGCCTTTTCCATGAGCCCGTCGGCCGAAAAATTGCTATCGAGGAATTTGAGAAGCAATATTGCCGCGATCACGAGCACAGCGATGACAATGGACCACGACTTTGAGTCGGTTAGCGTGCCACTTCGATCGAACCGGGAATTTTCTTGCATTTTCTTACCCTCAACCGAAGTGCGGCATTACGCGAGGAAGCATTGATGAAGTGGAGTGATTGCGGCGAAAATGTAATAGTATCAAGCCGATAGACCCGTGCAAGCGACTGGGCTCGGAGGCAAAGTGTACGTCCTTGCGTAAAGTTACGCGACGCCTTTGCCCCCAAAGAGGGTAGCCGGAGTCAAGGAGTATCAATGGTCATTCCGCTCTACGATGACAACCCATTGACCACGGCCAAACCGCCTCTCGTCACTTGGGGATTAATCGCATTCAACGTGACCGTGTTCCTGGTCGAGCAAATACTCATAGGAAGCGACGGCGACCCGATCATGCGCAATTTCGCCGCCGTACCCTCGACGATTTTCCATAATCAGCCGGCTCGGGGATTTATCCCGCCGTCTCTCACGCCCCTGACCAGTCTCTTTGTTCATCTCGGCTGGATGCACATTGCAGGCAACATGATCTATCTGTGGGTCTTCGGAGATGACATCGAGCGGGCGCTCGGCCGATTTCGATTTTTGGCGTTTTATCTACTGGGCGGCGCATCGGCGTCTATGATCTTTGTCGCCTTCAACAGCACGTCGAAAACGCCCTTGGTCGGCGCATCCGGCGCCATATCTGCGGTTTTGGCCGCCTATCTCATGCTTCGGCCATACGCCGACATTTCCGCAATGATATTTTATAGAATTGTGCGGATAAAAGCCATTTACGTCGTCGGATTTTGGGCCTTTCTCCAGGTTGTATACTTTACCACCAACGCGGATGCGAATGTCGCCTACCTTGCCCATATTGGCGGGTTCGTCACAGGCGCGATTCTGTTCAGCATCATGCGCCCGCGAGGCATCCGATTGTTTCAGTGTATTTCGGGCTCGTAGACGAAAATCCCGTAATGCGGCCCGCCGCTCGTCAGAGCATGTTTCGGAAAGGGCGGATCACCTGTTCCGACAATGTGGGAATTCAGGTTGTCGAGGACGCCGTCACCGGACGATCGTCGGGAACGCTGATTCATTAGGCAAGCCGAGCGCGGCAAATGTGAACGGCACTGCGTTCAGGCAATGCCGGTCGCTGCGGGTCGCGAACAGGCCCTCAAGCCCGTGACCCTTAAAATGCGCGATTGTCAGCGGTCCGGGTTACAGGATCGGATCTGACGCTTGACGTATCGGACATTTTGTAACTGCGCTGCGGCGATGTGTAACCTCTACTCAAAAAAGACTAGGCCGCAATCCGGCAGTCCTTGACGCTTTCGCAATAGATTTAGACAATTGCGCTTGCGAAGGCGATAACTCGGGATTGAGCACTGCTAATTGTTCGTTGATTGCGGAAATGGGAGGGGAACATGCGCGCTTCGATGGTGCTTACAGGGGTGGCGACGTTGGTCATATTGGTGGGGCCGGTTTTGGTGTCGCGCGCCGTCGCCGATGACTCGATTACATGTCTAACCGGCGCTGACGATGAAAAAATCGCGGCCTGCACGCATGCGATCAATTCAGGTCGTTGGAGCGGCTCTAACCTTGCTTGGGCCTACTCCAGCCGGGGCAGAAGGTATTTCGACGAGGGCGACAACGACCGCGCCATCGCCGACTACAATGAGGCGATCCGGCTCAAACCCAAAGGCACCAATGTCTACGACTACACCTTCCGGGGCCGCATGTATTTCGCCAAGGGCGACAACGACCGCGCCATCGCCGATTACAATGAGGCGATACGGCTCGATCCCACAAATCCCATCCCATATCTCCACCGCGGCCTCTCATACCTCTATAGCGGCAATCTCACCAAGGCTTTGGCCGATCTCAGCCAGGCGAACGAACTCCCTCCTAAGTTTATGCTTGGCGCTCTTTGGCTTGATATCGTCGGGCAGCGCAACAATGTACCGAGCCGTCTGGCGCAAGCCGCAAAGCAACTCGAAATTCTTCCGGCATGGGAGGTGCCGATCATCAGCCTGTTCCTCGGTCAATCGACGCCGGCCGCGGTGCTCGCCGCTGCCGATGATCCGGACGCCACGAAGAAAAAGGACCGAGTCTGCCGGGCGAATTTCTACAGCGGCGAATGGGCGTTGCGGCAAGGATCCAAGGACGGGGCGATCCGGCTGTTCCGGCTCGCGGCGAGCGAGTGCCCGAAAGCCTCCATCGAGTGGGGCGCCGCGAACCAAGAACTCAAAGCGCTTGGCGTGGCGCCTTGAACGAGCCCGCATCTGGCGGCCCGACGCGATGCGCACTCCGCGTTCAAGCAGTGGATATCAGCGGGCCGATCTCGTGTTCAACGAGCGTGGGTCTGACCACGTGATTCTGAGCAATGTATCGACTCCTGATTCCGGCGGGTTGTCTCGCCCTAGTCCCGAATGCCGCATCGGCTGGAATTCCATCGTTGCTGATCGGCCGGTCAATTGGCACCGACTTTCGATGCCCGACGGACTGAGGATGGTAAGTCGGTGGCTGTCACGTCGATGCCGACGCGGCGGTCTATCGTGCCGCGACGTCGGGTGTCGCGCTTGTCTTGGCCGGTGATTGCGCCGGCAAGGGAACAGTTCCCGCGTAACGATGGATCAGCACCGCCGTCAAAACGGCGCCTGCGCAAAGCGCGATAGCCGCGATCGCAATCGCGCCCATCAATCCCAAAAGCGCCACCTTGCCTTTGGCGTCCCCGCGACTCGTCGCCACAGACGCGAACATTTTTACGATCGATTCCCAGGCCGGACCGAAGCTCTCGATCGCGCGCATCGTGTTGTGGATCTGGGCGAACGTATTGTAGGCCGCGACGCCTAAATTCGCCAGGCTGTGCTCGCGATAGGCCGCGTTCCACGACTCGATCGTGATGATCAGGCCGCTGCCAAGCGCCGGGAAGATAATTGTGACGTACCAGAGGCTCACGGCTCCGTTCAGGAAATCGTCGGTGAAATAGTCCGGAAAGAAGGCATGCGCAGCAAAAATCATCGGAAACAGGAACACCGAACTGAAGCCGATGGCACTTTGAATGGCCCCGCACCAGACCAATACGCGTACAACGCCGCCGACCGCTTTCGACTCCACCCAGGCTCTTCCGCAGGCGTACGCGTTCCACCAGGAAATGCCGAAATTCAACGCCAGAATAACAAAGAGCAAAATCGAAACAGAGCCGTTCATGGAATCCTCTCATCGTTTCCCCATCGCAACGGTTTTGATTGGCGGCCTGCAGTGCTTCAAGCGGCCTTGATTAGAATTACGGTGATGGGTTGTGACAACGACCATCTTGGCACATCGACGCCGGTCAGGGCGCCGTCCACCCCATCACCGTAATGCGCCATAATGCGTAATGGTATTGGGCGTAATGCGGTCCCAGATTTGTAGTTGTTCCAGTCCCTCGACAACGAGTTTATGCCTCGCCCGATGCAACTTTTTACCTCTCGCGGGCAACTATTTGCCTCTCCCCAGATCTACGGCAATCAAACTCACACATCCAAATTCGCCACGTTGAGCGCATTTTCCTGAATGAATTCGCGGCGCGGCTCGACGACATCGCCCATCAGCTTGACGAACACATCGTCGGCATCGTCGCCTTCCTTGATCTTCACCTGCAGGAGCGAACGGGCGTTGCGGTCGAGCGTCGTCTCCCACAGCTGTTCGGCGTTCATTTCGCCGAGGCCTTTATACCGCTGCATCTGCGAAATGCCTTTCTGGCCGGCCGCCATCACGACGTCGAGGAGTTCCGCCGGCCCCGAAACCTGCGTCTGCTCGTCGCGGCGGACAAATAAAGCGGGACGTGCATAGGTCTCGCGCAGCGATGCCGCATGTTCGTTGAGGCGGCGGGCCTCCGCCGAGGCCAGCAGGCCGGCATCGAGCGTCGCGGCTTGGCGGACTCCGCGCAATTCGCGCGTCAAGACATAGCTGCCGATCTCGACATGGCCTTCCCAGCCGCGTTCGAGTTCATCGGCCATACGGTCGAGCCGCGTCGCGATCTCCTGCGCAAACGCCTCCGCCTCCTCTTCATTCTGGCCGGAGATCGGACGCAAAGCGCCGGCGACGGCCGCTTGCTCGACGACGCGGCGGTCATAACGCGTATGCAGATTGTGCAGCACTTGGCTCACGATACGTGCCTCTTCCACGAGGCTGCGCAGATCCGCGGCTGCCCGCTCTTCGCCGTTCGCCACACGCAGGACGGCACCTTCGAGGCCGTTGGTGATGAGATAATCCTCGCGCGCCCGCTCATCCTTCAAATATTGTTCGGACGAGCCGCGCTTCACCTTATAGAGCGGCGGCTGCGCGATGTAGAGATGGCCGCGCGCGATCAACTCCTGCATTTGCCGGAAGAAGAACGTCAAAAGCAGCGTACGGATATGCGAACCGTCGACATCCGCGTCGGTCATGATGATGATTTTGTGGTAGCGCAGCTTGTCGGCGTTGAAATCGTCGCGGCCGATCCCGGTGCCGAGCGCCGTGATGAGCGTGCCGATCTCCTGGCTCGAGAGCATTTTGTCGAATCGCGCACGCTCGACGTTGAGAATTTTGCCGCGCAACGGCAGGACGGCTTGGTATTCGCGATTGCGGCCCTGTTTCGCCGACCCACCCGCAGAATCACCCTCGACAAGGAAGAGCTCGGATTTGGCGGGGTCGCGCTCCTGGCAATCGGCGAGCTTGCCGGGCAGATTGGCGACGTCCAAGGCGCCCTTGCGCCGCGTGAGTTCGCGCGCCTTGCGGGCGGCTTCGCGGGCTTGGGCCGCTTCGACCACTTTGCCGACGATGATCTTGGACTCGTGCGGATGCTCTTCGAACCAGCGATCGAGCATTTCGTTGACGATGCCCTCGACCGCCGGCCTCACTTCCGAGGACACGAGCTTGTCTTTGGTCTGCGACGAAAATTTCGGATCGGCCACTTTCACCGATAGGACGCAGCTCAGGCCCTCGCGGCAATCATCGCCGGTGAGATCCACCTTCTCGCGCTTGCTGAGGCCGGAACGCTCGGCATAGCCGGTGACTTGCCGCGTCAAGCCGGCGCGCAGGCCGGCGAGATGGGTGCCGCCGTCGCGTT
>JBKQHN010000129.1:0-39736 GCA_052148755.1 Beijerinckiaceae bacterium | reverse complement strand
CAACGGCTGGGAGACCCTTGCTGAAAAGCCGTTTGATCAAACCATTGACCTCGCCGCATGATGCGGTAAATTCCTCACGCTGGAGATCGCGCCAAAATAATTTCCAACACAAATTGCGACGGCACCGTCCGCCGTCGGTTCCCATGATCACCAGCTTGATCCCCTTGACTGCCGGCAAGGGCTCCAGTCGATAATGGCGAATCTCCTCGATTTTCCACTTTCCACCTTCTGTTACCTGTTCAACACGACGCCAATTCTCAAGATCGGAACTCACCCATAGGTCCCAAGCATTCGGCATGCGCTCGGGCACTTCGATCGTCGACAGGCTATAGCCCGTCAATGTGCGCGCAGACGGCAAGTCGAGTTCGAAGGTGATCGGAAACGGCTGTGGATAAGCCTGGCCGCACACCTCCCAAAATGACCCAGGATTGCGGCCGAGCAGCGCGTACATGGGACCAAACGTTCCTCGCGGCTGCGCCGAGACAACACCTACACGATTCGAAAAATCCTTGAAATTGGGCACGCCATAAATCGCCGACGTGTCGATGATCAGCGCGTTCTTTTCCAGGGCAATTGGCACGCCGTCGACGGCTGGCAATTCAAACTCGGCGACATCGAAAGCAGACTTTCCGCTATAACGCGGGCCGAGCAGAAGATCGAAGATGTGGTCGGCAGGGCCAAGGCCGCCAAAATCCCTCTTCAGATCGAGACCGAACGCTTGCCGCGCATGATCAGGGAATATTTGACGAAGGACGACGATCGGCAAAAAATGCTCTCGTGACGCTGTGTTCAGACCGGCCACGGCGCGCGCATAGAGCGCAAATTCTGTCGCCGTTGCTGCTGCGGTGCCGTAGACCCCGGCAAATCCCAGCGCAGCGCCTATTGCGGCAAATACGGACGCCAGCTTGGCGGGATTGACAGGCAATTGCTTCAGCAGCCAGAAAAACACAAGCAGCTCGATTCCGGTCATCGTGAGAGTGACGCGGTAGGTCTGCGTGAATTGATGCACGGTGACGAGCGGCGCGGCGGCGACAAGAAACAGACCGCACGCCAAAATTGGGTTGATCAATGTGCTGAGCGGAACCGTGCGCCGGATGATGCGGAAAGCGATATAGCCAAGCGATATCAATGCTCCAAGCGCAACGATCTTCGGGAACCATGGCACTTCGAGAACCAGCCAAAGATAGGCCGCCTCCCAGAGATATTGGCCGAGTCTCCATGTGGCTTCGGCAATCAGGTTATTGGTAAAGTCGAACTTATAATCGCCCAGATAGGGCACGACCGACATATGCGGCAAGACAATATACTTCTGGATCAGGAAGAGGGACACGAAGGCGCCGCCGAGCCCGACGACGGCGGCCACAGCCATGCGGCGCACCCAGGTTGCATTCTGGGTCAGCAAAAGATGGGCGGTCGGAACGAGCACGAACATCGCTGATGCCGCATAGAAAAACACCCCGGCCAGCAGTGCGATGAAGCCGAGCGCTGCAAGTCGGACGGTTGGCAGAATCCCCGTTCTGAGCGCTGCGATCCGGAAAATATGTGCGGCGATCAAAGCAAGCAACATTGGCGGGGTCCAAAACATATACATGGACACCCAGATGGCCTGAAATTGCATCGTCGGCAATGTGAACACGGCAACCGACAAAAACACGTCTCGCCATGTCGGCGCGCGTCCGAGGGAGACGATGTGCAAATAATAGGCGGCGAGCAAAGCTGTGGAGACGATGCCGACGAGCCGCCATATCCAAAAGTCGTACAGAGTCCTGATCGTCAGGAATTGCAGGTTCTCCGCGATCGCTCCGAAATAGCGACCGATGGCGGTCAAAATCACAGTCTCGGGATGGTGGGTGCAGCAGGACTGGGCATTATAGGCCCAGGCGTTGAAATCATTATGATAGCCAAAAGAGAAGAAAAGCGCCGGAGAAAGTGCGGAAGCAATCACGACGATCAAGGCTAGGTACTTAATCCCACCGTCCCGACCAAAGGGCATTCGTTCCTGGGATAGTTTATGGGCAGCGCCTTCGTCAGCGCCGTACTGGCCGATCGCGTCGCCCTGTTTAGGCAACGATTGGGATTGAAGAAAACGCCCGGTCATTGGATTTCATATCCCGCTTCGAAGAACCACGACTGAAGCGGGTGTCTTGCATTGAACCGCTCAGCCCAAACCGATGGCACTGGATATTCGCTGCGGGAAATGCTGAAGCCGTTTTCCCTCGCGATCGAACGCATCCATTGCTTGGTATAGAAAATGCCGTGCGTCATCCGGTCGATCTGGTGAAAATAATGCAGGATCTGCTGCTTCGTCATCTCGTGCAGATTGCTGATGCATAAAGTGATGTCGACCGATTTCGGCGGCAGCATTTCGATTTGATTCGACAGGAAAAAGCATATGTCGCTGTCTTCGACCTCGCGCTCGACGTCGGCAAAACGCGCGAACGGACGAAACTTGAATACCTTCTTTTCTGGAAACACTTGCGACAGATAACGCTGCGAGACGTAAAGTGCCGGAGGAATGTCGACGATCCAATATTTCAGTCCGGGCTTGGCCTGCAGGAATACCTCGGCGAGCCGGCCATAGCCGGCGCCGATTTCCAAGACGCGCAACGGCGACTTGGACATATCCGTGAACTGTGTGGCGTGAAGATATTCATGGATCGAATTGCACAGGTCCTGGGTTACGACGACACCGTCGGTTCGGACCCGGATCGGGTTGCCGATCAAGGACTCGGTGCATTTGCCGAAGACGCCTGGCCGATCTTCCTGCAAGACCCTCTGGTAGAGCAGGGCAACATGCGCCGCGTAGATGCGGGATTCGAACGGGCCATATATGCTGCCGCCGGCCGCCTCGTCGACGATTCGCGCCGTCAAAGGATTTCCGTGGCCTTTCATCAGCCACCACCAAACGAGCGGGATCATCTGATGGGCGAAAATTCCCAGGATGCCCCAATTGAAGTAGCGCAGATTGATGGTGCGCTTGAAGTCGGCGAACCCCTGCGTTTCCAGCTGATTGACGTGTTGCAGCGCCAACTTTTCCCAGAACGGGGACGGCCTATAAATTTCGTCGGCATCGCGCAAGGCGTCCAGCATCAAGGCTAGCTCTTGCGGGACGCTTCCCGCAATGTCATAAAGCGCCGAAGACATTCAACCCCGCCGGTGTCAGGTGGACGCGACCATCTAAACATTGCATCTTTGTATTGCAATGGAGCTTTGGATTTTAAGGGTTCGGTTCCCGGCTTGGCTTCAAGCGACAAGCGCCGGCGGCCTCCGGCAGCCTTGACAGATAGGGTCTCGCGGCGAAAAAGGATCAGGTTTCCGAACAAAGAAAACGGCGGCAATGAAGACTGCCACAGCGTTAAGAGATTTGCGGGGGCACTATTCATTTCATGGCACTCAAGCGCGAATTGTGGGAAGCCAAGCGCGTCCTGGTGACCGGCCATACCGGTCTCATTCGAGGTTGGCTTACCATCCTGCTCCATGAAATGGGCGCGAAAGCGCGGGGCTATGCGCTCGATCCTCCCACGCCGCCGTCCTTCTTCGAAACAGTGGGGCTGACGCGGCTCCTCGAAGGGAAGGTCCGCGCCGACATCCGCGACCAAACGACGCTGGTGCAGGAGACGCGTGCCCACACTCCGGAGATCGTTTTCCACCTCGCTGCGCAGCCCATCGTGAGCGGGGCGTTCCGTAGCCAAGTCAAGCCAAGGCCGAGCTTCGGCTCGGCTGGCAGCCGTTTTGGCGGATCGATGAGGCGCTGGCGCGGACAATCGGTTGGTACGGCGCCATGTTGGCCGGCGACGATATGCTGAAGGAGACGCTAGCCGACGTGAATGAAGCTATTGCAGCGATGTGAGATTTGAATCCATGAACCCAATTGCCGAAGATGTGACGGCAGTCGCGCAACCCTCATCCAAGCTGCGCCGACAACTGATGCTGGCTGCACAGCTGCTCGTCACCGCGGGGCTTCTCTATGTGGCGTTCCGCGGCGTTGACGTCGAGACGGCGCTCGATCGCATTTGGCGCATGCCGCTCGCTGCGGTGTTGTTGTGTTTCCTCGTTTCAGCGGGGCAGATGCTGGTGCTGGCGTATCGATGGCATCTGCTGCTGGCGGCCTTTAAGTGCCGCGCGGCGCCGTTGACGCTCATGCGCGGCGTGTTGGCGGAGCGGTTCGTCAACCAGCTGCTGCCCTCGACTGTCGGCGGCGACTCGGCGCGCTTCGTCACTCTTGTCGGTGACGACATTTCTCGCGGTACGGCGTTCCTTTCGGTCCTGTTTGATCGCATTTCCGGCACGCTCTGCATCGTCCTTTTAGGCGGGATCATCGCCCCGCTCGGGCTCATTTATGGGTTCGGGCCGAGGATTGCGCTCACGCCGGCGCTATTTGCCGCCGTTGCCGCTATTGCCGTCCTCGCCGCCGCCGTCACGCCGCGGCCGGTTGTGCTGCGTATCGCGAAACTGTTCCGCTCGCAGCACTTGCATCAGCTTGCGGACAGCGGTCATCAGCTGGTGCGATCCGGTCAGTTCTATCAGGCGACCTGCATCGTTTCGGTTCTCATCCATGCACTGTCATGCGCTGTGTTCGTGCTCATCGCTGCGGCGCTGCTTGGCTATGCTTCCATCGGTGCCGTCGCGGTATGCGCGCCCATCATTTTGGTCGCCACTGCGATTCCGATCACCGCGGGCGGCTGGGGGATGCGTGAGAGCGTCTCGGTTGCACTCTTGCAGGTTGTTGGCATTACCGCCGCCGATGCCCTCGGAATCGCCATTCTATTTGGCATCGTGCAACTGCTGACCGGTGTGCTTGCCGGCCTCGTTCTGCTTGTGCTGCAGATCGGAGATTCGCTTTCGAGAGACTGGCTGCTGCAGCCGGAACAATGGGGAGATGATGGATCAGCGTGACCAGAATTCGCCGAAAAAGTCGATCCAGATTATATGTCCGGCTCACAACGAAGAGCTGTCCTTAAATCATTTTTATGAACGCTACATCGCGGTTCGCGACAAGCTCGGCGGCAAATACGAACTGGAACTCACCTTCGTCAATAATGCTTCGACCGATAGAACACTGGATATCATCAAGGCTATAAGAGCGCGCGATCCGACCGTGCAGGTGATCAGCAATGCGCGCAATTTCGGCTATCAGGCCTCGGTGCTGTGCGGGCTGACCAATCTCAAAGGCGACGCCTATGTGATCATCGACGCCGATTGCGAGGATCCGCCGGAGCTCATTCCAGTCTTTGTTGCCAAGTGGGAAGAGGGGTATGATCTTGTTTACGGGCGGCGCAAATGGCGTCCGGAAAATGCTGCTGTTGTGGCGGCCAGGCGGCTATTCTATCGCCTGACGAACAAGATCGCAGATTCCGATTTCATCATCGACATGGCGGAGTTTTCGCTTTTCTCCGATCGCGTGCGCAAGCAAGTGCTAAGCCACCGCTCCACCTTCCCATTCGTGCGGAGCGACCTTGCATACGCGGGATTTCGCCGCTTTGGGATCGACTACAAGCGCGAGCCTCGTCGATTTGGCAAAACACATTACAATTTCGTCCGCATGGCGGAATTCGCGATCGGCGGCATATTGAGCGCCTCCACCTTCCCGCTTCGCGTGATCGCCTATGTAGGACTGCCGATCGCGGCCGCGGATCTCTTAGCGTCTGCGGTGGCAGTCTTCGGCATCAAAGTCCCGCTCACTCCCCTGCTTTTGATCAATCTGGCTTTCGTCTGCTTTTCGCTGGCTTTCCTGGCGGTTTACATTGCGCGTATCACCAAAGACGTGGCGGCGCGCTCCATATTCGTTGTCGACGCGGCAAGTTCCGAGCTCAACCACCCTCTGGTCAGCACCCAGAGCCTGCATTCCACTCTATCCAAGGATCTGCCATGAAGACAGTTATCCTCGCTGGCGGCCTCGGAACGCGTCTTAGCGAAGAAACTGGCTTGCGTCCGAAGCCTATGGTGGAGGTCGGCGGGCGTCCGATCCTTTTGCATATTATGGAGGGCTATGCCGAGCAGGGGTTCGAGGAGTTTGTTATCTGCCTTGGCTACAAGGGCTACATCATCAAGGAGTACTTTCAGAACTATCTGTTGCATCGAAGCGATGTCACTTTCGATTTCCAGAACGAAAGTCAGATGACGATTCACCGTTCGGGGCTGCCGCGATGGAAGGTGACGCTGGTCGAAACGGGCGAGTCGACACAGACCGGCGGTCGAGTGGCGCGAGTCGCGGCCTATGTTGGAAATCAGCGATTCCTGCTGACCTATGGCGACGGGGTCGCCAATGTCGATCTGCACAAGCTGATCGCCTTCCATGACACGCATGGCAAGCTCGCTACAGTGACGGCCGTACAACCACCGGGACGTTTCGGCGCGCTCGTCTTCAATGACAACCAATGGCAGGTCACGCGGTTCGAAGAGAAGCCGCGGGGCGACGGTGGCTGGATCAACGGCGGTTTTTTCGTCATGGAGCCCGGCGTGTTCAACTATCTCGGCGGCGATGAGACTGTGCTCGAGCAAGAGCCGCTGAAGAAGCTCGCCGCCGACGGTGAACTCGCCGCCTATCGCCATCACGGATTTTGGTGGGCGATGGATACGCTCAGGGACATGAAGCATCTCGACGCATTATGTTCGGGCACGGAGCCGCCGCCTTGGAAGCAGCTTTGAGCAGACCGGGCAGCGCTGACGGCAACAGGAATGCGCGGAGTGCCGGCGTGACCAGCATTGATCAAGCTCTGAGCTGCGGGGCTGCGGATTGCGGCCTGGACCATGGGGCATTGGTTCGCGATGCAGGCATGGACCTCATCCTTTGTCCGACGTGCCGGATTCTGCGCATTCCTCCCGAGAATCTAATCCATTCGCATGTGCTCCCAGATCCGGTCGGCAAATTGTCGCTTGTCATGCGGCTGTTGATGACATTGCGAATGCTCTGGCTCGGGGGAGAGCTGCCTCAGCTCAAGGACAAGCATATCAGGATTGCGGATATCGGCTGCGGCGACGGCCAGTTCCTCGAGTTTCTGAAGAGTCGAGGATATGATCGCATCTGCGGAATCGAACCTGACGAGGCGCGGGCGGGCAATGCGCGGCGTCGCGGCGTTCCGGTTTTTTCAACGCGGAATGAGGCTGCGAGCGCGGGGGGCGTGCAGGATGGCGTCGACGTCATGCTCGTTTGGCAGGTCTTGGAGCACATCGATCGACCGGCCGATTTTATCAAGGAATATGCTTCCTGGCTCGCACCCTCGGGCGTGCTGGTCATCAGCGTGCCGAACCAGGCAAGCCTGCAAACGCAGCTGTTCGGCTATTTCTCCGCCTATCCCGATTACGGCCGCCATATCTGGTATCACAAGCCAGATTACCTTGAATGGTTCGTTCGCAACGCGCCGGGGCTGAGGCCGGCTTTGATGCGCGATCGCAACTACGAATATGAAGTCTTCTCCTGGGTCGACTCGATTGCCTCGGCCGTCACGCGGCAACAGAATTTCGTGCACAAGGCAGTCAAGAAGGGCCAGGGGAGCATGGCACGGCGGCTCTGCGCAATGGGTGCGGCGCTCGGCCTCTTGCCGATTGCGGCGGTGCTGGCGCCGCTAAGTCTTCACTTCCGGCGCGGCAGCACATTGACCTTTGTGCTGCGGCGTTTGCCGGAATAGGTGAGGCTGGAACGGCATGACCGCCAAGGAACAAAAATCGCGCCGGCGAACCGCGCAAAACCACCGCATCACGCAGAGAGCGATAATTAGTAGAAGCATCCGGCAGTTGATCGAATTTATCGACTGTCAATTAACTCGCGGACTGTACTAATGGAGTCTGCAGAAAGTATTCCTACCCGCTTTCTATCGGCTTCTTTCGTAATATCGATTGGCCCCAATGGCCATGGCAAAGCAAAAACCTTCCTCCCGTATCTGATGAGGTTGTATTCTTTGTATGAGCTAATTAATGGCGGATGATATTGGCGCCGCGGTTCTATGTTCGCGAACCGCAAATTTGTTGGCAGCCAGCGAGAGGCGGGACGTTGAATACCCGAATTTTTTGACAGCCGCCCAGCGGCGTCACGTCGAACACTCCATATATTATAGTCTATGGAGTATTCTTCAAAATATTCGCCAACCGAGAGCACGACCCCGCAATGAACTGTTTCGTGATAGTCAACTTCCTTGCCTGTGTCTAAAAACTCCGGGGCAAAGTCGCTAAGCCGTCCCTCGCAATCATCGCCACAGAATATGCCGCCGTCCTTAACTAGCGTTGAATAGTTCTCTATATCTCGCTTGGCCTGAGAATATCTGTGATCTCCATCAATATATATCATGTCGAATGTTTCTGCGCGCAATACTGTTGCAACATCATCAGATCGTCCACGAATAGGGATAATGACATCATCCAGACCTTCTCCGACGATCCTATTCCAAAATTCTGAATAAACGTCTGCTTGTTTGGCAGTTTCCTCCAGGTGGGTGTCTATATTTCCCTTCCACCAGTCAACGCAAAAGAGCTTTCCGCCAAATTCCTTGACGATTGCGCCAATTTCTACTGCGGAATCCCCACACCAACTTCCAACTTCCAATCCGAGCATGCCTTGCCTGGCGCAGGACTGCGTGAGACCTCGCAGCACGACCTTTTGTTCGGGCACAGCGATTTGCTGGCGATACATGTTTTGAGGTTCGGCTATTTTCGAGGATTTCTCTTTTGCAACATTTACTTCGGACATGTCCGCTCGCTTTTACTCACGCAGAGGAAGGGATGAACTTGAATTTGACGATATGCCCTGGGGACTTTTCGGGCTAACTTTCTTGTCAGATGCTCCAGACGACTATCGTGACTAAGTTAAGTATAGCATATGGGCGCCGTTCGGGAAACGCCCCAGGGGAGGCAGGTCATGATGAGAATAGCGGGCGTCGAGAAGCATTTTTCCCGCCGACCTGCTCCGCCGTCTTGAAAGCTATTGGCCTTTGAAACGATGACGCATTGACATGTTTTTCCCGAGCGTGGCTCTGTGATGGCCCCGTCGATCGTTTATCAGAAAGGTCGAGACCTCATGGACTTGCGACCGCATCTTGCTGGCACCATAGATCGCGCCAAGGAAGTTCTGAATTATCAACCATTCATTCTCTCAGACGACGTGCAAACCGGTGCCGCGTATTCATGGGTTTCAGCGCGCGATCCACGCGTCTCGCCACCATTGGTCTTCGATAGAGCCGATATGACGGTGGCGGAGTGGGAGCGGACGACCGATGCGAATCGACGTCTCCGCAAGATGTATGACGACCAGCTGGATGAAGTTGCGCGACGCTTCCCAGGCGGTTCGCTCCTCGATGTGGCATGCAACAATGGCTACTTTCCCGTCGGCGCCGAACTGAGAGGCATGCAAGGCACAGGAATGGATTATTACGACTATTCGCAGTCGGTATCCTTCCTGAACAAGACGCTCAAAACGAACGCCAAGTTCATCCATGCCGCTTATGATTCCCGCGCTCACAAACTGCCTTTGCGCAAAGAATTTGATGTGACGGTCGTCTCAGCAATTATGTGCCACCTTCCGGACCCTCTGAACTTTCTGAGGGCCGTGTCGGGCGTCACCAAAGGCGCTCTTCTATTCTGGGGACAAATGGTCAATAGCCGCGCTCTGATCGTCTCTTATCAGGCGCCGCACAGGGATCTCTCAGAACTGAAAGACTTTCCTTATTCGTTCAATGACAACACGAGGATCAGCCGAGCGCTGTTTGATCTAGCCATGGCTCAACTAGGTTTCCGCGAGGTCGTCGAAATTTCTCCACGGGATGGATGGTTAGAGGAGTTGCATGCACCCAGGTCGGCCTCATTGGAAGAGGAGCTTTTGAGTGGATCTCAGCATCACGCCATTCTTGCAATTCGCTAGCGTTCTTTCGATTTAGCGAGATGCTGTTCGCGGTGCCCATATTGTTGATCGAACTCGGCAGCGAACGTGTCGCGAAGCCGGAGCAGTTCGAAGAAGGCCAGCGCGATATGGTAGAGGGACGTCGTCGGAACTTTGTCGACGATCAGCGACCAGTCGGGATGATAATGGTCGATCCACGTGCCGGGCAGGGGGCCTGGACGTAGAAAGCGCTCGAAGATCGCATCGAGGATCTTGGCGATGCGCGCCGGCGCCGGCTGGTGGAGAAACTCGCCCGCCGCGAGACAGGCCTTGAGCGCTTCCGTCTGCGGCCAAAGTCGGTGGCTCGCAGCGATGAGCCGGCCGTCGCGGCCGACCTGGTCGACGGTGAGGCCGGTCGCTTCATCAAAACCGTGGCGTAGCGCCGAACCGATGAGACGGCGCATCAGCTCGAGGCGGGGCGACCCGGACAGCCGTCCATATTGAGCAATGATCCAGGCCCATTCAAATTGGTGTCCAGGCTCGACGATGTCGCCTTGCAGACCTGGAACCGGGGTCCAATCCTCGTTGAAGAATTCTGCAAGGGCCCCGGTTGCGGGGTCGCAGAAGCGGGACTCGATCAGATCGACGAGTTCGCCCGCGAGGACGAGGAAGCGGTCTTCGCCGCTGGCTTCGTACCAGGCGTTCATTGCCTCGGCCAGGTGCATATGCGGGTTCTGGATGCGCGGCAATGATCGGGCCGCGTCGTTATGATAACCGCCCAGCGGATGTTTCATCTTCCTGTCGAGGAAATCCAGCGTGGCATGGGCGATTTCGCGGCAAAGCGGATCGGGCGCCACGCGATAACGCCAGGCCAGGGCAAACAGCGCAAAGCTGATGTCGTAGAGATCGCTCGAGCCGTCGATCAGGGTTCCGTCGCGGCATATGAGTTTGGCCCAACCGCGTTCGTCGCCGAGCCATGCCGAGCGGATGAAGAAATCGACCGCACGCGTGCAGAGATCCGGCTGCGGGAAAATGCCCGTAAGCTGAGCATGGCTGAAGACATAGATCTGGCGGGCCTGCACGCGCACGCGCGTAAAACCAGGGTCAACGGGATTGCCGGCGAGGTCGAGATGCTCGACAAAACAGCCGTTGGGATAGGCCCCGTGCGAACTCCAAAACGGCAAGGCCTGCTTGACAAGAAACGCCTGCGCTTCGTCAAAGCGGATGGCCTCATAGGCGTTCTCCTGGATGGCCTTTTCGCTCACGGACATTCGACCTGTGCCTCAATTGGGATGCGCCGGTTCGGTCGGCGGCAACCTGTTTCCGATCCTGTCAAGTGCAGCTGCGACCCGGCATTCATGCCCCGATTTTGGAAAAGAAAAAGCCGCCCGAAGGCCGCTTGCAGCTTGGCGACCTATTCGATGATCTTTGCCAGCAGCCTGTCGGACTCAAGCTCGTTGAGATATCTAACCCATTGAAATCATTTATCTTTGTATTGATGCCGAAGACATAAAGAGAAATGAAATCAAGGGCTTAAGATTTAAGTCCGACAGGCTGCTAGGCGATTTTCCCAAGGGCGGCGGAGATCCGATCCGCGAAAGAGCGCCTTGGTTTCGGGCCTAGAAATCCTTTTACCAAGTCGGCAGGCAGGTCGCGTCTAATTCGGCCCCCCGTATAGGCGGTTGCCGCATCGCGCGTGCGAAAGGCGACAATGCCGCTGTGCGACTGCCAGAAATTTTCGAGCGGCGGCGGTGCCACGGGCTCCAAATAACGGATATCCTCGAAGCCATTTTCCTTGAGACAGAGTTCCAATAATCCGCGCGATGGGGCGACTCCATTATCGAAGCTCAACGGCCACGCCAGGCTGTTGGGGAAAAGCGCAGGTCGGCCAAAGCTCATATAAAGGTCGTCGGATTGATGGACCGTGGTCCAGACGAAAATCGCCTTTCGCGCGCGGCTGCAAAGATATGTGAGGTGGTGCAGCGGATCGGCGAGATGACAAAGAACAACGACGGAAAGGCATACGTCGACTTCCGGCACTTCGTTATAGTGCGGCTGATGACGAAAGCTGTCCCACTCAGAGAAGAGGAATTGCGCGTTAGTCCCAAGCTTGCGATTGAATAGCGCGAAAACCTCTTCGTTGTAGGTAAAATCGAGACCAAAAGTGCGTCGCGCCCCTCGCAACCCGAGGCTATATAGAAAATAACCCGTGTTGCACCCATATTCCGCGAAATCGAGGCCTGCGATGTCGTCACCGAGATGATGACAGATGGACGCCACGAAGTGATCGTAGATGATGCGCAACGCATCGTTTGCACGACGGAAATCCTGCATAGATGATGGCGCGACTATCAGGTCGCGGATATCGGCCGGCGGATTGGGCCAGTGTACCACTCCTTTGCAGGGATTGACGCTTGTGCCCGAGAGAAAGGCCAGTGCCTCGCCAACCTCATGTTCATCATCAAAGCGGAATGGCTGATAGCTCAACTTCCGCTGCTGGATGAAGCGCAGCAGACGTGTATAGTCGTCGTCAACGAAGCCTGACAAGTGCATCTGTGTTGCCTAGAATTAAGCCGGGATCAGGCAAACATATAATCCAACATTCCCGCCGACGACAAGGGAAACCTGTGGTCAGGCGTCGTGCAAAAATGTTCCCGCCATCAGGCTGCGTGCTAAGATGCATAACCGATGCAAGAGAGCGCGCACGTCTGGTCCATCACCCTGTCATAAGCCGTCTGCGTGTCTCAATTGGGATCAGCCGGTTCGGCTACTGACTTTGTGCCCATAGTCTTGTTGAAAGCAGCTTCAGCGAGCTCACGAAGATCACCACCCATGAATAGAATTCCCCCAACGCCGGCGCGCCGCGCCGCCTCAATATCAGTTTCTTGGTCGCCTATCAGCACGCTTCGGCTGGAGTCGATCGGCCATTCCGCCAGGGCTTTCAGAATCATGCCTGGATTGGGTTTGCGATCGGGATGGTTGGGGTGCCGGTAGGCCTCGATTTCCGCCTCAGGATGATAAGGGCAGACGTAAAAGGCGTCGATATGCGCGCCTTCTCGTGCGAGATCGGCGACCATTGCCGCGTGAAATCGCTCGACCTCGGCTTGCGTATAATAACCGCGGGCGATCCCAGCCTGGTTTGTGATGACGAAGACCAGAATGCCCGCATCGTTCATATGGCGGATCGTCTCGATCGCGCCGGGAATCCATTGCAGATCCTCGACCCGATGCGTATAGCCGCTGTCGTGGTTGAGCACGCCATCGCGGTCAAAGAACACCGCCGGACGCCGGCGCCGCTGCGGAATCTCGTCACGCGCCTGGGCGAGCGTGTCGGGCAGGCCGATATCGATGAAATAGCCTGAAAACTCCGCGCCTTTGAGCTGACCGGCCGCGGCGAGGCGCGGATAGACGTCGGTTTCGATCGACGCTGGCATTTGATCCATGCATGATAGAATCTCACGCCGCAGCAGCCCTATGCCGCCGTTGATGAGCCCTTCGCGGCCGGCCTTTTCCGCATTCTTTTCGTGAAAGGCAACGACGCGGCCATTCTGAAGTTCGACACTGCCGAAACGGGCGGTATCGGCAACACGCCGAAGCGCCAAAGCTGCGACCGCGTGCGGTGCCTCCGCAAGCATCTTGTCGAGTTGCCGCAGATTGATGTCGAACAGCGTATCGCCATTGGCGAAGAGAAAAGTCTCCGCGAGCATTGGGGCGGCGTTCGCGATCGCGCCGCCGGTACCGGCTGGCACCGGCTCGACGACGACACGAACATTTGCGTCCCGCACTTTTCTGCCGGAGTAGCGATCGATGAATTGCTCATGCAGGTGCCCCGCCAGCAGAACGATGTCATCAAATCCATGGCGTGCGATGTTGAAAAGAACTTCGTCGAGAAACAATGTTTCCGCATCAATCGGCATCAGCGGTTTTGGCGTGGTCGCAGTGAGGCCGCCCAAGCGCGTGCCTTTGCCACCGACCAGAACTACCGCCTGTCTTGTCATCATGCTCTTCGTCCCGTCCCATCGCCTAAGGCATACGCCGCCAGGAGTCCATCACCACGAAGGATTGGCGGAGCGTGAGGCAATGGCATAATCAGTCAACTTGACCAACCGACTGATTTCTGCACGACCAAATCGCACGATGCTTTGTTTGGATCGACGTCATTCGTTCGCCGTCGCTTCGATCTCCAGCCGTTGCATCAGCGCGCCCGGTTCTTTGATGAGCGTCAAATCGGAGGCGCCGAGCCCGTTGGGCGCCCGCGCTATGAGGTGGAAGTTTTTTGGCGCCGCGACGAATTTGGCCAGAGCGGCCCCGATCAGCTTGGCCCCCGGGCCGTTGTCGAGCATAAGGGGAACATTGACGCTCGCTGCAGCTATATAATCGCGGCGGATCTCTTCGGGCGATTTGCCGTCTTTCTTGGCAGTGGCCGCGATGATTTTTTCAAACAGCCCGGCGTTTTCGATTCTTATTTCCAAACGATTGATGAGAGCGGCGAGGAGCGCGGCTTCGGCAATGCTCTGGTCGTACGAGAAGAGATCCTGACTGACTTTGCTGAACTGGCCGGACAGCTTCACGACGCCCATGTCCTTTCCGATCAAGGAAAAGTCCTCGACGCCGAGTTCTTGTTTGGCTGCATCGAAATTTATCGCGAGCCGGCTCGACAGATCGAGCTTGTCATAGCCAAGAGCGACCGTGTCGGCGACCGCGGCAGAATCGAGACTGGCGAGATCGACAAGGAAGTGATCGAGCGCCATTACGAAACGCGTCGGAATGCCGGCGACCGTGGTGGTACCCGACATGTCGAACTTGGCGAGCTGGAAGCGCGTGCGGGCATTCGTGTCGGTCTTTTTGTCGACGACGTCAACGTCGAGTGCATCGACGACAACCTGATCCAGCATCGGCCCAGTGCGAGCATCAGCCTTGTTGTCCATGAGCTTGATGATATTTGCGAGATTGATGCCGCGTAGGGCAAAGCTCGAAAGTTTCACTCTGCTGCCGCTTGTGTCGATGCTCATATCGTCAAAGCGAAGCTCGCCGATCCTGGACGCAGCAAAACGCGCAAGCGAAACCTTTCCGAGCGACCCCGAGAAGGAAGCACCTTCCGGCGACTCACCGGTGACCCGCAGATTGGCCATTTCGACCGAACCTGCTTCATAGCAGGCATATAGGTCCGCCAGGTAGGCGTTGCGTTTGGCCACTACATCGGGGTCGTCGGCGCCCGGCCGGTTCACGTCAAACAGCTCTTTGGCCGAAGCCAAAGACTGTATTGGGGGCCTGCCTTTCACGTCGGAGGCGGTGATTGAACCAATGTCGATAACGGTCTGCACCTTGCCGGATTTGGCTTTGCTGTCGGATGCGAACCTGCATGCGTCGATGGTCAGATTGCTGTAGAGCAGCTTTGGCTGTTCTGCCGCCTTGGCCGTTTCGGACATTATCCTCGCATTTTGCGCGATATCAATATCTTTCATTGTCACCGGGCCGCAGGTCGCCTCGAGGGTTGCACCCTCTTGCGCAACGAGGTTGACGGTCAAACTCTTCATCGTGGCTTGCGCAGCGTGCGACTTGACGACATTGCCGAGTTCTATGTCGCGATAGACGATTTCGCCGGTCGTCGGCGAATTTTTCAACTGCGCCGTGACTTCCGGAATCGTGATACGGGCAGCCGAGATCCGGGCGAATTTTTCACCGATCGGAGCGCTGTTTTTCACGTCGAACAAGTCGGCGAGTTCGTCTTCGTCGAGGTCAGTCCCGGCAACTTCGATGCGTGGGATCTTATACGTCGCATCGGCACTTTCGATGACGATGTCTTCGGCCGAAATTGTGCCGGCTTCGGCCGCCGTTCGGGCGGCATCGCGGATGGCTGAAGAAAGATCATGGGTTTTTGCGTCATTCTGTTGCGCCGAGGCCGCGGAAACGAGCCACGAGCCCGCGGCTTTCTGCACATAAGTCAAGTGGCCGATGCGGATCGAGAGTGCCTGCGTCCGTAAGACGAGATTGTCGACGTGCAGCGTGCCGCGCCAAGGGTCGAACCATGGGTCGAACGAAATTTGGCCGGCGCCGATTTCGTCATGTGCAGCCAGCATCCGGTCGAACGCAGCCGACCCGGCACGGCCGGATAGAAAGCGCAGCCCCATGTCGGAGACCGGCGCGGCGAACAGGAGCCCGGCTCCAAGAAGAATTGCGATCCGACGCATGATAGCCTCATTACGATTGCCGCGGCTCGGGAAAAGCGCGGTACAGCTCCCCTGACCGCCGGGCGGGCGATGCGATCAGCGAGAAAGGATCCCGGTCCAGGCGGACGGGGCACGACAAAGTGGCGCTCAAGACAGCATCGTGGGAGAGCGTATCGAGTTTGCGCCCTCAGCCGATGGGTTGACCATCTGAACCAGCAAAGCCGCCCCAGGATCTATTTTGCCTGAAAATGTGTCGGCAGTCTGCCGAAAAACTCTTAGCTGGAGCCATCGAGCTTCGGGCCACGGCGTTCCCATGCGGCCCCGCCGCCAATGCCCGGCGCGCGCCGTCAGGCCATATTGGCGCTCTGACGCGCGTCATCCTGTGCCGTCACTTTTGCGGACGGACGAGGGCTCTGCTTCCATCGCTCGAATTCGCGCGGCAAAGTGCCGATGAGCTGATCTGCCGTCATTGCCGGCGGGTCATATGTTCGCCGGAGCTGACGCATGAATCGCACGAGGCGTCTCGGCGTGCCCGCGGCCTTGCCCTGCGCGCCCCTTTTGAGCGTGTCTGAATCTTCATCCCAGTAGAGCTTGTCAGCGGCCTCGACGACGGACCGGGCCCCGAAGACCTCCTGTTGCCCCGCAAGCTGCTCCAGGACTTCGGACTGCTTGGTGATGGGCAGCGCAAGCATAATGCGAGCGAACTTGCCATGATCGACGACCGCCATCCAACTCATGCGTACGACGTGGCGGCTCCACATGCGGTTTTTGAGCTCGAGCGTGTAACGGTAGATCTGCTTCATCTCGCGCGTGCCGTTCGCGCCGAGCGGAGCGAGATCGTTGATGTAGAAGAGAGAGAGCCAGTCCCAGAGACCGGCATCGAAACGGATGCGAGCCGTCGGAACGCCGCCAAGCCGGTCACGGAGATACTCGCCAAGCTCAAGTCGCGTTGCAAAATCGCACTGCTCAACAGTGCTGGTTCCCTCAACAGGCTCCGAGGTTTCGGGTGAAGCAAGAAGGATGACTGGCGCGGGAGACGGCGCTCCCTTAGACAGCCATTCGCGGAATTGATCGATCCCCGCTTGGGTGAGGCGGCGTACGATGGCCATGATGCGTCAACTTTCCGCTTCAAATATTGCCATTAGACTGAATCTGGCTGAAAACGCACCGCAGACTCTGTCAACCCAGCGATGCACTTCCGCCAGATCTCCCCAGTCTGGTTTGTCGACCCCGCTGATCTTCTCGGCAAATCTGATCCATTCAGTCGCCCAATGATCGTCGGCCTCTTCGTCATCATCGTCGGCATTGTCCTCAACTTTGACAATGCACATCATAAGGAGGACCTGGCGCAGCGCGCCTGGTAGAATAAGCGAGCGAAAGACAGGATCAGTATCGAGTTTCGCGAGCGCCCCAGGAATATGATCGTTGAGGATGAGCACCGGCCTGCCGTCTTCGTGAAGTACGGTCTTCCATGGTTCCTGCCCGAGGTCGCGAGCTATGACTCTAAGCAGTGCGCGCCGGCCGCTTTCCCCGTGTTCCGCCGCCCCCAGTTTGTCACCACGGGCAAGCAACCGACCTGACTGTGATTCAACGACCTTGATCCTGAAATTCAGGCCCACGGCGCCGAGTTCACGCAGCACAGTAGCGCGGGCTGGGGCTGTGGCAGCGACGGTGCCAAAGGGAAATCGCTCGTGGAGATTCTGTCGGTACGCCTCCACCACCACTTCACTCTCCTTGGGTAGTTTGAGAGGTGCCAAGTCAATGTTCGCGTGAAATTCGGCAGTCCCATCACTTCTTTCTGACACACTGAAGATGGCCATGCTTGGATCGATCTTGAGCCGACCCGTACTATTAACGCGGCTACGCATCGAGCGCCTCCCTAACTCGGACGACGTTGAAATCGATGACGAGGTCGCGCTTTTCGTCGAAGCCTTCCACGGTCAGACAGAAGTCCGGCTCCCGAACGATGAGGACAATGCGGTTGTCGCCGTGTTCCTCTTCCGCCCCAATGGTTTCAATTGACAGATCGTCGTCCGAAAATTCAAAATCAAATTTATCCCAACTTGGCTTACCGTATTCCTGATCGTAACAAACCTCGACCTTGATCCCCACTGGCAGCGGCAGTTCCTGAAAATCGGGACCTGGTTTAATTGTGAAGCCTCCCTTTCTTTTTGCAAGAATTAGACGACGCTTGGGCTTCGGCAGGGGTGGAAATGGAACGGATTCGGGACCGTCCTTCCGCTTCGGTTTCGCTCCATCAGTTTTGCCGGGAAGTGCCGATGGATCGTCAATCCAGAAAAAGTTTATCAACGCGTTCTCGTCCATCTGCTCACGACATGTGGCGAGAACCTTGTGAAGATCCGTGGGAGCGTTTCTGATGAGGCTCGTTGTCGGCCTCGGGTATTTCCAGTTATTTCCTAGCCGCGACGCAGTGCCTACCCATTTGGTGTGTGCCGGGTTTTCAGCGTCAGCCAGAAACTCGGAAACGGGCGCATCCCGGGCCAGCATAGCCGCAAACGCGCCGGCACCGCGGAACTGGCCGGCCTCCTCGGGGACAGTGATGTCACCGCGGACGTAGACGGCATCGCCATTCTCACCTTCGGCACCATTCCGAAGAAAGACTTCAACGAATGATAGGACATGCTCCTCGTTCTTGCGGGCCAGCCTGATCGGAACGTAAAACCCCATCAGCTCGCCGGTCGCATATCGTGCCCTCAGATCGGACAGATCGGCTTCGATCAGATCTTCTGTAATGTGACTGGAGGAGCCCAGCGGCCGAGGCTTGATTCTGATTAAATCTGAATGATCGGCGCTATGTATATCGTCGATGAATTTGATCAGCCCAGGCTCCAGCAGCTCCTCGCCAATCTTGTGTACATGCGTGGCGTCGACAATTTGTCCCATAACGTCGACGACAAGGCGGCCGGTAAGAATGGGATACGTGTAATTGCGGACAACGAACTGGAGAAGCTTGTCGCGGTCGGTTTCACCGACGGGATACGGCACCACTACAGAAAGCCCCGTCTCGTTCGTGCGACTCAGTCCAAAGCCCCGCTGAAATCGCTCTATAATCTGAGGATCGGCTATTGGGCGCAAATTCTTCTGAGAGATATCACCATAGTGGCCGTGAGGCGCGTATTTGTGTCCTTGCAGCTGATGCGTCCTAAGAACAGCCTGGCCGAGAAGCAGCGGCACTGGATCGTCTTCTCGGATGGTCAACCCGAAAAAGCAGCGAGATGCAGACGCTATTGGAAAGACGAGCTTTCCCAGACCCCAGCGTCCGTTCTTACTGCCCCGCTTGTAAGAACCGCCATGCCGGAACCAGAATGAACGGAAATTTCCAGCATCATTTTCGTCGTCGATTTTGCCAGTCAGGCCTTCTGTACCGAAATCCTCAATGAGGAGCGCAGAAGGACTGGCAACTCGATCGGCATCAATCTGCGGAAATCCCACGGCCTGCAGATGAGGACCAAGACCGGCGGTCAGCTCTTGCAAGAGTTCCGGGTCGAGCCCGTTCGTGCTGTCTCTCAGACTTATGCGTAGCTTGACTGGGCTTTGGTTGCCCTTGGTCCGCGCATCCTGCGAATTCTGAACGGCCTCGCGGACGAGTGCCTCAGTCTCTGGAACGGCTTCAGTATTGAACTGGTCACTCTCCGTAACCTCCTGTTCCACGTCATTAAATCCGCGTGGCGAGAAGGCCCACCCTGTAATTGCGGTCATTTCCTGCCCTCAGAGGGAGAAATCGATTCCATCGTCTTCTTTTCTTCGGCCGTCGAACTTCACTCGAGCCTGCTTGAGCTCCCTGTCAAGGGCGCGGAATATTTTGTCGATTTCACCGTTCGTGTACTCATAATTGTTTCTGTTACCTAGATTCCCGATCAGACGAATATCTTTGATCGTTCTGACAACTCGCTTGCCTGCGAGTCGCCTGAATCGCTCATGCTGGCTTTCTCCAGGCTGAGAGGAAGCCTCATCTGCCTCTACTCTTTTATCCATTGTCCGTTCCGTATTCTAGATATACGAAATGTAGGTATCATGTTACGCATATATGAGAACCGTAGAGCGTGTCAAGTGAAGAGGCGAGATTTTGGTAAAGTCGACCATTTCCTGCGGGGACCCCGCTCAAGCTACGCGGGGGGATGTTTTTCTGCTCGAACCCCTAAAAGCACTGGCAGTGCGGAGCTTTGCGCTCGTAATGAAGTGATATTAGCAGGGTGGCGCAGGATGGATCGGATCAGTGCCGAGCGGCGCAGTGCAAACATGGCCGCGATCCGCGGTAAGGACACAGCGCCCGAACGTGCAGTGAGAAGCGTGCTGAGGAACCTCGGCGTCGGCTACCGCTTGCATGTTCGCGGACTTCCTGGTCGGCCGGACATTGTAATGAAGGGCCGCAGAAAGGTGATCTTCGTCCATGGTTGTTTCTGGCATCGTCATGAGGGATGCCGGTTCGCCTATCAACCCAAGAGCCGCGCGGCCTTTTGGGCGGATAAGTTCGCGCGAACAGTCGCGCGGGATCTGCGCAGTGTTGCGGCACTTGCCGCCGATGGTTGGGACGTATTGATCATCTGGGAATGCGAGAGCCATGACACTATGGTGTTGCGCAAACGAATCATTTCTTTCCTGGGGCGAGACTCCGATGAGCGAACTGGCCAGTGGGGCGCGCGGACAGCTTGCAATTCAGAAAAAGCTCGCCCGTCTGGCAGGCGGCGCGCCGCCGCGGGTCCTTGACCTGTTTGCCGGCTGTGGCGGGATCTCGCTGGGGTTTAAGGCAGCAGGCTGCCGTATCGATGCTGCCGTCGAAGCGGATGAGAAGGCAGCAGCAACGTATGCGCTGAACTTTCACACAAATGGCGACGTCGCGCGGGCAGTCGTGCATTCAAAGGCCCGCGATATCACAAGAATTGAACCTGCGGACCTAGTGAAGGAGCTGGGGCTTGATTCAGTTGCAGATGCCTTCGACATCATCGTCGGCGGCCCGCCGTGCCAAGCCTATACGCGGGTTGGCAGGGCGAAGCTGCGCGAGATCTTGGAGCATCCGCGCGCGTTTAAGATCGATCCGCGTGCCAATCTATACCTGCGCTACCTGCACTACGTGCGGGCCATGCAGCCGCTTGCAATCCTAGTCGAGAACGTGCCTGACATACTGAATTTCGACGGGCGCAATATTATGGCCGAGATAGCCGAGGCCCTGGAAGCGATCGGCTATACGTCGCGCTACACGTTTATCAACTCGGTGTTCCATGGCGTGCCGCAAATGCGAGACCGCGTGTTTCTGATCGGATATCACCGAACTCTCGGGGCAGCAGTACAGTTCCCGAAAGCTACGCACTATATGGCGTTGCCAACAGGGTATGGATCGACGCGGTCCGTGGCTCTCAAGCACGTCGATGTGTTCGAGGACGGACTTTTCGTTCAGGCCGACCAGGGCAGCCCGGCGCTGCCCAGTGCGGTGACGTGTGGTGAAGCCATGGGCGACCTGCCGAGGATCACGTCGCATCTCTCAGGGAAGCTGTCGAGGGGCGTTCGCCGGTTTGATAAACTGATCAAATACCCTGCTACCACACGAAAGCCATCCGCTTATGCGGCATTAATGCGGAATTGGCCGGGCTTTGAAAACAATGTGGGCATCCGGGATCACGTGATCCGCAATTTGCCAAGGGATATCGAAACCTTCCGAAAGATGCCGAACGGAGGCGAGTATCCCGCCGCCCACGCAACTGCGTTGTCAATCTGGCAGCGTCGCATTGCGGCGGAGGAGTTTCTGAACGGGTGCAGGTTGTCGGCCCGCGATCGGGATGAGCTTAAGAAAGGGATCGTCCCACCCTATCCGCTCAATTCCTTCCCGAACCGTTGGTGGAAACTGAAGAAGGACTATCCGTCCCGGACGCTCATGGCGCATATCGGCAAGGACACCTACAGTCACATCCACTACGACTCGCGCCAAGCGCGGGTAATCAGCGTAAGGGAAGCGGCCCGGCTTCAGTCGTTCCCCGACGGGTTTCGATTCTGCGGGGCGATGAACGCGGCGTTCCGGCAAATTGGTAACGCCGTGCCGCCTCTGATCGCTTGGCGGCTCGCGGAAGTCATGATGTCAGCAATCTGGACAGCGGCGTGCAGGCCCAAAGCCGCCGCCAAGCGAACCGTTCGGCCCAAGCACGCGGACTTGTTTGCCGCCAAATAGAATGCTCTCGGTTTGCCACGCCGCCTAGCGAATTTAGATTTCGCGATTGGGGACGCGTAAACGTCACGCCTTTGCGCGGCAGGGGATCTGGCCATCGACCTGGAAGGGTTCACCTGCATCGCTCGGACGAACTGCGACGATGGACGTCCGAAAGAGCACTTGAAATGACGCTGATTTTGCGTGCGTCCCTCGCGACGCGGCTTCAGCTTTCTATAAAGAAATAGGAGGACCAGCCCGGACTGGCGGTGGTCGTCCGAATTAGGATACCGCTGGAGGCATAGATCGATTGTCGGTGGACCAGATTCTCTCTAATATAAGCGAAGTCGAGGCTCTGCCGCCTCCGCGTGCGCGCCGTCGGGCCTTGTTCGGGGAGAGCCATGATCGTTTCAACGACCAACGACGTCATCGGTTACAGAATCGTGCAGCATCTCGGCCTCGTGCGCGGGATTACAGTGCGCTCGCGCAGCGTCGTCGGCAATTTCGTCGGCGGCATCCAATCGATCTTCGGCGGCAAGCTCGGCGCCTATGTTGAGCTTGCCGAGACGGCGCGGCAGGAAGCCTTTGATCACATGTGCGAACATGCCCGCCAGGGCGGCGCCAACGCAGTGATCGGCATGCGTTACGATGCCAATGAGATCATGGACGGCATCACCGAAGTCTTGGCCTATGGCACGGCCGTGCGGGTCGAGCCGGTCTGATTGCGGGGTGCTCCGGGCGCAATGGTCGGTTCCGCGGCGAACAGAAATTTTGCCCGATTGCTGTGGTAGTTCGTAAAATAGCATTGAAAATGGACACATAGGCCGATTGGATAACCCCGTTCGGCCGGTGAGATTATTCGCCCTCTCGACGAACTGAGCCGCTATTGGAAAAATTCAGCCATTTTTCTGCTATGGACGGGCGCTAAGCGGCAATCGGCAACAATGACCAGGCAAAAACTGTGAAATATATTTCGACGCGCGGCACCGCGCCGCCGCTTTCATTTACCGACGCCCTTCTCGCCGGTCTCGCACAAGATGGCGGACTCTATTTGCCGGAATCCTATCCGCGTTTTGCGCCGCAAGAGATTGCGCGCTTCGCCGGGCTAACCTATGCCCAGGTGGCGGCGGCGATCATTCGGCCCTTCACCGGCGGCCTCCTCGATCCTGCCGCACTCGAAGCCATGTTCGAGGCGGCTTATGCGCGGTTTGATCATGTTGCCGTAACGCCCATTTCGCAGCTCGGCGACAATCTGTTTCTCCTCGAACTTTTCCACGGCCCCACGCTCGCCTTCAAAGACGTCGCGATGCAAGTGCTCGGACGCCTGATGGGCCATGTTCTCAAGGCGCGCGACCAGCGCGTGACGATCATCGGCGCGACCTCAGGTGACACTGGCGCCGCCGCCATCGAGGCCTTCCGCGGGCTTGATGAGGTGGATGTCTTCATCCTTTATCCGCATCAACGTGTGTCGGAGGTGCAAAGGCGGCAAATGACGACAATTGCCGCCGACAATGTTCATGTGATTGCGCTCGAAGGCACGTTCGATGATGCTCAGGCGATCGTGAAGGGCTTGTTTAATCACAAGAATTTCCGCGACGAATTCGCCCTCGCCGGCGTCAACTCGATCAATTGGGCACGCATCGTCGCCCAGATCGTCTATTATTTCACCAGCGCCGTCGCACTCGGCAGTCCGCACCGGCCGGTCTCATTTGCCGTGCCGACCGGCAATTTCGGCGATATTTTTGCCGGATGGGTCGCCAAGCAGATGGGGCTGCCGATCGAACGGCTCGTAATCGCGACCAATTCCAACGATATTCTGGCGCGGACGCTGGCCTCCGGCCGATATGAACTGCGCGATGTGGCGGCGACCCAATCGCCCTCCATGGACATTCAGGTTTCTTCGAATTTCGAACGTCTGCTGTTTGAAGCCTATCGTCGCGACGCGGGCGCGGTCCGAAGTCTGATGGAAAGTTTGCAGCAGTCGGGCGGCTTCAGCCTCGATCCCGGCCCGCTTGCGGCGATCCGCGCCGAATTTGATGCGGCGAGCGCGAGCGAGGCCGAGACAACCGGGGAGATTGCGCGCGTCTGGCAAGAGTCGCATCGCCTCGTCGATCCGCACACCGCAGTCGGCATAAGTGCGGCTCGGCAAACGCTTCGCGAGCAACCGCACTGCCCGGTAGTCGCACTCGCGACGGCGCATCCGGCCAAATTCGGCAGCGCCATCGAAAAGGCACTCGGGCTTTCAGTCGAACTGCCGCCGTCCTTCTCCGACATGTTGTCGCGCGAAGAGCATTTCACCGTATTGCCGAACGATCAGGCCGCGGTCGAACGCTTCATCGCGACGCATAGCGGCGTAGTTGGCATCGCGCGGAGGAGCCTATCATGAGTGTCGAAATCACGACTTTGCCTTCCGGCTTGCGGGTCGCCACCGATCGCATGGACCATCTCGAAACGGTTTCGCTCGGGGTCTGGGTCGGCGCCGGGTCGCGGCACGAACGCACCATCGAGCACGGCTTGTCGCATCTTTTGGAACATATGGCCTTCAAGGGGACGCGACGCCGTTCGGCGCGCGAAATCGCCGAAGAAATCGAATCCGCGGGCGGCGATCTCAACGCTGCGACGAGCACCGAACAGACGGCCTATTATGCGCATGTGCTCGGGGCAGATGCCGGCATCGCTCTCGATATCCTCGCCGACATATTGACCGAGAGCATCTTCGATACAAAGGAGCTCGAGCGCGAGAAAGGCGTGATTTTGCAGGAAATCGGCGCCGTGGAAGATACGCCCGATGATCTCGTGTTCGACCTCTTCAATGCTGCCGCGTTCCCCGGTCAGGCGATCGGCTGGCCTATTCTCGGCACTCCGGAACGCGTCAAGGCCTTCGATCGGACGATGATCTCAGCCTATATGCAAAACCATTATCGCAGCGACGTCATGGTCATCGGTGCCGCCGGCGCTGCCAACCACGCGGAGATCGTCGCTGCTGCGGAAAAGCGGTTTGCGGCTCTGCCGGTGGCCGCCGCCGAACCTTCGGCTTCGGCCCGCTACATCGGCGGGCAAGCCATGCTGAAACGGCGCTTGGAACAGGCGCACGTGATCGTCGGCTTCGAAGGCGTTTCTTATGCCGATCCAACCCATTATGCCCTGCACGTGTTCACCAATGCAGTGGGTGGCGGCATGTCTTCGCGGCTGTTCCAGGAAATTCGTGAAAAGCGTGGTCTCGTTTATGCCATCAATACGTTCCATTGGGGCTACTCCGACAGCGGGCTTTTTGGCTTCTATGCTGCGACGGGCCGTCGCCAAGTCGAGGAACTCATGCCGGTGGCGCTCGATTGCCTCGCTGCAGCTGTGCAAGACTTGAGCGAGGCCGAAGTGCAGCGCTCCAAGGCCCAGATCAAGGTGTCTATGCTGACCGCACTCGAATCTCCCGCGGCGCGTGCCGAACAGATCGCCCGGCAGATCCTCGCCTTCGGCCGAGTGCTGTCGCGGGACGAAATCATCGCGAAGATCGATCGGCTCGGCGTCGAGGAGGTTCGCGCAGCCGGGCGCGCTGCTTTGCGTTCCAAGCCAACGGTCGCGGCGATCGGACCGATCTCGAAAGTCTATTCACCCGACCGCGTCGCAGAGCGGATCGGTGCAATCTAAAAGGGGGCGTCTTTGGCTCTGTTCCGACTTGGCCCGCCGAGCGATACCGTAACTTTCGTCCGCGGCGATGGGGTCTACCTGCGTCCGCCGGAGATGCGCGACTTCGACACATGGGCGGCGCTGCGCGAGAAGAGCCGTGCCTTTTTGACACCTTGGGAACCGACCTGGCCGGGTGACGACCTCACCCGCGCCTCCTTCCGCCGGCGGCTGCGGCGCCACGAGCAAGAAATCGACGGTGACGAAGCCTATCCGTTCCTGATCTTTAATGAATATGACGATACGCTCGTCGGCGGGCTGACGCTCGGGCAGATCAAGCGCGGTGTCGCACATTCCGCCACGCTCGGCTATTGGATGGGCGCCCCGCATGCCGGCAGGGGCTTCATGTCGTGCGCCGTACGGGCGGTAACCGGATTCGCCTTCACCGTCTTGCGGCTGCATCGCATCGAAGCCGCCTGTCTACCGCACAACGCAGCTTCGGTTCGGCTGTTGGAACGCAACGGCTTCAGGCGTGAGGGCGTGGCACGCGCTTATCTGCGTATCAACGGCCTTTGGCAGGATCACATCCTGTTCGCCCTGCTGGAAACGGATCCGCTGCCGCTCAGACTGCCGCGGCGGGAGAAGAGCCAGCCATGAGGGCCGCAAAAGGCTTGGCGCTTTCTCAACCGAGCTTGATCAAGCCCAGTCGAGAGCGTACCAATGGCGGCGGTTGCAGAAATTAAGGAGGATTCGTCGATAGGTTTTGCCCTCCGCCAATGTTGCGAGGTCCAGCAGTCAACAAGGCGCGATGGAGGGTCGCCTCCTTCAATTTCGTATTCCGCACTCGCAAGATTTGCGAGACAGGAGGCTCTCCGGCACAAGGAAAGCGGTTGTTGTCGAAACCTACGCCGAATGAGGTGAATTGCGCGCTGTCTTGTCCATGCGAACTCTTTTTGCTGCACGTGAAAGTTCGTTCGGCGCGAAAATTTCCAGGCGGAGAGGCGCCGGGGAGGATTATTGGTTCGACCCGAACGTCTGGGCATGACCAGCATTCGCGATGGACGCCCCTCAATTCGATAATCGTGTGATGCGGTTAAATTGGCGTGTGCAGAAATCTTCCTTGTCGCATCACCTTCCGGCTCGGTACTTGTCCTGAATACGATGTCATTCAACCCATTGCAGTGTATCTTGCGGTTTATCGGACCTTTGCTCGCACTCGTCTGTTTCGTCGCCGGACTTTGTCCTGCTTTCGCGATCGAATCCGTACGCGTGCCGCTTGATGCCGCAGCTATCGATCTGACGAAAGCTGTCGAGAGCTACAGTTCGGAGAATGACCGGCTCCTCGTCTCCACGGCGCCGGGTTCGGACGGTATCGTCAGGCGCATAGAAGTGCGGGCTCGGGAAGAAGGCACGCATCCGAGCTGGATTGTCTTTGCGCTTACGAATGACACGTCGGAGCAGCTCGAAAGATTGATCGTCGCCTCGCATTTTCGTCTCGTCGGGTCCGGCGTGATTTGGCCCGACCTTGGGGCGACGCGGATTTCCGCAATCACCGCGAGCCAAGGCTTTCCACCCGAGCGCGACGAGAGCGCCGATGCCGATGTGTTCCGGTTGACGCTCGATCCCGGAACGACAGTCACCTATATCGCCGAATTGCGCACGCCAAATCTGCCGCAGCTCTATCTTTGGATACCTGACGCCTACAAAGACAAGGTGACGAGTCTCGCGCTCTATAAGGGTATCGTCATCGGCGTCGCGGGCTTGCTCGCCCTCTTTCTCACGATTGTTTTCGTCGTCAAAGGCGCTGTAATCTTTCCGGCTGCGGCGGCATTGGCCTGGTCCGTGCTTGCCTATGTGTGCATAGATTTCGGCTTCTGGAGCAAGATTTTCGGTACATCCGTGCAAACCGACCGAATCTGGCGTGCCGGTGCCGAGACTTCGCTCGCAGCGACACTGCTCGTCTTTCTGTTTGCCTATCTCAACCTCAACCGATGGCATGTGCGCGCCTCGCATGTTGCGATCGCCTGGCTCCTCTTCCTCGTCGCGCTCATTGGTCTTGCCGTCTATGATGCTCCGGTCGCAGCTGGCGTCGCGCGGATTTCGCTCGCGGCCATTGCTGCGATTGGTCTAATTCTCGTTCTTTATCTGTCGACGCATGGCTATGACCGCGCCGTCATGCTGATCCCAACCTGGTTTCTGCTGCTCGTCTGGATCGCTGCTGCCGGCTTCACGGTCATGGGGTCGCTCACCAACGATCTTGTGTCGCCCGCTCTCATCGGGGGGCTCGTGCTCATTGTCATGCTGATCGGCTTCACCGTGATGCAAAATGCTTTTGCGAGCGGCGGTCTCGGCCATGGCGCAATCACCGACGTCGAGCGCAAGGCTCTCGCGCTGACCGGTTGCGGCGACATCGTCTACGATTGGGACGTCGCGGCGGATCGCATTTACGCGAGCCCTGAGCTGGAAGCACAACTCGGCCGCAACCACGGTGAACTCGAAGGACCAGCTTCGGCCTGGCTCGATATTGTGCATCCCTTCGAGCGCGACCGCTATCGCGCCTGCCTCGATGCCATGCTCGAACAGAGGCGCGGCCGGATCAACCAGGATTTCCGCTTGCGTGCTGTCGACGGGCATTATTTCTGGTTCCGCATGAAAGCGCGTCCGGTCGTGGGAACAGATGGCGACGTCATTCGCGTCGTTGGCACGCTTGTCGACGTGACCGAGCAAAAGACGGCACAAGAGAGACTTCTGCACGATGCCGTACACGATAATCTCACAGGCCTGCCCAATCGTGAGCTTTTCTTGGATCGGCTCGACGCGGCCCTTCTCCACGCGCATGCGGACACGCGCGCGCGCCCGACGGTGATCTGCGTCGATATCGACAGGTTCCGTCACGTCAATGAAACGATCGGGTTGTCCGCCGGCGATTCGATCCTGCTGACGATCGCGCGCAGGCTCAGCCGTATCTTGAAACCGCAAGACACCTTGGCGCGAATTGCGAGCGATCAATTTGCCGCCATCGTCGTCTCGGAGGCGGAAACAGACAACATCATCGCTCTCGCCAATGTCGTGCGCCGGGCCCTGTCGACGCCGGTGACTTTCGCCGAACAGGAGATTCCGCTGTCAGCCTCGATCGGCCTCGCATTGTTCGACACGCAATTGCATCCCAAGCGCGACGACATGATCAAAGATGCCGAAATAGCCATGCGTTACGGCAAAAGGGTCGGCGGCAACCGCATTGAAGTGTTTAGACCTTCGATGCGAAGCTTGCGTTCGGATCGCTTGACACTCGAGGCCGATTTGCGGCGCGCGCTCGATCGCGGCGAAATGAAAGTCTTCTTCCAGCCGATCGTGCGCCTGGAAGACCGCACCGTTGCCGGTTTCGAAGCGCTCATGCGCTGGGATCACCCGAAACTCGGACGTCTGAGCCCCAGCGAATTCATCCCGATCGCGGAAGAAACCGGCGCGATCATCGATCTCGGAATTTTCGCAATGGAGCGGACGGCGCGCGAACTCGCTGCCTGGCAAAACGCGCTCGACGTCGATCCGCCGCTGTTTGCGAGCGTCAATGTTTCGTCGCGGCAATTGCTGCGCCATGATCTCTTGCATGACGTGAAAGCCGTGCTGTCGCGCTACGAAGTCGCGCGAGGTACGTTGAAGCTCGAACTCACGGAAAGCCTGGTCATGGAGAACCCGGAATTTGCTGCGCAAATCCTGACGCAGATCCGCGAGCTCGGCGCCGGCCTCTCGCTCGACGACTTCGGTACCGGCTCTTCTTCTCTGTCCTATCTGCAGCGCTTCCCGTTCGATACGATCAAGATCGATCGCTCGTTCGTCCACCAAAACGGCAAGGGCGCCCGGCCGGTGATCTTGCGGTCCATTGTCGGTCTCGCCCATGACCTCGGCATGGACGTCGTCGCCGAAGGCGCCGAAACCGAAAGCGACGCTATCGAGCTCTATCAGCTTGGCTGCGAATTCGCGCAAGGCTATGCCTTCGGTCACGCCATCAGCGCAGCCGAAGCCCGCAAACTCGTGGGCGCAGGGGCGGCAGCGGCGTGAGGTGACCTTCGAGCGCCGGCGCGCAATCTCAGCAGCAAGTTATCCGTTCTCGACCCGCTCTAAGCGTGACCGGCCTCGCCCGACAATCGGGCAGGATCTATGCCGAGCTTGCGAAAAACAAGATCATATTTGCGCTCGAGCGGCGTATCGAAAATGAGCGACGGGTCGGCCGGGCAGGTCAGCCAGCCGTTTTGTTGCATCTCTTGTTCCAGTTGGCCGGGCGACCAGCCGGCATAGCCGAGCGCGAGGACGGCTCGGCCGGGCCCCGCGCCGTGCGCGATGGCACGCAAGATATCGACCGTCGCGGTCAGCGAAACCCCTTCGGCGATCGGCAAAGTCGAATTGTCGATGTGAAAATCATTCGAATGCAGCACGAAGCCGCGCCCGGTGTCGACCGGACCGCCCCGCAGCACCGGCACCGCACCGGCTTCAGCCGGCAATCTGATGGCTTCGTCGGGCGCGATCACTTCGAGTTGAATGAGGAGTTCGGAAAAATTCACGCTCGGCGCGCGGCGGTTGATCATGATGCCCATTGCGCCTTCATTCGAATGGGCGCACAGATAGATGACCGAACGCGCAAAACGCTCGTCGGCCATGCCGGGCATGGCCACGAGCAATTGGCCGTCGAAATAGCGGTCCTTCCCGCTGTTATGCATCATACTCGCCATCTGCGCGCCTCTTAGTCCTCTGCCGCGTTCCTCCAGAACCGCGGTTCAGCTCGCGGGTCGCTGCCGCAGCGGCCTGCGCCGGGCCCGTTTCTTTAGACGGGCGATATCGCATCAAAACGGTGCTGAAAACCAGAATTTCAGCACGCACAGGCATAAAACTCCCTCAGATCACGTTCTTAAAGACATCGGATTTATCCGATGTCTCGAGCATGACTTTGCATTGCATCAATTCAAAGTCATAAACATGATCTGGTCCGCAAGCAAAATTCCTTCCAGCTTCCACGCAAGCTCTACGACAGGTGCACCACCATGTTGGTCCGCTTCGGCCGATTTGGCCATACCCCTTCTCGGGTGATCCCCTGTTTCGGTCTGCTGTTGCGGCTTTTTTTTCTGGCGTATGCGCCCGCTGCCGCTGCGCAACCTTCGAACGATGTCACCGCAGTGAAAAGCGCCCGAATGGGGCTGATAGCCGCGGCCGGGCTGCCGCAGGGCATTTATCACGCGGCAGCCGCGATCGAGCTTTCACCTTTGGCCATAACCTATTGGCGTCAGCCGGGGGAGGCCGGGGTTCCGCCAAGATTTTCTTTCGAAGGTTCGGAAAATCTTGGCTCCGTCGAGGTGCTTTACCCTTGGCCTTCGCGGCTCGAGGAAGGCGGCGTCGAGGCTTTCGGCTACCGCGGCGGCGTTGTTTTTCCGATTCACGTCACCCCGCGCGATGCGAGCCTGCCAACGATCCTGAAGCTCTCTCTAGATTATGCCGTCTGCCAGACGATCTGCATTCCGGTCAGGGCGCATGCCGAACTTGTTTTGCCGCAGCGCAGCACGGACTCCGCCGATGAACAGGTCGAGACTGCTGAAGCGCGCGTGCCTTTGCTGCTGACGCCACGCGATCTTGTCGCAAAAGCGACGATCGTGCGGAATGAAGCAGCAACGACGCCCGCTACAAAACCCACTTGGACTTTGTTATGGAAGGACGACACAGGCCTCGTCGATCTCTTCGCCGAGGCGCCGGAGGGCTGGTACTTCGAGACGCACAAGACGAGCGACCACGAGTTCTCGCTCGTCGCGGTGGAGACGCCGTCCGATGCGTCCGCAAAGCCGGTCGAGGTTCGCCTGACGGCCGTCGGCGCGCAGAAAGCCCAAGAAGCTCAAAAAGCGTATGAATTCACGGTTACGCTCGATCCGGTGGATGGCAAGCCGCGCTGAAGTCAGGCAGGGGCCGCCATTCGAGCCGAAAAGCCTCGACGAAAGCCCGTCTGTTCAGGTCATTGATCTTGCCGCATGATCCGATAACGACATTCGGCTCGCAACCGCATCGGCAAACTCCAATACGGTCCGGACCGGCACCAGCGCGAATGTGCGAACCTGAAGGAAAATCTTGCGATGGCTATTTCACTCTATGACCTGAGCGTTGTGTGCTTCCTGCAAACGCTGGGCGGCGTCGCCGGCTTCTTAGACAAAGGACTCGCCCATTGCCGCGACAACAACATAGACTTAAACGACATCGTTGAAACGCGACTCTATCCGGACATGCTGCCATTTCGCTTCCAGGTGCTGGCAGTGGTGCACCATTCGGTCGATGCGATCGAAGGGGTGAGAAACGGTCTGTTCCTGCCACCCTCAAAGATACCGCCGCTCGACTATGCCGGCCTGCAAAACGTAGTAGCCGAGGCGCGCAAGGCGCTTCAGGCGCTGACGCCTGCAGACGTGAACGCGCTCGAAGGCAGGGACATGGTTTTCCAGTTTCGCGATACTAAAATGCCGTTCGTGGCCGAGGGATTTCTGCTGTCCTTCTCGCTGCCGAATTTCCATTTCCACGCCACCACCGCTTACGACATCCTACGGTCAAAGGGCGTGCCGCTCGGCAAGCGCGACTATCTGGGCCGGCTTCGGTTGAAGAGCTGAGGTGAGGGCGCGGAGGTCTTCGCTAACGACCAATTCGGGTCAACAACGGCAGTTCACGGAAGGCAGGATTGCGCCATTAGCGATTTTTCGCAATGCAGCAAACAACATCCTATGCGTTTGCCTCGTTGGCGCAGTCGTGCGCGCGGGAAAGCAAGGTGCCTTGGCGGCGTTGAAGGTGATGACAAACTCGAACTCGGTCGCGCACTGAACCGGTAGCAGCTCAGCTTTCGCCTTGGGTCAGGCGGCAACTTTTGTAAATTGTATTCGAGGGGGCACGGTTAAGACTGCTGCTGCGCTTTAGTTGACTTGGGATCGGTCAATTCTTCACGCGTGAGCGAGCCGTCCTCGATGTACAGGATCCTGTCGGCAAATCCGAACAGCCGCGGATCGTGAGTCACCACCAGAACGGCGCGGTCTCGCTCTTTGGCGATTGCCGAGAGAATCGCCATGGTCGTCTGCCCATTGGCGGCGTCCAGCGCAGCGGTCGGCTCGTCGGCGAGAATGGCTGAAGGCTCCGCTACGATGGCGCGCGCGATCGCGACCCGCTGTTGCTCGCCGCCGCTAAGCTGGCGCGGGAATGATGCCATTTTGGAGGTTAAGCCGACGCTGGCCAGCACCTCCTTCGTTTTCGCCATCGCTTTAGGTCCCTGCTCGCCGCGCACGTCGAGCGCCAACTGCACATTTTCCGCGGCCGTGAGGGTGGAAAACAAGTGATAGGACTGGAACACGAAGCCAATATGCTGGCGCCGGATCTTCGCTAGCTCTTCGTGACGCGCACCGGTGGTGGAGGTGCCGCAAATGCGTACCGTCCCGCCGGTAGGGGTGAGCATGCAGCCAAGAATCGACAGCAGCGTGGTCTTGCCGCTGCCGGACGGCCCCATCAACATCGTCAATTGGCCGCTGCTAAGGGTCAGACTGACGTCCTTCAGCGCCCGCACCTGTGCCGGCCCGGTGCCAAGAATCTTGCTGACACTTGCAGCCTCTATGATGAGTTCGGTCATCGGTTCAGCACAATCGCAGGATCGACGCGAATGACTCGAAGAATCGCGGCATTCGCCGAGACGACGCACATGAAGACAGTGACCAGGAACAGTTCGATCATCAAACTGGGCGTGATCATAATCTGCAGTGCGCTTTTCGCGGTGAAATGGACGACGGCGGTCCCGATCAATGCCGCAATGGCAAATCCGATGATGGCGCTGAGCACCGCCTGACAGATAATGACTTTGTAAATATAGCCATTCGAGGCACCGATCGCGCGCAGCGTCGCGAACTCATAAAGGTGGTCTTTGGTGCTGGAAAAGAGTGTCTGGGCGACGACCGCAGTGCCGACAATGGCGCTGAGGACGACGCCGGCGAGAAGTGCCGCGCCGGCTCCTGTTCCGAAAAGCCAGAACGACCGACTATCCTCCCGGAACTGCTCCGGAGTGAGCGCCTGGATTCCGGTCATGTTGGAAAGAATATTCTGACGAATCCTCTCGACATCGGCTTTTGGTTTAAGCCGAACCAGAAAGTAATTGGTAAAGTTTGCCGGCAATCCGACGTAAGACCGGGCGCCATCAAGATCGGTGAATACATAGGGCGTCGTCGTGAAAGACCGAATGCCGTCCGTGACAACGCCAACTTTTACCGCCAGGCCACGAATTCGCGAGGTCGCGCCGACGCCGGATACACCCAACCGATCGGAGTAGGACCGGTCGACCGCCACTGTTCCGGGCGTCGTCAAACTCTGGACCGTCCCTTCCACGACATTCCAAGGTGACAATCCGCCGGCGGCGATGTCAGATCCGATGATGAACACCGGGGTCATGGCGCCATCCGGCAAACTCCAACCGGAAAACCCGACCACCACCGGCACGGCTTCGGTTACTCCATCGATCGCCAGCAAGCTCTTTTGCATTCCCGACTTTAGGAGCGAGAGATCTTCGAAACTTTTCACTCCATTTGAAACGATCCAGAGATCGGTCGGGACGTGGTCGATCACGGTCGTAATCATGCGGCCGAAGCCGAAGTAAAGGCCCATCTGCACCATCACCAGGACCACCGAAAGCACGATGCCGATGAGCGAGGCGACAAAGCGAAGCCGATCCTGGAACAGATTTCGCGATGCGAGCGTGAAAACGAGTGACATATTTCGAAGTCCCAACTCGGGCGAGACTGGCTCCCGCGTTCCGCCGCGCCATCGCACTGGGCCGTCAGCAAATTTGCAAGGACCACAAGTCCTAGGCCCAACGATAAGCGGCAATGATTTTTGTATGTAGCCTTCCGGGGCGGCGTCCATTGATTTGAGTCAATGATAGTCGTTGCCCGGAATGTGCGCGTTAGGCCAACTCATGACATTGCCGCCACGGCCGCCCAACTTGTTAATCCGCCCCGGGCATTTGCTAAATTCTTCATATTGCAAAGCGGACCGTCGACGAGCACACTCGCAAGCTCGGAGGCCGCGCTAATCTGGAAACAATGCTCTGCCCCACCGCGCGCGAATCCCAGCCAGGAAATTTCGAGCATCCTGAGACAATAGAATATCAAGTGCACTCACGCGATCTTCCTGCGCTAAAGGCACCAAATAGGGCCTAAGCGGCGCAAGTCCCTGATCGGTCAGCGACGGCGGAAGGGTGGCTTTGCGTGGCGGCGGTGCTACCAGTCCCGCGGCAGGTTCGGGTCACGAGCGGAAATTCAATCTGCGCCACGCCCTGAACTCGCAAGCGGAGACGCGCGGCGCCATCTTCCGCAATCTTCTATCCCACCGCCGCCGGCAAAGTTTTCGTCGCCGCGGATGCCGCTTTCCGCAAAGGCGGAAAATCTTCCGCAGTGATCGCTTCCTTCGTCAGCAGGAGCGCGGCGCCTTTGTCGAGGTCGTCGCGGCGCCGCTCGAGTATGTCCTTGGCTTCGGTGAAGGCAGCGGCGACGATGTCGTGCACGGCAAGGTCGATTTCGCGCAAGGTCGATTCGGACGCCGCCGGCTTGTCGATCTCCTGACCGCCGAGAAACGGCGATGTCGGCGCCCGATAGGTGCGCGGCCCGATGACGTCCGCCATGCCGTACCGGGTGACCATTTCGAGCGCGATCTCGGTGCCGCGTTGCAGATCGTCAGATGCCCCAGTCGATACGTCGCCATCGAAGAGCAAAAATTCCGCCGCGCGGCCGCCCATCAGGACGGCGATGCGATGCCGCAATTCGCTCGCCGCGAGCACAAAGCGATCTTCCGTCGGCCTCTGGATCGTATAGCCGAGCGCGCCGACGCCGCGCGGGATGATCGAGACTTTCTGAACAGGATCGACGTCAGGCAAGGTCGAGGCGACCAGTGCATGGCCCATTTCGTGATAGGCGACGCGCCGGCGTTCCGCCGGCGTCAGGATGCGGCTCTTCTTTTCGATGCCAGCGACGATCCGCTCGATCGCTGCCGTAAAATCGTCGAGCGTCACGTCGGCACCCTTGCGCCGCGTCGCAACCAAGGCGGCTTCGTTGACGAGATTGGCGAGATCGGCGCCGGTAAATCCCGTCGTCAGGGCGGCGACGCGATCGAGATCGACGTCTTGGGCAAGCGAGATCTTGCGCACGTGAACTTTGAGAATTGCCAGCCGGCCGGTGCGGTCGGGCCGATCGACGAGCACTTGCCGATCGAATCTTCCGGCACGCAGCAAAGCCGGATCGAGGACTTCCGGCCGGTTTGTCGCGGCGAGCAGGATGACGCCGGAACTCGGATCGAAGCCGTCGAGCTCGGAGAGCAATTGATTGAGGGTCTGCTCTTTTTCGTCATAGCCGCCGAAACCGCCGACGCCGGCACGCGAGCGGCCGAGCGCATCGAGTTCGTCGATGAAGATGATGCAGGGTGCGGCCTTGCGCGCCTGTTCAAAAAGATCGCGCACGCGCGCCGCGCCGACGCCGACGAACATTTCGACGAATTCCGAACCGGAGATCGAAAAAAACGGCACGCCCGCTTCGCCGGCGACGGCGCGGGCGAGCAGGGTCTTGCCGGTGCCGGGCGGGCCGACGAGCAAAATGCCTTTCGGGATGCGGGCTCCGAGCCGGCCATATGAGGCAGGCTCCTTCAAGAAGGCGACGACCTCGGCCAACTCGAACTTGGCCTCTTCGACGCCGGCGACATCGGCAAAAGTGACCTTGGTGTCGGTCTCGACATAGACTTTCGCATGCGATTTGCCGACCGACATCAATCCTCCGAAGCCTTGACGGTCGGCCATGCCGCGAAACAGGAAGGTCCACATCAAATAGAAGATGATCGCCGGCAAGACCCAGGAGAGGATCGTGGCAAGCAGGCCGCCCGTGGGCGCGCCGGTGACTTTGATGCCCTTCGCCATGAGCTTCTCGGCAAAAGCCGGATCGACCTTGGCCGCGGCGAATTTCGTCGTACCGTTCGGTGCTGGCGCCTTGAGCGTGCCTTCGATCGTATTGGCCCCGACGACGACCTCTAAGATTTTATCATCGCTGACGAGTTGCTCGAATTCGCTGTAGGGAATGGTTTCCGTCTGCCGATAGGCGCTCCAGAAATCCTGCAGCAGGACGATCCCCATGCCCGCCACAACAAAATACCAGATCGTCCAGGCTTGTTTGCGATCTTTGGGACCCATGTCAGCCTCTTTGGCCGCGCATTCGGTGCGGCACAATGGTGGTCAATCCGCGCATTAATTGCAAGGCGCACTTGCCGCGGCTTTGTTGTAGATCAAGCGGCGGACGTCCATGGCTATTTCGAGCTCCTCATTCGTCGGAATCACCAGGACATCTATCTTCGACATGTCGGCGCTGATCCGCCGGTCGGAGCGCTGATTGCGCTCATGGTCGAGCGCGACGCCGATCCATTCGAGACCGTTGCAGACCGCTTCGCGCAGGCGCGCCGAATGTTCGCCGATCCCCGCCGTGAAGACGAAGGCATCGAGGCCGCCCATGGCTGCGATCAAGGACCCCGATTCGCGGATAACGCGATAGGCGAAGAGGTCGAACGCTTCGGCTGCGCGCGGGTCGGAACTCGATTCCAGTGTGCGCATATCGCTCGCCAGGCCGGAGACGCCGAGCAAGCCCGATTGCTTGTTCAAAATATCGCCGACTTCTTTGGCGGACATGCCTTTGTGGTTGATCAGATGCAGCACGACGCCTGGATCGATGGCGCCCGACCGCGTGCCCATCATCAATCCGTCGATCGTCGTGAATCCCATGGTCGTTGCGACGCTCTTGCCGCCGGCATAAGCGCAAAGCGAGGCGCCGTTGCCGAGATGCGCCATGATGATCCGCCCTGTCGCACGTTCGCCGAGATATTGCGGCAGAGTGCTGGCTATATAGCGATAGGAAATTCCGTGGAAGCCGTAGCGCAGGATGCCCTCGTCGGTCAGTGCGCGGGGCAGGGGGAAGATCTCGGCGAGGCGCGGTTGCGTCCGATGGAAGGCGGTGTCGAAGCAGCCGATTTGCGGCAGGTCCGGCCATTCTCGGCCGACCGTCTCGATCACTGCGAGGTTATACGGCTGATGATCCGGCGCGAGTGGTATGAAACCGCGAAGCGCTTCGATCGTCGCAGCGTCGAGCAGGGCCGGCGCTTTGAATTTCGCGCCGCCGTGCACGATGCGGTGGCCGGCGGCGACAAGCGTGATGTCGGGCAGCGTATGCAGAGCGGCGACGACCCAGGCATTGGTCACCTCGCGATCGGGATCGGACGGGGGCGGCCCAAAAGCGTTGAGATTTTCCGCCAAGGGGCCGCTCGCCTTCAATGCGGCCCGGCCGATCTCTTCGATTTCGCCGCGACACAGGACGGCGAGCGTAGCCGCTTCATAAAGCGCGAATTTAAGGCTCGAAGAGCCGGCGTTGAGCACGAGAATGGCATTCGGCATCGCGGCACACCCTCAAGTCTCAGGCGCTGTGTTGGACGAAGAGACGTGCCAAGGCACAAGACGCGACCCGCGCCGAGGCTTTGTCGGCCCGGCTCGTCAAAATGATCGGGGCGCGGGCCCCGAGAACGATTCCGGCTGCATCCGCGCCCGCGAGATAGATCAATTGCTTGGCGAGAATGTTCCCAGCCTCGATATTGGGCACAACGAGAATGTCGGCATCGCCAGAGACCGCCGATACGATGTGTTTCTCCGCCGCTGCATCCTTGGAAATGGCATTGTCGAACGCCAGAGGGCCATCGAGCACCGCGCCCTGGATCTGACCGCGTTCGGCCATCTTGCAGAGCGCCGCGGCATCGAGCGTCGACTGAATTTTCGCATCGATGGTCTCGACCGCCGAAAGCAACGCGACTTTCGGCGTGTCTATGCCCAGAGCATGGCACAGATCGATGGCATTGCGCACGATGTCGTGCTTTTCTTCGAGCGTCGGCGTAATGTTGATCGCCGCGTCGGTGACGAAGAGCGTCTTCGGATATGTCGGCACGTCGAGGGCGAAGACGTGGCTCATGCGACGCTCCGTCCGCAAGCCCGAATCGCGGGCGACGACGGCGCTCATGATTTCGTCTGTATGAAGGGAGCCTTTCATCAGCGCGGCGACATGACCGCTGCGCGCAAGTTCCACGGCCTTTTCCGCCGCCGCATGGCTGTGCGGCACATCGACGATTTCGAGCTGGTCGATGGCAAGACCGGACTCAGCTGCCGCCTTCATGATCTTGGCGCGCGGGCCGACGAGGACCGGCTCGATGAGTTTTGCATCGCGCGCGTCGAGCGCCCCGGACAGCGAAAGCTCGTCGCAAGGATGCACGACCGCCGTCCGCATGGGCGGAAATTTGCCGGCAGCCTCGATCAATTGCCGATGCCGGGCGCCGCTCGCATAGACTTGAACACTCATCGGCGCCACGCGTGGCCGCCTAATCTTCTCGGTCGGTGCGACGACTTCGGCCAGCCCTTCGGTTACGACGACGTCTTCCTGGTTGCGGCATTCGCAGGCCAAGACCATGGTCTTCTTTGCCGAGTCCTTCTCGATAACCGTGACACGCGCGGTAATTTCGTCACCAAGCGCAACCGGATGCCGGAACTCGAGGGATTGATGCAGGTAAATGGTTCCCGGCCCGGGCAAGAGCGTTCCGAGCACTGCCGAAATCAACGCCGCACCCCACATGCCATGCCCGACGACGTGTTGGAAGTTATCGGTCTTCGCGTAAGCCTCGTCGACATGAGTGGGATTGATATCGCCCGAGACCGCCGCGAAAAGCTGAATATCCTCCTTGCGCAGGATGCGCGTGAGTGCAGCGCTCTGGCCGATCCAGATTTCGTCAAAAGTCTTGTTTTCGATGAACTGCATGTGCCGAGCGCGCTCCGAGTGGGCAGCCAGTGGTCCGACCCTTACGCTTGGAACCCAAGCGTGAGGACAAGTCGGACCACCGGATCAAAGAGTGAGTGTTGGGGGGGGG
>JBKQHN010000128.1:0-2707 GCA_052148755.1 Beijerinckiaceae bacterium | reverse complement strand
GTGCCCGCTTGACAAGGCGGCGGCCGCTATGTGCTTGTGCGCTCGCCATTTCCCGTACCTTCGGCGGAATTGAAAATGCACCGCTATCGCAGCCATACCTGCGGCGCGCTTCGAGCGAGCGACATCGGCAGCGAGGTGCGCCTGTCCGGGTGGTGCCACCGCATCCGCGATCATGGCGGCGTGCTGTTCATCGATCTGCGCGACCACTACGGGCTCACCCAGGTGGTCGCCGACCCCGACAGTCCGGCGTTCAAGGTGGCGGAGACTTTGCGGTCGGAATGGGTCGTGCGGATCGACGGCGGGGTGCGGCGCCGCCCGGACGGCACCGACAATCCCGACCTGCCGACCGGCGAGGTCGAAGTCTACATCCGCGAAATCGAGGTTTTGGGCCGTGCCGCGGAACTGCCCATGCCGGTTTTCGGCGAGCACGACTACCCCGAAGACATCAGGCTCAAATACCGCTTTCTCGATCTGCGCCGTGAGCATCTGCACCGCAATGTCATGAAGCGTGGCGAGATCATCGATTCGCTGCGGCGGCGCATGAAGGAGCAAGGCTTCTTCGAATTCCAGACGCCGATCCTCACCGCCTCGTCGCCGGAAGGCGCGCGCGATTATCTCGTACCGTCGCGCCTGCATCCGGGAAAATTCTACGCGCTGCCGCAGGCCCCGCAGCAGTTCAAGCAGCTGACCATGATCTCCGGCTTCGACCGGTATTTCCAGATCGCGCCTTGCTTTCGCGACGAGGACGCGCGCGCCGACCGCTCGCCCGGCGAGTTCTATCAGCTCGATCTGGAGATGAGCTTCGTCACCCAGGAAGACGTGTTCGAGGCGGTCGAGCCGGTCATTCGCGGCGTGTTCGAGGAGTTCGGCCGCGATAAGCCGGTGACGCCGAAATTGCCGCGCATATCATTTGCGGCTGCTAGACGGGCGTTTGGTACTGATAAGCCTGATCTACGTAACCCCTTAATGATTCACGACGTCACGGACGTTTTTCGTGACTCGGGATTCGGATTGTTTGCTAAAGCGATCGTATCAAATCCATTGGTTCGGGTTTGGGCAATTCCAGCACCAAATGGTGGCAATCGTGCATTCTGCGACAGAATGAACTCTTGGGCTCAGAGCGAGGGGCAACCAGGGCTCGGCTATATCTTTTGGCGCGACGGCGATGATGCCGGAGCTGGGCCGATTGCAAAGAATCTTGGACCTCAACGGACGAGGCAGCTCAAGAAAGAGCTAAATGGACGGCGCGGAGAATTGGTCCGGGTGCCCTTGCCTATTGAGGAACAGGCTGGTTTCGATGAACTTTTGTCTGATTTTCTACCAATTGAGGTGGCAAATTTATTCCGAACTCTGAGACCTGAAGGTCTTGTCGACGGCGATGCCGTTTTCTTTGTGATGGGCATTCCGAAAGATATCTATAAGTTTTCCGGCGTTGCCAGAACTAAAATTGGCGAAGAGCTGGACCTGATAAACAAGGACCGCTTTGAGTTTTGCTGGATCGTTAACTTCCCGATGTACGAGTGGAACGAGGAGGAGAAGAAGATCGACTTCTCCCACAATCCGTTTTCGATGCCGCAAATGCCAGCCGACGCGTTTTTAAACATCGACTTGACGGATCACGATCAGATTCTCTCCATTATAGCGAACCAATACGACATCGTCTGCAACGGCGTGGAATTGTCCTCCGGCGCAATTCGAAATCATATCCCAGACGTGATGAAAAAGGCTTTTGCCATCGCCGGCTATGACGAAAGCGTGCTGGAGCAGAAATTCGGCGGCATGCTGCACGCGCTGTCGCTCGGGGCGCCGCCGCACGGCGGCATTGCGCCGGGCATCGACCGCATCGTGATGCTGCTGTGCGGCGAAGAGAACCTGCGCGAGGTCGTCCTGTTCCCGATGAACCAACGCGCCGAAGATTTGATGATGGGCGCGCCGTCGGAGGCAACTCCCAAGCAATAGCGCGAACTGCACATCCGCGTGGTCAAGCCGGGCCCTGCATAAGCCGGCTGCTTGCACTTTCGCCCTCCTAGCTGCGGTCCAAATATCATTCCACCGCCGCCGCGATCGGCGCCCCGCACAGCGCCGCAACGACCTCGCCGAACTGTGCGTGCATTTTTTTCAATCGCATCATCCGCAGGATGAGGCGTAACTCGCCCAATACTTCGAGTGAGAGCCGGGTGGCGCAGCCCAATGCGCTGGCGATCCGAAACGCCTTGCGCTCATCGCGCCACCAGCGCTCCACAACAACGACCGCAGAGTCGAGGCCGCGGCCAAACAGCATGGCCGCGCGCGCCCCGAAGCGGGCGCGGACCGCAGCGTGACAAGGCCCGAGGCGGATCAGCCGCTCGACTCTGATTTTGTAGGCGTTGATCGTGGCGGCTTCGTCAAAGGCGGCGCCGATCTGCGCCAGCGCGACCGCCATGGCCGGCGTCGGCCCCACTCGTGCCGCCGCGGCAGCGCGACGAATGCGTTCACTGTCGCGGTCCTGCCGCGGCGAGCGCGCTGCGGTCGAATGTTCGGCGAATGGCATCGCGGATCGCGTTTTGGTTTGCCGCGGCTGTCACGGCAGGCGCGGCTCGACGCTGTCGGTCTGTAACTAAATATAGGACGCCTGTCAAGCTAGCGTTGCGATATCGGTGACGCACCGCGAATCGCGATCCGCCGCGGTGCGCGCGGCAAAGTCACTCGTCTGGGCTGATTCGACGTG
>JBKQHN010000127.1:0-3220 GCA_052148755.1 Beijerinckiaceae bacterium | reverse complement strand
CGAGGATAAGATATAATAACATTTTTATATGTAAAAGAATTTTGTCTTGCTGTCTTTTGTGTAGAAATCCGCCCGCGGGACCAAAAATCCTGTTACAAGGCGCGAGGTGGAGCATCGGTCCAGCTGTCTGTGGGTTGCTTTCGACCCAACCGAACTTGGATTTGGCATTGGTTTTACAGCGAAAATCTATCTTGCCCGGCTTTGGACTGACGCTTGGATACACGCTTGTCTATCTGAGCTTGATCGTCCTGCTGCCGCTGGGCAGCCTTGCCCTTGGTGCTTCAGCACTCGGTCTCGATCGACTATGGGCTTTGTTGACGACGCATCGCGTGCTCGCTGCGTTCGAAACCAGCTTCGGCATTGCTTTGGCGGCGGCCGCGATCAATGCCATTTTCGGGCTGATCGTCGCGTGGGTTCTCGCGCGATATGAATTTCCGGGGCGCCGATTTCTCGATGCCGCGGTCGATTTGCCCTTCGCATTGCCAACAGCGGTCGCTGGCATTGCTCTGGCGGCCCTGTGTGCCCCGGACGGTTGGATCGGTAGCCTGGTCGCGCGGTTTGGCATCATGATCGGATATACGCCGCTCGGCATTCTCGTGGCTTTGATCTTCGTCGGCCTGCCTTTCATCGTTCGCACGGTTCAGCCGGTCATCGCCGACCTCGAGCGTGACGTCGAAGAGGCGGCGGCAACGTTGGGGGCTTCGCGTATTCAGACCCTGGGCCGGATTGTCCTGCCGGGCCTCGTTCCGGCGCTGTTGACCGGTTTCACACTCGCCTTCGCGCGCGGCGTCGGCGAATATGGTTCGGTCATCTTCATCGCCGGCAATATTCCGAACGTGTCCGAAATCTTGCCTTTGCTGATCGTCATAAAGGTCGAAGAATATGACTATGCCGGCGCCACCGCGATTGCTGTCGTGATGCTCGCCGCAGCCTTCGTGATTCTTCTCTCGATCAATCTTATCCAGGCTTGGAGCCGGCGGAGGTTCGGCAATGTCTGAGTTGATCGGGGTTCACCTGCAAACGGCGGAGCCTATGGCGCCGAACACGAGCAAAACGCGACGGCACATGGCTCCAGCGACGAGCGAAGGGCCAGTCCTCAGCCTGATCTTCATCGTCGTCGCGGTGGGTTTCCTCGCCCTGTTTCTGATTCTGCCGCTGATAACGGTCTTCTACGAAGCTTTTCGTGGCGGGCTTTCGCTTTATGTCGCTGCAATCACGGAACCCGACGCTCGCGCCGCCATCGGCTTGACATTGCTCGTCGCGGTGATCGTCGTTCCCATGAACGTCGTCTTTGGCGTCGCTGCGGCATGGGCGATCGCCAAGTTCGAATTTACCGGCAAGAGCTTTCTCGTCACGCTCATCGATCTGCCCTTTTCGGTTTCACCCGTGGTCGCCGGGCTCGCCTATGTCTCGCTCTTTGGCGCACAAGGTTATCTCGGTCCCTGGCTCGGCGCGCATGGGATCGAAATCATATTCGCGGTTCCTGGCATCGTGCTCGCCACGACTTTCGTTACCTTTCCTTTCGTGGCGCGCGAACTTATCCCTTTGATGGAAGAGCAGGGAACAGGCGATGAAGAAGTCGCCTTGACGCTCGGAGCGCGCGGGCTTTCGACGTTTTTCAGGGTGACTTTGCCGAACATCAAATGGGGGCTGCTCTATGGAGTCCTTTTGTGCAATGCCCGCGCCATGGGGGAATTCGGTGCCGTTTCGGTCGTCTCGGGCCATATTCGCGGTCTGACCGACACGCTGCCGCTCCACATCGAAATTCTTTATGACGAAATGCACATCAAAGCGGCCTTTGCGGTCGCCTCGCTTCTCGCTTTGCTGGCGTTCGTGACACTCGCCGCCAAGACCCTGCTCGAGACCCGTTTCGGTGATTGGCTCGCCGACCGGGCGCGCCGGCACTGATCGCCTTTTTCAGGATCCTCCGATGCAGATTCGCGTCCGTGAAATTATCAAGAAATTCGAACCGGGAGACGTTCGCGCGGCGCTGAACGGCGTCAGCATCGACATTGAGAGCGGCGAGCTCTTGGCTTTGCTTGGGCCGTCCGGCTCGGGCAAAACGACACTGCTGCGGATCATTGCCGGCCTCGAGGACCCCGATGGCGGGCATGTGTTTTTCGGCGATGAGGACGCCTCGCGAAAGTCCGTACAGGAACGCCGGGTCGGCTTCGTTTTCCAGAACTACGCGCTGTTCAAACACATGACGATTGCAGAAAACATCGCCTTCGGTCTACGGGTTCGCCAGCGTGCCAGCCGGCCTCCGGAGGCGGAGATCCGTCGGCGCGCCCTCGAATTGCTCGATCTCGTTCAGTTGTCCGGCCTGGCGGCGCGGCGGCCCGCGCAATTGTCCGGCGGCCAGCGCCAGCGCGTCGCTTTGGCGCGCGCCCTCGCCGTCGAACCAAAGGTGCTCCTGCTCGATGAACCTTTTGGCGCGCTCGACGCCAAAGTGCGGCGTGAGTTGCGCCGCTGGCTGCGCGAAATCCACGACCGCACCGGCCACACGACGATCTTCGTCACGCACGATCAAGATGAGGCGCTGGAACTTGCCGATCGCCTGGCCGTCCTCAATCTGGGACGGATCGAGCAGGTCGGCACTTCGGACGCCGTCTATGACCATCCGGCGACGCCGTTCATCCATAATTTCATTGGCGAGGCGAGCTCGGTTGCGGTCGAATTGCGCGACGGCCGCACCTTCCTCGGCGGCTTCCAAATTGGTCTTCCGGCTGGGCCGCGCTCCGGCATCGGGCGGCTTTTCGTCCGCCCGCACGACGTCGTCATTTCCGACACCGCGAGCGGTGCGATCGAGGGCAAAGTGGTCGCGGTTCGCAGGACCGGAGCGACACGCCGGGCCGAAATCTTCTTGCCGGCGGTGCAGGAGACGATCGAAATCGACGCCCCGGCCGCGATAACCTTCGAACTCGGCGATACGATCCCGGTTCGCTTCATGAGAGGGACGATATTTCCCGCAACGGATTAGGGCGTGGCGACGTGCAGCGGGTGCATTTCAGCACAGACCCGGCACCGATTTCGTGAAATCATTTTTCTGATGCTAGCCTGGGTTGCGCTGTCCCGTGTTTCGGGAGCGATGTCTCACCATCGGCCTCGCTTTTCCGACAAGATCATGCGCCAATATATGGGATGGCGTGAATTCTGTCGGGCGGATAAATTTATTGAACGGGGGCGCTCGCGCCGGCCGGTTTTGGCTTCGAGGATACGA
>JBKQHN010000126.1:0-47376 GCA_052148755.1 Beijerinckiaceae bacterium | reverse complement strand
GCGGGTGCGCCATCCTTGACGACGACGCGCGGCTCGCCGGCGCCGACCGCGAGAATCGACGCTTGCGGCGGATTGATCACGGCGGCGAAATTCCTGATGCCGAACATGCCGAGATTGGACACGGCAGACGTGCCGCCCTGATATTCCTCAGGCTTCAATTTGCGCAATTTGGCACGCGCGGCAAAATCCTTCATCTCGTTGGAGATGACCGACAAGGTCTTGCTTTCGGCGCTGCGGACGACGGGCGTGATCAAACCGCCGGGGATCGCAACGGCCACGCCGACGTCGGCATGCCGATGCTTCAGCATCGCGGTTTCCGTCCAGGTCACATTGGCATCCGGCACGCGGATCAACGCCTGTGCCAGAGCCTTGATGATGAAATCATTGACCGAAAGCTTGTAGAGCGGATTTGCATCCTTGTCGCGCGGCGCCGCTCTATTGACCTCTTCGCGCAATTTCAGCAAAGCATCGAGCTCACAATCGATCGACAGATACAAATGCGGAATGGTCTGCTTGGCTTCGACGAGCCGGCGCGCAATGATCTTGCGCATCGAGTCGTGCGGAACTTCGGTGAAGGAGCCGGGCACGAATAATTTCTTCACGGCATCATCGGACATCGGTGCAGTGAACATGGGCGCAGGCGCTTTCGCCGGAGCTTCGACAGCAGCGGGCGCAGTTTGGCGCGGCGCAGCCAGTGCGGCCCTGACGTCGCGTTCGATGATGCGTCCATGCGGCCCGGAGCCGTATAGAGCGGCGAGATCGAGGCCGGCCTCTTTGGCGACGCGGCGGGCAAGCGGCGAAGCGAATATCCGCGAATGCGCCTGCCCATCGAGCGGATGGCCGTTCAAAGGGGCTGCCGCGACGGCTTGCGGCGGCGGCGCAACGGGTGCCGGCGGCGGCGCGGTTGCGGCCGGCGCAACTGCGGGCGCCGCCCCGGCCGCAACGGACTTCGGATCTTCGCCCTCGCCTGCGATCAGCGCAATGACGTTATTGACCGGCACGTCCGCGGTTCCTTCCGGCACCACGATTTTGGCGAGCACGCCTTCGTCGACCGCTTCGACTTCCATAGTCGCCTTGTCGGTCTCGATTTCGGCGATCACGTCACCGGATTTGATCTCGTCGCCTTCCTTCTTCAGCCAACGGGAGACATTGCCTTTTTCCATCGTCGGCGACAGCGCGGGCATGAGAATTTTGATGGGCATGGGCCAGCCTTCTCGAGAAAATTCAAAATTGCCTGGCGGAAAATCTAAGAGAACAGGCCCGCATGCTTGTGTCTCGCGGCCCCTGGTTCCTTAGATCACGATGATTTTAGATTGAATCAATTCAAAATCATCGTGATCGATTTTAAAGGTTCAGAGCGGGATGCAAGCGGAAAACCGGTATCCACTTTTCCTCATTCCGCTCTATTTGTAACACACGGCCTTTGCCGCACTCACGACGTCGCCGACGTTCGGCAGGGCCAATTTTTCCAGATTCGCCGCATAAGGCATGGGCACATCGCGGCCGGTGATCCTGATGACTGGCGCATCGAGATAATCGAAAGCCTGTTCCATGATCCGCGCGCTGATCTCGGCGCCGACGCCAGATTGCGGCCAGCCTTCTTCGATCGTCACGCAGCGCCCTGTCTTCTTGACCGAAGCGATGATCGTTGCGCTGTCCATTGGCCGGATCGTGCGCAGATCGACGATCTCGGCCTCGATCCCCTCCTTGGCCAGTTGTTCCGCAGCCTTGTGGGCATAGGTCATGCCGATGCCGAACGAGACGAATGTGACGTCATGACCCGACCGCGCGATCCGCGCCTTGCCGATCGGCAAGGTGAAATCATCGAGCCGCGGAACCTCGAAACTATGGCCGTAAAGGATCTCGTTTTCGAGGAAGATGACCGGATTCGGATTGCGGATGGCACTCTTCAGAAGCCCCTTGGCATCAGCTGCCGTATAAGGTGCTATGACGATGAGGCCGGGAATTTGCCCATACCAAGCGGCATAATCCTGGCTGTGTTGCGCGGCAACGCGCGCAGCAGCGCCATTGGGGCCGCGAAAAACAATCGGGCAATGCATTTGCCCGCCCGACATATAGTGCATCTTGGCGGCGGAATTGATGATCTGGTCCATCGCCTGCATGGCGAAGTTGAATGTCATGAATTCGACGATCGGGCGCAGCCCCGCCATGGCGGCGCCGATGCCAAGACCGGCAAACCCGTGTTCGGTGATCGGCGTATCGCGGACGCGCCGGTCGCCGAATTCCTGCAACAAACCTTGGGTTATCTTATAGGCGCCTTGGTATTCGGCGACTTCCTCGCCGATGACGAAGACCGTGTCGTCACGGCGCATTTCCTCGGCCATAGCATCGCGCAAGGCCTCGCGCACTGTGATCGTCAGCATCTCGGTTCCGGCCGGAACTTCGGGCTCACTATCGGCGAATTGCGGCTCGGCGACTGCAGGAGCGAGAGCCGGAGGGACTTGCGATGGCTTGCCGGCCGGCAGAGCTTCGGGGGGCACCACGGCAGCTGGCGGAACTTTCGGAGAGACCACGGCCGCAGGCGGGCTCGCATTCACATCTTCACCCTCGCCGGCAATCACGCCGATGGGCGTATTGACCGCGACATTTTCAGTGCCGTCCGGCACCAGGATCTTGGCGAGTGTCCCTTCATCGACCGCTTCTACCTCCATCGTCGCTTTATCGGTTTCGATCTCGGCAATCACATCGCCTGATTTGATTTTGTCGCCTTCACGCTTCAGCCACTTGGCGAGCTTGCCCTGTTCCATTGTGGGGGAAAGCGCGGGCATGAGAATATTGGTCGGCATGGGTTCTTCGCCCTATTGCAAGACATCGGTGTAGAGTTCCGCCGGATCGGGCTCGGGATCGTGAGAGGCGAATTCGGAAGCATCCGCCACGATAGCCCGCACCGAAGCATCAATTTTCTTGAGATCATCCTCGCTTGCCTGATTATTGCGCAGCAGGCGGGCGCGGACCTGCTCGATCGGGTCGTGCTCCTCGCGCATTTTCTGGACTTCTTCCTTCGAACGATATTTCGCCGGGTCGGACATGGAATGGCCGCGATAGCGATAAGTCTGCATTTCGAGGATGATGGGGCCATTGCCGCCGCGACACCATTGTGCCGCTTTGAGCACCGCCGCCCTGACGGCGCGAACATCCATGCCGTCCACTTGTTCGCCGGGAATGTTGAACGACGTCCCGCGCTTTGAAAAATCCGTCTCGGCCGAAGCGCGCGACACGGACGTCCCCATCGCATAGCGATTATTCTCGATGATGTAGACGACCGGCAACTTCCAGAGTTCCGCCATATTGAAACTCTCGTAGACTTGCCCTTGGTTCGCGGCGCCGTCGCCGAAATAGGTGAATGAGACATTGTCGTTGCCGCGGTAGTGATTGGCGAAGGCGAGGCCGGTGCCGAGCGGTACCTGGGCGCCGACGATCCCATGACCGCCGAAGAAATTCTTCTCCCGCGAGAACATATGCATCGAACCGCCCTTGCCCTTCGACAAGCCGCTGCGGCGGCCGGTGAGTTCGGCCATCACGCCTTTGGGGTCGAGACCACAGGCGAGCATGTGGCCGTGATCACGATAGCCGGTAATCGTCTGGTCGCCCGCTTTGGCCGCAAGCATCACGCCGACGACGATGGCTTCCTGGCCGATGTAGAGATGGCAAAAGCCGCCGATCAACCCCATGCCGTACATCTGTCCGGCCTTCTCCTCGAACCGGCGAATGAGCAGCATGCGCCGATAGGCCTCGAGTTCCTCTTCGACGGTGAACTCGGCAGGATCGCCTGCCTTGGCCGGAGCTGACTGGGCCGATTTGGCGCGCCCGATCGACGATGCCGCCATGAATATCTCCTCCCATCGCTGGATCGCGGTGTGAAAATAGCCTGCCTTTGCGCCAAAGGCGAGCCGCCAAATGATAGACGAACGGCCGAATTTATTTATGATAAATCAGATACTTACGAATATTAACTTGGATTGAGTTAAACTTGAGTTCTTAACTGGATTTGAGTTATTTGCGAATTTGATCACATCAGGCATGCCGCAGAAAAACGGCCGAGCGGATAGCGACGGGCGCTTTCGAGCCGCCCTGCCCGGACGACGACGTTCACTTTTCTGGAAAGTCTTCTGAGGGCGCTTGCAAAACAAAAGCTACGCTGGCTTTCTGCTCTTGTTTTCTTGAAGCGCGTCGGCAACAGAGAAAAACCGGCCTCAGCCGAGCGCTCACTGGAATTGCTTGAAGACCAGACACGCATTGGTGCCGCCGAAGCCGAACGAATTCGACAGCACGAATTCGACTTCGCGCTTGCGAGCGGTGTGCGGTACGAGATCGATCGTCGTCTCGACCGAGGGATGATCGAGATTGATCGTCGGCGGCACGATCTGATCGCGAATCGCCAAAACCGAAAAAATCGCTTCGACAGCACCGGCTGCGCCGAGCAAATGCCCCACGGACGACTTGGTTGAAGACATGGAAAGCGAATTCGAGCCCGCTCCTTCACTGCCCAGCAAGCGGTGCACGGCGGTGAGTTCGATCTCGTCGCCGAGCGGCGTCGAGGTTCCATGCGCGTTGATGTAATCTATGTCTTGTGGATCGATGCCGGCGCGCTTCACTGCGGCTTGCATGGCGCGAAAGGCCCCATCGCCGGTCTCTTCGGGTGCGGTGATATGATAGGCGTCGCCCGACATGCCGTAGCCGACCACTTCGGCATAGATCTTGGCGCCACGCGCCTTTGCATGTTCGTAGGCTTCCAAGACGAGGCAGCCGGCGCCTTCGCCCATCACGAATCCGTCCCGGTCCTTATCATAGGGTCGGGATGCCTGCTTCGGCCGATCGTTGAAATGGGTCGAAAGCGCGCGACAGGCGGCGAAACCAGCAATACCAATGCGATTGATCGCCGACTCTGCGCCGCCGGCCACCATCACGTCGGCATCTTCGAGCGCGATGAGCCGGGCGGCATCCCCGATCGCGTGCGTGCCCGTGGAGCAGGCTGTGACAACGGCATGGTTGGGCCCTTTGAGCCCATGCATGATCGAAACATAGCCGCCGGCGAGATTGATCAGGCGACCCGGAATGAAGAACGGCGAAACGCGGCGTGCGCCCTTTTCCTTCAAGACGATGGCCGTTTCGGCAATGCCTCCGAGACCACCTATGCCGGAGCCGATCAGGACGCCGGTTCTAATCTGGTCTTCGTAGGCCGTCGGCTTCCAGCCGGCGTTGGCCAGTGCCTGAGTCGCGGCGGCGACCGCGAAGACTATGAAATCGTCGACCTTGCGCTGTTCCTTCGGCTCCATCCACTGATCGGCATTGAACGTGCCCGAGGAGCCGTCGCCGCGCGGGACGTGCATGGCGATCTTGCACGCGAGATCCGACGTATCGAAATCATGGATCACACCAGCTCCGCTGACGCCGGCGATGAGGCGTTCCCAGGTTACATCGATCCCGCAGCCTAGCGGCGAGACAATGCCAAGACCGGTTACGACCACCCTACGCATTCAGCGCCCCCTTTTTGCCACGCGGAATGAGACCGCAAAGCTAAAAGCAAAATCCGACCACAAGAAACAAACACGCTGGTGAGCCGCCCAGCCAGAGCGGTGTATCAACGCGTATATTCACGGCAACGCAATTTTTTGCAACTTCAGCGCATCTGTCGTTCGGCGCTGCCCGTTCGACGGCGCTTCACTGTCGCAAAGGATTTGTCAATTACAAGAGCGCGTTTTCAACGCAATGGCCGAATGCGGCGCGAGCGCTTGCTGCAGCGCTCCGCGTAATCGGCCACGACGCGTTCACTTCATCAAACGGCGCCGCAATTGGCCTGCGAAATCAGGCTGCAGTGGCTTTTTCGAGAAAGCGAACCGCATCGCCGACCGTGATGATCGTCTCTGCCGCATCGTCCGGTATCTCGACGCTGAACTCCTCCTCGAAAGCCATGACGAGTTCGACCGTATCGAGCGAATCGGCTCCGAGATCCTCGATGAAATTGGCATTGTCGACGACTTTGTCGGCATCAACGCCGAGATGCTCAATGACAATTTTCTTCACGCGCTCGGCGACATCGCTCATGACCGTTTGATCCTCGTCCCTATTTCCTGCTGACATGCTTACTCTCGGTGGCCGGCCAATATCAACAACGCTTCGGAAATGCCACTATTTCGAAGCATTGCCTTCGAGCTGCCGCATGCGACCAGAGCGTCTCTCGAACTCGCGAGCTTTCACAAAAACCCCGTGGCAGCAGGCGTGTGCAACGTCAAGACACTCGTCCCGATCGTGCCCCCATGCAGCCCTTGCCCGCCAGCGAAGGCTACCTAACACACTTCAAACGGGTTGGCGAGGGGCCGCCAAAAAACCCGTAAAGTCTTCGCAAGTAATTCAAATCATTACCATTCCTCCATTGACGTGAAGGGTTTGTCCGGTCACGTAGGCGGCTTCCTCACTCGCCAAATAGACGGCTGCGGCGGCAACGTCGGCACCGCTGCCGAGCCGCGCCATGGGCACGGCAGCGAGAATCGCGGCCTTCTGCTTCTCGTTGAGCACGTCGGTCATCGGGCTCTCGATAAATCCGGGGGCAATACAGTTGACGGTCACGTTACGGCTCGCCACCTCGCCGGCCAAGCTCTTGAACATACCGATCATTCCGGCTTTCGAAGCGGCATAATTGGCCTGTCCGGGATTGCCCGTCACACCGACGACGGAGGTGATGCCGAGAATGCGGCCGTATCTGCGGCGCAACATGCCCTTCAACGCTGCGCGACTGAGGCGGAAGGCCGCCGTCAGATTGACCGCGATGATGGCCTCAAAATCCTCATCTTTCATCCGCATGAACAAATTGTCGCGCGTCATACCCGCATTGTTGACAAGTATGTCGAGGCTGCCCATCGCCGCTTCGGCGGCGGGCACGAGTTTTTCGGTCTCGGCCGGATCGGCGAGATTGCACGGCACGACGAAGACATTTTTCGCCAGTTCATCGGCCAAAGCCTGGAGCGCTTCTTTACGGGTGCCGGAGAGGGCGACCGTCGCGCCCTGCCGATGCAGTGCCCGCGCAATCGCTTGGCCGAGGCCGCCGCTGGCGCCCGTCACGAGGGCTGTCTTGCCGGTGAGATCGAACATGAATTCAGCCTTTGCAGTGTCGTCGGGATCTCAAGCGAGTGCCCTATAGGCTTCAACATCGGCCGGCGTGCCGACGGCAAGACCGCTCGCACGATCCGAGATTCTTTTCACAAGACCTGTGAGGACTTTGCCCGCGCCGACTTCGATGAACAAGGAGACGCCCTCGGCGACCATGGCAAGAATGCTTTCGCGCCAGCGCACTGTCCCGGTCACTTGGGCGACGAGAAGAGCCCGAATCTGGTCGGGATCGCTGACGGCTTGCGCCAGCACATTGGCCACGATCGGCACTTTCGGTGGCTTTATCTCGACATTTGCCAGAGCCTCCCGCATCACTTCGGCGGCCGGCTGCATCAGAACGCAATGAAAAGGCGCCGAGACCGGCAGAAGAATGGACCGCCGCGCGCCTTTCGCCTTGGCGATTTCGATGATGCGATCGACTGCCGCCTTAGAGCCGGACGCCACGACCTGGCCGCCGCCATTGTCATTGGCGATTTGGCAGACCTCTCCCGCCCCAGCCTCCTTTTGAGCCTGTTCGGCAATCGCAACCCCGGTCTCGTAGTCGAGTCCCAGGAGTGCAGCCATCGCCCCGCGGCCGGCAGGAACCGCCTGCTGCATCGCTTCGCCGCGCCGGCGCAGCAGCAAGGCGGTATCCCCTATGGTCAAGGACCCGGCAGCCGCCAAAGCCGAATATTCGCCGAGCGAGTGGCCTGCCACGAAAGCCGCGTCTCTGGCGAGATCAAGTCCGGCTTCCGTCTCGAGGACGCGCAAGGCCGCCATGCTGACGGCCATGAGGGCCGGCTGTGCGTTGGCGGTCAAAGTGAGTTCCGCCTCCGGCCCCGTAAACATCAGCTCGGTCAGCTTCTCGTGCAAGGCCTCGTCGACTTCTGCGAACACGGCACGTGCAGATGCAAAGGCCTCGGCCAAAGCCTTGCCCATGCCCACCGCTTGCGATCCTTGACCCGGAAACACGAACGCCTTCACGAATGTCTTCACGCTTTCCTGGGACATCCCCGCGCCTGCCCTTGGTTTTTTGCAAACCTGCGAGTGGCATTTCCGGTATGGACCTGTCAAGCCGGTCGCATTGCAGGTCCTGGGTCAATCTGAAATGAGCGCCTCAAGGGCGCCCGATTCGCGGGGCGTGCTTTTTGAGATGGCGCCCACGCTCAAATACCACGACGCTATCATAGAAGTGCATCGATAACGTTGTTTTGGTGAAATCTGTGACGGGAATTTGCTGGCGCGCATGATCGGCGTTTAGATGATCGATGAGCGATTTGCATAATTCAATAAAACTACCCTCGCGACGAAGACCACCGCCATATTCATCCCAGTAGGCTGTGTGCAAGTCCTCGACCATGTAGACGCCGCCTGGCGCAGTGCGCGGATAGAGATATTGAAAGGACTGCGTAACGTCCTGCATGATGTGGCTGCCATCATCGAGCACCACATCGGGCGTTCCAAATTCTCTAAGGACATCGCTCAGAAACTGAGAGTCTTTCTGATCACCAATGCGAACAGCAATCTGGTCTTCCTCGAATTTCTTGGCACGATCGGAAATATCAATTCCGACAATCTGGGCAAATGGGCCCAGGTAACGCTTCCAAAGCTGCAACGACCCGCCAGCTCCGCATCCAATTTCGATGAACGTCATTGGCCGGTTCACATAACGGCTGAAATGCGCTTCGTAGATTGGAAAATAATGCGTCCACTTGTGGATAAGGCGCTGGTCATTGGTGAGGAAATCAGACCAAAGGTTCATATCCTTACTCCCGCCTAGGCATTGTTTATCACGCATCCAAGGCTCTTACGTCCGCGTCCATCAACCTTCAACGAGGACGCCACCTCCCGACCTTTAGGGCGCAGCAGCTTGGTCTGCTTTGGCACGGCGGAATTATTGCATTGTCCGCGCGGATAAGCGAACCTTCATCAATCCGGTCAAATTGCAAACGGATCCCCTGCCGCATCGCGGGCGGGGCCGAAGGGAACGACGCCAAGAGCATCGTTTGCCGCCTAGCTTCGCTCGAGACTCGGATTCCGATTGCGCTGGGTTTGCAGAAGGCCTCTTATTGTGTGCGTCGATTCGGCTCGCCTCGATGCATGCGACCGCGGCGCAGAGAGATAGAGACGGCGTGGCGTAGACGAGAAAGAGATGGATATTCCGGGGAAAGCTTGCGCCGAATGCAACCTGTGTTGCCAAATCCTCGACATTGAGGAATTGCGAAAGCCTGCCGGCCTCTTGTGCAAAGAGTGCAGGTCCGGCAAAGGCTGTGCGATCTATCAAGAGCGTCCGAACGTCTGCCGCGACTATGAATGTCTGTGGAAGGGCGACCGCGGCTTGAGCCCACAGTTGCGTCCGGACCGCGTCGGCACGCTGCTCATGGAAGATCCCGACAGCGATGAATATCGCGCCGTTTGCGATCCTGCAAAGCCGCTCGCCTGGCGCACACCGATCGTCTTCCAGCATCTCGTCGCAATGGCGAAAGCCGGCCGCACCGTCGTCGCCAAAGCCGGCCTCAAATCCTGGCGCATCCACGCCAGCGGGGAATGGGGACCCTGCGTATAGGAGCTACGCCGCCGCCGCGTGAGAGCCATTACCCGTTGCAGCTTGGCGACCCAATGCAACAGTGCCGCAATTCTTTGGATCTATGGACTTCTGCCGCCGGCTAAACGAACCAGCGGTTTCATTCGAGATCTTCGGTCTCGTCGTCCTCGCGCCGCGCTTCGCCCTCGCGGGCGGTGTTGGCGCCTTCTTCCCGACTCCGGTCTTCGTTCTCGTCTTCGTTCGGAATGCCGAATTCTTCGAGCGCTTCACCCTCGAGCGGATCTTCGTCCGGATTAAGTGCGGGATCATCGGACGGCAGCGGCACTATAAATCCCTTCGGCAGGCGGCCGTCGAACAATCCAGCACCTTTCAATTCGTCGAGGCCCGGCAAATCGGCGATCGCCTCGAGACCGAAATGCAACAGGAAGGCCTCGCTCGTCCCGTAAGTGATGGGCCGTCCCGGCGTGCGCCGCCGGCCACGCAACCTGACCCAGCCCGTCTCCAAAAGCACGTCCATCGTGCCTTTCGAAATCGCAACGCCGCGGATATCTTCGATTTCGGCGCGCGTCACCGGTTGGTGATAGGCGACGATCGCCAAAGTCTCCAAAGCCGCCCGCGACAATTTCTTCGGCTCGGTTTCGCCGCGCGACAACAGCCAGCCGAGATCCGATGCCGTCCGAAACAGCCATTTCTTGCCGACGCGGACGAGATTGATGCCTCGCCCCGCATAGTCCGCCCGCAGAGCGGCAAGGACTTCCACCACATCGATGCGATCGGCCAAGCGCCGTGCGATCTCGCTCTCCTCGAGCGGTTCGGTCGCCGCGAAGAGCAGAGCTTCGGCAATCCGCATCGCCTCACGCAAGGATGCGTCAACAGAATTTTCCGGCTCTTCGATCATGCTGACCGGAAGCTCTGGAAACAATCTTGCAACATCGGCCAAGTGAACAACTCCTTTTCACGCTTCTCGCGGTGTGCTGCAGCAGCAGCGGCCTCAATCGGAGACGGCACGCAAGGCCTCTCCGCCATTGCTCCGCTTTTTAATCCATAAAGGTGCAAAGGCCCGGTCCTGACGCAAAGTGACGAAGCCCTCGCGGACCATTTCGAGGGAGGCCGACAGAGCCGAGGCGCGCACGGTACGCCAGCGCTCCGGCGTGGCGCAATATTCCGCCAGATAGGCATCGAGAACCGTCCAATCGAGGGCCAATCCGGCGAGGCGCTCCAAGGCCTCGCGCGCTTCGTTCAGCGTCCAAACGAAGCGCGGCTTGAACGTCACCTTTGACAAAACCCGCTTCTGTCTCTGCCGCGCATAGGCGGAAAGCAGGTCGAACATGCTCGTCTGCCAGTGCTGGCTGCGCACGATATCGACCCCTTCGGGCTGGCCACGCTGAAAAATGTCGCGGCCGAGACGCGGCCGATTGACCAGCGCTTCCGCTGCGGCGCGAATGGCTTCGAGACGCTGGAGCCGAAACGCCAGCAAAGCCGCAAGATCCTCGGCCGGAGGCTCCTCGTCCTTCGGCGGCTGCGGCAACAACAGCCGCGACTTCAGATAGGCGAGCCAAGCCGCCATGACGAGATAATCGGCGGCAAGCTCGAGACGCAGGCTGCGCGCGGCTTCGATGAAGGCGAGATATTGCTCCGCCAGCGCCAGGACGGAGATCCTGTGCAAATCGACCTTCTGCCGCCGCGCGAGCTCGAGCAGAAGGTCGAGCGGCCCTTCAAACCCGTCGACGTCGACACAAAAAGCCGCCTCGCCGTCTCGCTCTGGACCTTGTTCGAAAGGCAATTCCACTGGCGAATCACTCACATAACGCCCGACTCTCAGGCCGTAGGAAAAACTTTGATCCGTTCAGCCGGCAATCGCAAGCAGCGCTTCGACTTCCGCCCAGGCTTCCACAGGATCGAGAACCGCCACCTTGGTAGGCAAGCGGGCCATGGCGGCTCCAGCACGGATCAGCGCCGGCCCCTCCAGAAAAGGTGCGGCTGCGGCCACTCTGGCTGCCTCGGCGAGATCGCCGTTGCAATGAAGGGCGAGATCGATACCGGCGGCAAAAGCGGCAGCCGTGCGTTCTGCCAATGTCCCTTGCAGGGCCTGCATCGAAAGGTCGTCGCTCAGCAAAAGACCATCAAATCCAATGATACCACGAATATAATGTCCGATCACGCGCGGTGAAACCGTAGCTGGCCGGTCGGGATCGAGCGCCGAATAGACGACATGCGCGGTCATCGCCGCGGGCAGGTCGGCGTTTTCGATAAACGGCATGAAATCGGTGCGCAAGAGGAGATCCAAGGGTGCATCGACACGGGGCAGTTCGAGATGGCTGTCGAGTGTGGCCCGGCCGTGGCCGGGAACATGTTTCATGACCGGAAGTACCCCACCCGCAATCAGACCCTCCGCTGCGGCGCGGCCGAGCTGTGCTACGCGCTTCGGGTCGTCTCCATAGGCACGATCGCCAATGACTCCATGGCTTCCTTGAACGGGGACATCGAGAACCGGCAGGCAATCGATCGTGATGCCGAGACGCAGCAGATCTGATGCCATGATCTGCGCCACCCGAAAAACCAAAGCCTCGACCTCTTCGATCGGCAGCTTCAAGGTCCCGAAGGACGCCGCGGCCGGATAGACACGCCATTGAGGTGGCCCGAGCCGCTGCACTCTGCCGCCTTCCTGATCGACCAGGATCGCCGCGGTGCGACCAAGACAATCTCGCACATCCTCGACGAGCGCGCGGACCTGCGCGGGCGATTCTATGTTGCGCTTGAAAAGAATGAGACCGAAGGGCTCTGCCTCGCGCAGGAAGCTGCGTTCGGCATTGCTCAGCGCGGTCCCGCTGCAGCCGCAGATGAAAGCCCGCGTCATGGCCGAATCCTATCGGTCAGAACGTGAATTCAGTTCTTCGCGACGAAACACTTGCCGCCACTGGTCTGAAGCTTTTGACAAAGTGCCGTGGCTTCCTCACGCGAGAGGCCGCCGACCCGGACTCGATAAACCGACTTCTCGCCCACCTCTGCACGGTAGAAGCTCAGATGTCGGCCATTGAGGGCGTCGGCGAACTGCTTGCCGAGGCGGGCCGCACTCTCGCGGGCCTCTTCCTCGGTGGCCGGAGCGGCGAGCTGGACGGAAAAACTGCCTTTCGCACTTCCGCTCGGAACGGGATCTGTCGCACTGGTCTCGGCGGCAGCGACTTTCAGCGGCTGGGATCGCGAATTTGCAGACTTAATGCGCGAAGCGCCGGACACGTCTTGCGAGGCAGCCGTCTCATCGCGATCTCGCGCCGCAGCTTTGTCAGCGTCCCGGTTGGACGCAACTTGCATCTTTGGCGTCGTCACGACGCGCGCTACTGCTTTCGGCGTCGAGGCTTTTGCCGTCGCCTGGCCGGGTTCCGGTCGCGGTGGTGGTGCCTCGACGGAGGCCTGCGGCGCATCGTTCGTCAGAAGCGTGCCGTCAGGCCGCACCGATATGGTCTTCACCTTTCTCGGTTCGATCAGATCGCCCATGCCCAAAGGCATAGCCACGCCGGGCGGCGGCGGTACCGGAACATTTGCGGCACCCGGAGCGAGCTGCGCCGAACCGATCGTCATGACACGCACCGGCCTAGTGGATTGCGGTAGAGCCGTGCCGCTCAAATCAACCGGCTGTTCCGCGCGGTCGACGAGCGCCACAGGCGCCAGCTGCGGACCCTTGTCGAGGATCGAGGCATTTTGATCGGACTGAGCAGCCCTGATGGCATTGTCGGCTTGAACTTTTGTCGGGCCATTGGCCGCTTTGATCATGGCGATCTCGCGCGGACCGCCCGGAGAAACTTTCAACGCGAAACTGGCGCCAATGCCGCCGAGTCCGACAACGATGACGACGGCGGTGATATACAAGGGTCGGCGCGACCGCGGCGTTGCAGCTTCAGCTGCGGCTGCCGGGAATGGTTGCGCATATTCGTCCCATTCGGCCTGCAGCCCAGTGTCTTCAAACCCGGCAGGCGGCTCTAACGCCGGCCCCCGTGCCGCCAGGCGCCGGGGACCGGCGGAAAAATCTGGACCTTCGGGAGGAATAGACCCCCGCAACCCGGCTTCTATCGCGGCAAAATCACCTGCAAGCGGGTGCGCACGCAGATGTGTCCGCGGCGCAGTCGCGGCCGGCTGCGGAAAATTCCGTTGAGCCTGGTAGCGCGGCGGCGGCAGCGAGTCCGCAGGGCGCTGCGCCGGGCCTAGCTCCTCGAAGACCGTGTCGAAAGGATCCTGCTTGCCGCCGACGAGCCGCGCAAGTTCGGCGAGCGGATCACCATCCGTGCGGGACGCCGCCGACGGCCGGGACAACCGACGCTCGAACTCATCGAGATCGACCATCGTGCGCGGCTTAGCCACAGGCTCGCTCATGCCTTCTACCTCACTCGCCACAATAGCGCTTAGCCTAGTCTTGCCGCAACCCGTCGAGCCATTGGAATCACAGACAAATCAGGCGCGGCACAGCCGATGGGCTCTGGTCTCGTGCAATCGAGACGAAACTGGACGAGCAAACCTACTGCCCAAAAGATTCCCAAAGATTCGCAACAAGAAACCGAAACATCGCTCCAAATCACGGCATTTTTGCGCTGTTTAGGCGCCACAGCGCTCATTCATGCGTTGGACGCGGCCCTTTGATCTTCGACTGTTCCTGAAATTATCAGGATTAGTGCATTTCGTCTGGGGCACTCACCCCGAGAATGCCAAGTCCCGCTGCCAAGACCAAGGTTACGGCAGTGACCAGAGCGAGCCTCGCACAAGTCAAATCTCGTCTTTCTTCATTAACAAAGCGTAATTGTGGCTGATCTTTGCCGCGGGTCTGATGCGCATGCAGGTTCGAAGCAAGTTCATGCAGATAAAACGCGACGCGATGTGGTTCGTGAGCCGCCGCCGCCGCTTCTATCACGCGCGGATATTGGGCGATCAACTTGACGAGGTTGATCTCACCTTCGTCAACCAACAAAGACAAATCCGCACGCGCCAGGGCCGAGGCTGAAGTGTCAAGTTTCGGAATCTCAGCACGCGCTCGTCTTAAGACGGATTTCCCCCTCGCGTGGGCATATTGGACATAGAAGACCGGGTTGTCTTTCGATTGCTCGATGACTTTGGCGAGATCGAACTCGAGCGGCGCGTCGTTCTTGCGAAACAGCAGCATGAAACGCACCGCGTCGACGCCGACTTCATCCACGACTTCGCGAAGTGTCACGAAGTCTCCAGCGCGCTTCGACATTTTCACCGGCTCGCCGCCCCGCATCAACTTGACGAGCTGGCAGAGCTTGACGTCGAGCGGCACCTTGCCGCCCGACAAGGCCGCGACAGCAGCCTCCATGCGCTTGACATAGCCGCCGTGGTCAGCCCCCCAGACGTCGATCAAGACGCCAAATCCTCGGTCGATTTTCGACTTGTGGTAGGCGATGTCGGAGGCAAAATAGGTATAGCTTCCATCCGACTTCATCAGCGGCCGGTCGACATCATCCCCGAACGATGTGGTTTTGAAGAGTATCTGCTCACGATCCTCCCAATCCTCGATGGGCTGTCCCTTCGGCGGTGGAAGGCGGCCTTCATAAACCAGGCCGGCAGCGCGCAAATCCGCGATGGCGGCAGCCACCCGATCGCCTTCGCCGCTACGGGTCAAGCTGTGCTCGGGGAAGAAGACGTCGTGCCTGATATTGAGCGCGGCAAGGTCGTCGCGGATCAAAGCCATCATGGCGCCGATCGCCGCGGAGCGGATGGGATCGATCCACTCGGTCTCTGGCCTGCCGCGGAACTTCGGGCCGAACTCTGCGGCGAGCTCCTGCCCGACAGGCTTCAGATAATCGCCCGGATAAAGCCCCTCGGGAATGGCGCCGACGTCGTCTCCGAGAGCCTCGCGGTAACGCAAAAAGGCCGAGCGGGCGAGCACATCGACCTGAGCGCCCGCATCATTGATGTAATATTCGCGCGTGACCTCTTGGCCCGCATAGGCGAGGAGGTTGGCGAGCGCATCGCCGAACACTGCGCCGCGCCCGTGGCCCACATGCATCGGACCTGTTGGATTGACGGACACATATTCGACATTGATCTTTTGCCGCACGCCCGGCGTGCCCGCACCATAGCGCGTTCCACTGGTCAGGACGGCGCGCAGGACCCGCGTGAAAACTTGGCCCTCGAGGCGAATATTGAGAAAGCCAGGCCCGGCGACTTCCGCTTGCAGGACGTCAGGCGCCGCAGCCAGCGCCGCCGCAAGCTCCGCAGCGAACAGACGCGGATTGGCAAAGTGCGGCTTTGCCTCCTTCGCATAGACCATGGCGGCATTGACGGCGAGATCGCCGTGCGCTGGATCACGCGGCGGCTCGACAACAAAACGACCTAGGTCAAGATCGTCCGGCAAACGGCCTTCGGCCACGATTTGCTTCAGAATTATTGCCACACGGGCGTGGAATTCAGCGTAAATGTTCATGTGCGCGGGCTAGCGCAATTCCGGCGTCACGTCAAAAAGCCGCGCGTGCTCGGCTAAGGCATAACGATCCGTCATGCCGGCAATGTAATCACAGACGAGGCGGGCGCGCCGTGCCTCATCCATCGCAGTCAAATGGGCCGCCGCTTCTGCCCACTCGCCCGGCATGAGGGCCGGAGTTTCGAAAAATGCGGGAAAAAGATCTTGAACCACCGCCGCCGCCTCGACGCGGACCCGCACGATCTGCGGATGACGGTACATGTTTTGGAACAGAAAATCCTTGATGCTGCGGTCGATCGCATCGGTCTTGGCCGAAAAAGCGACGATCGGCTGCGTCTGTCCCCGCACGGCCTCGACACTCGCAACCGCCGTCGCCGCAAGACGCCTGCGGCTTTCGGCGATGGCGTCTTCGATGAAATGGGTAATGACCCGGCGCACCAGTTCATGGACGGCTCTGGCCCTCTGCAAACCTGGATAGCGGCCGTCGATTTCACGGCAGAGGTCACGCAGGAAGTCGACTTCGGCAATCGCATCGAGATCAAACAGCCCGGACCGCAGGCCGTCGTCTATATCATGCGCATTATAGGCAATATCGTCGGCCAGCGCCGCAGCTTGAGCTTCAGCGCTGGCGAAGCTCGCAAGTTCAAGACAATGCTCGGCATCATATTCTGCCAAGGCAGCCGGAAGGCCGCGGGCGGCATAGCGGCCGATCGGCTTGCCGTCAGTTCGCAGCAAAGGCCCGTTATGCTTGACGAGGCCTTCGAGCGTCTCCCATGTCAGGTTGAGTCCGTCGAATTCAGCATAGCGGCGCTCGAGCTTGGTGACGATGCGCAGGGCCTGGGCATTGTGGTCAAAGCCGCCGAAATCGGCCATGAGTTCGTCCAAAACCTCTTCGCCGGTGTGGCCGAACGGCGTGTGGCCAAGATCATGTGCGAGCGCGAGCGCTTCCGCCAGGTCGTCGTCGAGACCCAGCGCCCGGGCGAGGGCACGCGCGATTTGTCCGACCTCCATCGAATGGGTGAGACGCGTCCGGTAGTGGTCGCCTTCGTGCGGCACGAAAACTTGGGTCTTGTGCGCGAGCCGCCGAAAGGCGGCGCTGTGGATGATTCGGTCGCGATCACGCTGGAAATCGGTCCGCGTGCCCGACGTCGGCTCGGCAAAGCGGCGGCCGCGGCTTGCCGCCGCAGCGGTCGCATAGGGAGCGCGCCGAGGCGCAAAGGCTAGTTCCTGCATCGAGAACCGTCACCGCTGTGCATTGGCGTTCAAACCCAGGAGATAGACGTTTGCCCAGCACACCCCAGGCGAGCCTCATCCGATCAACGAGAACAATGCTAAATCAATGTCTTGGAGCACAATATCGGCAGCGAGGCCGCGTCCCGGTTCGCCCCAAGCCGTCTAGAGCATGTCCCGGAAAAGTGGGTCCACTTTTCCGATAAGGACATGCTCCATCTTATTGAACTGGCGCGTATTCTCGTCGATCGGGCGATGCCACCCGATCGGAATACGCGCTAGGTCAGGTAAAGAAACATGCTTTTTCCGGCGCCGTTGGCATACGACTCGTTGCGAGCGCCGGATGGGCGACATATCTTCTCTATCAAGAGAAGGCGCAAGGCCGTATGCCGACAGGTGGCGGCCTTGCGACGGACAGAGGTTTTCCCGTCCGAGGCACGCAGGGCGGGAAGGTGAAGACATAAGCTTTCCGGTTGCTGTCGCCAGATGAACAAAAATTTGAGGTTTCACTGATGAGCGAAGCTGCTGAAAGTCCCGTCATCTTGACCGAGAGCGCCGCCAAGCGGGTCGCCGAGATCCTGAAAAGCGAGCCACCGGGCTTCGCGTTGCGCGTCGGCGTTGACGGCGGCGGCTGCTCCGGTTTCCAATATACCTACAATCTCTCGCAGGATCGCAGCGAGGCGGATCTCGTCCTCGAACGGGATGGTGCGACGGTAGTGATTGACCCGATATCGCTCGATTTTTTGCGCGGTTGCCGGATTGATTTCATCGACGATCTGATGGGTCGGATGTTCAAGATCCACAACCCGGCCGCGACCGCATCTTGCGGCTGCGGCTCGAGTTTCGCGGTCTGAGCGAGCCGGGGTCTTCTTTGCAAGCTCTGTTCATCGGCCAAACTTACATCGACGTGACGATGCTCGCCGACGCCATGCCGAGCGGCGACGACAAGGCGGTCGCAAGAGACTATGCGGTCTCCTTCGGCGGCAATGCGGTCACGGCGGCATTCGCCTGCGCGAAGCTCGGCATGATCCCGGATCTCCTGGCAACCGTCGCCAACGATTGGCTCGGGCATATGTTTCTCGACATGGCGCACACTTACAGGATTCCGGTTCATCCGCGCCGCGTGAAACGTTCGTCGCTGTCATTTGTCCTGCCCAATGACGGGAAGCGCGCGATCCTCCGCGCCCGCGACGATCATTTTCTCGAAACATTTCCGGAACTCGACCTGACTGATTGCCGCGCCCTCCATCTCGATGGCCACCAGGCCGATGCCGCGATTCATTACGCCAAGCTGTGTCGCGCGCACGGAATCCTGACGTCGCTTGATGGCGGCGGTTTGCGCTCCAATACCGACGAACTCTTGACTTTCATTGATGTCGCAATCGTCGCGGAAAGGCTCTGCGAGCAACTGGCGCTTTCGGACGAAGCCATGCTCGACTATCTGAAATCGAAGGGCTGCCGCATCGGCGGCGTGACCCAGGGCGAAAAGGGCATGCTGTGGTATGACGAGAACGGAACCGTCGGCCGCCTGCCCGCCCTGCCCGTTCCGCGTGACGAGATCATCGACACATCGGGCGCAGGCGATGTCTTTCATGGCGCCTATATCGCCGCCTATCTCGAGGCGCCCGGCGCTGCCTTTCGTTGCCATTTCGAACGAGCCCGTGCGGCCTCGGCCTATAAGATCAGGCATCTTGGCAATGAGGCGGGCCTGCCGGCGCGCGCCGACGTCGATGCGTTGATGAAAGCGGCCGAACTTACCGCTTGACGCCGGCCTCTTCGCGGTCGCGCTTGGCGGTCTGTGCCAATAAAATCCATGTTTCGGCGCTCGGCGTGCCGCTGTCGGTGGCGTTGGTGCCCAGAAGCTCCTGCGGCGCAGAATTGGTCTTGTCAAAATTTGCCGAAAGCGGCAACTTGAGGCTCAACAGGGGCTTCATCCGGTGGATGTCGGACAAAATCATTCCCCCGGCCACCGGTCATCGGGGGAATGCTGAAGGATGGGAGCGAAACATGTCCACGAAATGGAAAGCCATATTAGTTGTCGCGGCATTGCTCGTCGCGGGAATACCGGTCGGACACAGCCTTGCCCGAAATCTCTACGCCGGGGAGAAATATGTGAAGCAGCTGTTGGTCCTGATGGATCTGGACAAGAACGGCAAAGTTTCCAAACATGAATTCATGACCTACATGGAAGCGGAATTTACGCGATTGGACGTCAATGGGGACGGCGAGCTGGATGTCCATGAATTGCGGCAACTGAATGTAACGCCACATTACTTGCCGCCGCACAGGTGATCGGGTCGTTCGCGCCACAGGAAAAATCGGCACCACGTGATTGGCACCCTCGGTCATGAAAAATGACCGAGGGCGCTCCCTAAGATTTTGCCGGGACATGAGCTAGCCCGGCATTCTTGTCTGAGCCACCTCGGGGGCTTGCTTGATCGGCGCGCGGAAATCGGGCACAAGGCCTGCGCTGATAGTTTCGTCCGCATAGGACAGGCTCCGGCCAAACGAACAGGAATAAGTCTCGTCGATCGGGTGGGTCCGTCCGGTCGGAGTGCGCATTCCCCTCTCGACACATCGGGTTCCTTCTTCATGCTGCCTTCCTTGCGCGTCGGCATAGCCGGTCTCGGCACTGTCGGCGTCGCCGTTCTCCGGCTTCTCGAGCGACAGGCTGCGATCCTGGCGGCGCGCACCGGCCGCGCCATCGAAGTCGTTGCAGTCTCGGCCCGCGACGCGCAAAAAGATCGCGGCATCGATATCTCGCCCTATGCGTGGTTTTCCGATCCGGTTGCGCTCGCTGCCGCTTCCGACATCGAGGTTTTCGTCGAACTCATGGGCGGCTCCGAGGGCATAGCGGGCAACGCGGTGGAAACTGCACTTCGCTCCGGCAAGAGCGTAGTAACGGCCAATAAAGCGCTGGTCGCAGCGCATGGAATGGCGCTCGCCAAACTTGCCGAAGAACACGGCGGCGCTTTGGCCTTCGAGGGCGCGGTCGCCGGCGGGATTCCCATCGTCAAGACGCTTCGGGAAGGGCTCGCCGGCAATTCCATCGAACGTGTCTACGGCATATTGAACGGCACCTGCAATTACATCCTCACCCGGATGGAAATGCAGGAGATGTCCTTCGCGGACTGTCTCGCCGAGGCGCAGAAGCTCGGTTATGCCGAGGCGGACCCGACATTCGACATCGGCGGTTTCGATACGGCACATAAGCTGGCGATTCTCACGTCGCTCGCTTTCGGCACATCGATCGATCCAGAAGCGATCGCGATCGAAGGCATCGAGCAGATCCGCCTTGCCGACATCAAAGCCGCCGCCGAACTCGGCTATCGGATCAAGCTGCTCGGCGTCGCGCAGCGCACCCTCGCCGGCATAGAGCAAAGGGTCCACCCGACCATGGTGCCGCGCTCCTCGCCGATCGCGCAGATCATGGGCGTGACCAATGCAGTCACGATCGACGCGGATGCCGTGCAGGAATTGACCCTCGTCGGACCGGGGGCAGGAGGAATGGCAACGGCTTCGGCCATCGTCGCCGATCTGGCCGATTGCGCGCGCGGCCTCAAATTGCCGACCTTCGGCCTGCCGGCAGGCGACCTCGCCAAGCTCATACGTGCGCCGATGCAAATGCATCAAGGCGGCTATTATATAAGGCTCTCGGTCTATGACCGGCCGGGGGCTGCCGCCGCAATCGCGTCACGCATGGCGGAACGCAATATTTCACTCGAAAGCATAGTTCAACGGCGGGTGCAGGGCGATAGAACCACAGGAGCTGTGCCTGTCGTCCTCATGACGCACGCAACGTATGAAAAGCTGATACGTGAGGCACTCGACGCCGTCGTTGCCGATGGTTTCATCGCCGAGCCGCCGCAGTTCATCCGCATCGAACGCGAATAGACAGGTACGCGGGACTCCTGCCAAAAAAAAAGGCGGGCTTAGAGCGGGATGAGGAAAAGCGGGACGCTGCGCGGCTTTTCCGGCGCAATCAAGTTTACGCAGATTGCGTGAACTTATCTGCATATCCCGCTCTATTTTATTGGAATCGATCACGTTCATGATTTTGGATTGAATCAATCCAAAATCATCGTGATCTAGGACAAGATCTTCGCCACCTGATTGCGGCGCAGGCGATAGGCATCCGGCAGACCCGAGCCAAGCAGTGGCCGCAAATACAAGCGGAAGGCGTCGGTGACGTCGACCCCGCTGTCGGCTATAAAGGCGTCGTCCATCACGCGCATCTTGCCGGCGACGGTTTCAAGCGGAATGAGCTCGTAATCGACGGAATAAAATCCGGTGCGCTTGATCGCCACCGAACCGTCCCGGTCGCCCCACATGGCAAATTGCACGGCCTTTTCGCCGACTTCGCGCGCCTCGCGCTGGTCGACGTCGGAGACGCAGCCAATGAAGGAGCGCTGCAAATAGCCGAACGTATCTCCGCGCACGCGCTTGATCTGCAGCTTCTGCTTGATCTCCTCGCACAGGAGGTCGGCGAGTGCACCGGTGCCTGACAATTGCACGTTGCCATGGGCGTCGTGTTCGATTTGTTGCGCCAGCTGCGTGATGATGGGCGCGCCCGACTCGGCGTGAATGCCCTCCGACACGGCTATGACGCAGCGCCCGAATTTCTCATAAGTCGCCTTTACGTCGGAAAGGAATTTGTCGACATGGAAAGTGCGTTCCGGCAAATAGATGAGATGCGGACCGTCGTCGGGGAATTTCTTGCCGAGTGCCGAGGCGGCGGTCAGAAAGCCGGCGTGACGGCCCATGACCACGGCGCAATAGACGCCCTTTAGCGCAGCGTTGTCGAGATTGGCACCAATGAAGGCTTGCGCGACGAAGCGCGCCGCAGTGGGATAGCCCGGCGAATGGTCGGTGCCCATGAGATCGTTGTCGATGGTCTTGGGGATGTGAATGCAGCGCAGGGGATAATTGGACTTGCGCGCCTCCTCGCTGACAATCCGCACCGTGTCCGAGGAATCGTTGCCGCCGATGTAGAAGAAATAGCCGATCTGGTGGGCGCGCAGCACTTTGAAGATCTCCTGGCAATACCCGAGATCAGGTTTGTCGCGCGTCGATCCCAACGCCGAAGAGGGCGAATTAGCCACCATTTCGAGATTGTGCGTCGTCTCCTGTGTCAGGTCGATGAGGTCTTCATTGATAATACCGCGCACGCCGTGATGGGCGCCATAGACGCGCTCGATCGTGCGGAACTTGCGCGATTCGAGCACGACGCCCGCAAGAGATTGGTTGATCACGGCGGTCGGCCCGCCTCCTTGCGCGACCAGGACCTTGGTGGGCGACATCGAATTTCCTCCTTTGCCTCTCTGACGAGCCGTCTCATCGCAATGGTGCGCCGAAGGCATTAGCGCGTATTCCGATCGGGTGGAACCACCCGATCGATCAAGAATACGCGCCAATTCAAAAAGTTGGAGCATGTCCAGCAAAAGCGCATCCTGGGCTTGCGTCTGAAAGTCGATAAAAAAGAAAAGGCCCCGCTGCGGGCGAGGCCTCTACGATCAAGCGTCCAGGCGCTGTTTACTGGCAGACGCGCACGCGACGAACGACATATTGATAGCCGTCCCAAACCTGCTGCGGCTCATACCAGCAGCGCGGCGGCGGCGGCGGCGCATAGGCTCCCGGCTCATAATAGCCCGGCGGCGGCGGGGGCGGCGGCGGGGGCCGTGCGATCGTGCTGCCGACAATCACACCCAGCGCCGTTCCGCCGAGAATGCCGGCAGCAATGGCGCCACCATCGCCCGCCTGGGCCGGGACCATTGCGGAGGCCATCACGCCTGCGGCAAGACTGAGCGCCAGACCGGATTTGAGTACTGATCTTATCTTATTCGACATCGTCCCCCTCCAGGGAAGGGCGCCGGACAGGCGCGATTCGAGACTACTTTCTTCAATGTTGTCACGGCAAAGTCAAGCAAGACGCCCCCCGCGAGGTGCGACTCGGCCGACCGCTGGCCGGGCAGCAGGAAGTAAAGCCTCATTGCGGCAAGGTTGCGGCCGTATAGAGGCCAAGGCTTCGCTGTGGGTCTGAGTACGCCAGTTTGTTCGAAAAAATGATGATCGTCTCAACCAGGTGGCCCGACCGGTGGCCCATGTCGCAGCCGCCAGCAACCTGCCGCGCGGGGAACAGCAACTCTTGCGAGCCGGCCCCGCCGCTGCTAACTCAGCACAATAGGACGCGCGACGTGGTTTCGAGGTCTGTCTTGGCGACGGCCGAGCGACGAAAATGCCGGTTTAGCTCAGTTGGTAGAGCAACTGATTTGTAATCAGTAGGTCGCGGGTTCGACTCCTGCAACCGGCACCAATAAATTCAATAATTTGTGAGTTTTTTTGACGGTGAGACGACACATAACTGCCAGCGGTAAGCATAGGGTAAGCAGAAATCGGAAATTGGCGCTTGGGAGTTTCATCCAGCGCGCTTAACCCCGCCACGGCCAGCGTCACCTAAAAATCGCCACTGCACCAAGAGATCCGGAAACCGCGACCGTTTCCCAACCTATGCCGGCATAGAGCTGCAATGTGATTGCCGTTGCGAGGCGCATTATGAACTGGTCGTCGCTTGCGACCGGTCGCCGTCCTTGAGGCGTGCGACGAGTTTCGCGATTTCCGCGAGGGTTTCGTCGCGATCAGGGTCCGGCCTCTCACTTCCCAGCGATCGAATGATTTCCGCCTGTCGGCGCTCATTGACCTGCCAGTAGCTGGAAAACGTCGTCATGACGCCTTCATGGGCGATATTTTGCGACCAAGCCTTGAATTGTTCGGGCGATTGGCAAATCTGCTCTCCCAATAATACCAACGTCTTACGGATGGAATGGGGGTTGAAATAAGGCAAATCCGCCGCCTCGAATGCCAATCGAAATAATTTTCGAATCGGTGTCGAGTTCGCCCAACACTTTCGATCGAGCCCAACGGCTTCGAAATGGCCGCTGGCGCCCAATGCAATTCGCGTCGCTGGAAAGAGCGGATCGTCGAGCCCCCAATGCCGCTCATTTTCCAGAAACGCCACCCAGTCGGAGAAAATGGTGCGAACTTCTCCGCCAACGGGAAAGAAATAGATCGAGAAGCTCTTGGAAGCCTTTGTCCGAACCTGTTTTGCATCCTGAAAAACTCTGCCCTCGGCAAGATCTACATGCTTGAGCCGCATCGACGCTGCGGCATCGACCCTCGATCCGGTCAGCAATATGAATGCGATTAAGGCGCGGTCGCGTTTTTCAACGTCGCTTTCGGTCGGCATGGTGGCGATGACATGTCGAATTTGGTCGAGCGTCGGAATACGTTCCTCATTGGCGGCCTTGGCGATGGCGGAATCCTTCAAGGACAGGCTGAATTAGTCCGCATCAGAATAAGACAGCCGCTTGAAGCCGGGCTCGCGTGAAAGCCATTGGAAGAATGCCTTGAGCGCAGCCAAGGTCGAATGAGCCGTCGCCTTGCTCAGAGGCTCATTCGTTCTGGCGCTGACCTGTCGCGCAAGGTGATTCTTGAAACCTATCGCCTGTTGGGTATGGAAGGCCTTGAAGCTCTTGAACCGCGTATAAGTCTCGAACCGGTCGAGGGCCGTGGCGGCAGTGTCGATCGACCCTTCGCTTCGCTGCTTGGCCTCTTTGAGAAAGGTAAAGTAGCGGCGCTTCACCCGCTCGTTTTCGGCGTTGTGTGTCGTCATGTTCGATGCTCTTCTTCGAAGTCACAGTTTAGGGAAGAGTTGGTCGTCTCGCTTACTCTTGGTGCAAGGCGACAACCTGGTGGCACTGAAAGCGCTGTTGCCCAACTATGTGGGCAAAGGAACGGACGTGGGCGAGATTTCTGGGGCCAGTCCGCGGATCCGGCCACGGCAGTCTGACGAACTGGTGCCAGGCCGGATGCCTAAATGAGTAGTTTCCGAACCTATGGGCAATCGTGCCTTCGGCACCCAAGCGCTGGCGACTCTGATCGCGGTTTATGGGCTGTTCATGACGCCCCTCGGCTGGGGTTGGGCAGCGTTCGTTTGGGCCTATGCTCTGGCCTGGTTCCTCGTGAACGACCGCGTGAAACTGCTCGCCTATCGGATTCTCGATCCCACCAAAGCCAGAACAAAGTCCGATTTGACGCCGGCGGTGTTTCGACAGCCAGCGGGGACACGTACAGATTGACGGCGTGTGATGAAATACAGCGCGTGCCCAACGAGGGTCGGAGACAAGGGCCATGGCTACTGACCTGTCCGCCGAAAGCACTTCACCGCCGAAATCGGCAAGCGACGCCGACGTTGGTCTGACGAGCGAGGAAGCGCGCCGTCGGCTCGCGAAATGCGGCCCGAATGCAATGCCGGATACGAGTATGCATCCGTTGCGCATGGCGGTTGAAAAATTCTGGGCGCCGGTGCCGTGGATGCTCGAAGCCGCGATCGTGCTCCAGTTGGTGCTCGGCAAATACGTCGAGGCCGCGGTCATCGCCGGCCTCCTGGTGTTCAATGCCGCACTCGGGCTGCTCCAAGAGAGCCGTGCCCAGGCAACTCTTGCCGCGCTGAAGTCGCGGCTCGCGCTGAACGCGTCGGTCCGCCGCGACGGTGCGTGGAAAACCGTCCCCGCCGCTGAGCTGGTGCCGGGCGATGTGGTGAAGCTTTCACTTGGTGGCGTGGTGGCCGCGGATGTGCAGCTCACCGAAGGAGAGATACTGCTCGATCAATCCATGCTCACCGGCGAATCTGTTCCTATCGAAGCCGGCGCCGGTGTGCAGACCTATGCGGGGGCGTTGGTCCGGCGCGGCGAGGCGGTAGCGGTAGTCACGGCGACTGGCGAGCGCACCAAATTCGGCCGCACCGCGGAGCTGGTCCGTACCGCCCATGTCGTAAGCACTCAGCAAAAGACCGTTCTGCGCGTCGTGCGCAATCTCGCTGCGTTCAACGGCATCGTCATCGTGATGCTGGTGGCCTATGCCACGTTTCTCAAGATGCCGCTCGCCGAGATCATTCCGCTGGTCCTGACGGCTGTCCTCGCGTCAATACCGGTCGCGCTGCCGGCCACTTTCACACTCGCGTCGGCGCTCGGCGCACGGACCTTGGCAAAGCAGGGCGTCCTTCCGACCCGCCTCTCCGCGGTCGATGAAGCGGCCTCGATGAATGTCTTGTGCGCCGACAAGACAGGCACGTTGACACGCAACGAGCTGACGGTGACGAGTGTTCGTCCCATGCCCGGTTTCGACGAGGCACATGTTCTGGGTCTGGCCGCGCTGGCCAGCTCGGATGGTGGGCAGGACCCGGTCGACGCGGCCATCCGATCCGCCGCCACCGCGGCCAAGAGCCTGTCCGACGCGCCGCGCTTGATCGCGTTCACGCCGTTCGATCCTGCAAACAAAATGTCCGAGGCGACGCTGACGGACCCGAGCGGTGCGATGCAACGGATTGTGAAGGGGGCCTTTGCCGCGGTCATCGGTCTTGCACCCCAATCGGCAAGTGCGAACGCGGCGGCGAAGGAACTCGAGGAAAAGGGGTTCAGAGTGCTGGCGGTCGCCGCCGGACCGCCGACGGCGATGCAGCTCGCAGGGCTCATCGCGCTCAGCGACCCGCCGCGCACGAACTCGGCGGCGCTCGTCACAGAATTGCACGGCTTAGGCGTACGCACCGTCATGGTGACGGGGGACGCGGCAGCGACCGCAGCCATCGTGGCGCAGGCGGTGGGGCTCGATGGCGCCATTTGTCCGCCGGGCGCGATCCCCGATGTCGTCAGTGCAGAGGACTACGCGGTCTTCGCCGGTGTCCTGCCGGAGGACAAGTACAAGCTCGTCAAGGCGTTCCAGACGGGCGGTCATACAATCGGCATGTGCGGCGACGGCGCCAACGACGCGCCGGCACTGCGCCAGGCGCAGATTGGAATCGCCGTCTCGACAGCAACCGATGTTGCCAAATCTGCCGCCGGCATGGTGCTGACCGAGCCCGGCCTCGCCGGTATCGTTGCCGCGGTCAAGGAAGGGCGAATAACGTTTCAGCGTATCCTGAGCTACGCGCTGAATTCCGTTACCAAAAAGACAGTGCAGGTGCTCTTCCTGGCGGTCGGCCTGATCATGACCGGGCATGCGATTTTGACGCCTTTGCTGATGGTGCTCATCATGATCACCGGCGACTTTCTCGGCATGGCGTTGACGACCGATAATGTCCGACCGTCGCCGATGCCGAATGCGTGGCAAATCGGCAATCTGACGATCGCCGGCGTCAGCATGGGAATTGGCGAGCTGGTGTTTTGCACATCCATCCTCGCTTTCGGCGCCTACCGGATGGGGTTCGACATTGACGCACTGAGGACGTTGGCATTTGTCGCAGTCGTGTTCGGCAACCAGGTGACGACCTATACCAATCGTGAGCGGCGGCATTTGTGGTCGTCTCGCCCAAGCTTCTGGCTCGTTGTTTCGTCCATCGCCGATATCGTGATCGCTTTGACTTTAGCCCTCGGAGGAATCGCGATGACGCCCTTGCCGGTCTTGGTTGTGGCGGGCACGCTCGCCGCAGCCATTGCCTTCGCCTTCATCTTGGATTTGGTCAAGGTTCCGCTATTTCGCCGTCTTGGGATCGCCTAGAGTCGAGAGGATGGGGATGCAGATCAATTCAGCGGCGGAGCGCAGCGGCGTTGCCAGTGAGGCGGAAGTCGAAGTGGTGTTCAGAACATTCCGCCAAGCATGAGGGTTGAATACAGCAAGCGAGCAACGGCCGATCTTTGCAAGGTGTCCGAGGAGAGCCGCGCGTTCGGCGAAATGGTAGCAGCGGCGGTCGAAGTCCGCATCCGCTTTGATCTTTCGCAGGGCCTCGTGCACGTGCGGCGCGTGACGAGCGGCCGGCCGGCGAAAGCATAGGTCTCGAAAAGCAAAGGTTTGCTCACGACGCAATGTCCACGCAAGCGTCAGCATGGCGATTGCCGGCAAGCCGGAAATCAAGTAATTGTCCCGCTCGGTAGTCACGACGACAAAAAGAGAGGAATAGCGCAATGTCCGTAGATGGCACTTGGGACGTCAAAATGGAAACCCCGTTGGGAACCCGTGCGGCCGTGCTCACGCTGAAGGCCGATGGCGCTACGCTGACTGGCACGATGGGCGGCGATGGCGGCACGACCGATATTTACGACGGCACGGCCAATGGCAACAACATCACCTGGAAGACCGATATCACCGACCCGATGTCGTTGACGCTGGAATTTTCTGCCGCGATCGATGGCGACGCCCTCACGGGCTCGGTCGTGCTCGGCATGTTCGGCAATGCCCCGGTCACGGGCACACGGGCCTGATCCTATGGCTGCGAAAAAACCTGCCGTGCAGGCGTCGAACTGGCCGGTCCCCATCGCGTGGTCCAGGGCTTGAGCAAGCCGCGGGTTGGGCAGATAGGAAAAGATACGCAACTGCCTCATGCCGCTCTCCCCATCCCCTTGTTTGTGCGCAACCACCGCTACCAGGTTTCGCCGAACGGTCGCAGTTCCACATTGAATGACCATGCGCTGCGCTCTTGATGCGCGACATGCCAAATCTCGTCGGCGATCGCCGCCGGCTTGATAAAGAACTCGTCGGGTGCCTCGGGGCGGGCCTTGCGGGTCCAGGGCACGTCGATGACGGCATCGATCAGCAGATAGGCGACATGAATGCCTTTCGGTCCCAAGTCGCGGGCCATCGCTTCGGCGAGGATTCTTTGCGCCGCCTTAGTGGGGGCAAAGCCGGCGAAGCGAGCCCTGCCGCGCAGCGCCGACGTATTGCCGGTGGCGATGATCGTGCCCGCGCCCGCCGCAATCATCGCGGGCGCGGCGCGGCGGGCGAGATAGAGCAGAGCCATCGTATTGACTTGAAAATTGTGATTCAGAATTTGCGGGTCGATTTCGAGAAAAGTGCCGAAGCTGCCGCCCACAGCGTTGTGAATGACGACGTTCGGCGCTCCAAGATCAGTCGCTACGGCGGCAAACACGCGATCGAGCTGCGCCTCGTCGGTGACGTCGCAAGGATAGGCTTTCGCGTGTTCGATCTCCGTCTCCAGCGACGAGAGCCTTTCCGCATTGCGCGCCAACATCGCCACGCTATAGCCGCCCGCCGCGAAGCGACGCGCGATGGCGGCACCGGTGCCAGGCCCAACGCCGGTGATCAACGCCACTTGCCGGCTCATATTTGCACCATTGCGCTTCGCATGTGATCCTCTCCTTCCGAATTCCTTTCATGGCATCCGCGGCCTGCCGTTCGCGGCGGGCCTCGGTTCAGCACGTCGTGCCGGCGCACCACCCTTACGATGCGCGCAGCGACGTCTTTTTCTGCGGTGCGAGTGCCATCTTCTCGGAGCCATGCAGCAGTTTGGCTGTGGCCGCACCAGGCCCCGCATGCGTATGGACCTGCCTGGCATTGAGCGGCTCGCCGCATTCCGAGCAGACCATAATCGGATCGAACGTGCGTCCGCACATCTTATGTTCATGCAGCAAAGGCCTGCCGCGCTCATCGACCATATGAATATCGCCCCAATGCACGATAGCCATGATGATCGGATACAGATCAAGGCCCTTCTGGGTCAGAATATATTCGTGCCGCGTGGGGCTTGTCTGATAAGGGATGCGCCGCAGCACACCGAAGCGAACGAGCTTCTTGAGGCGCTCGGCGAGCAAATGTCGCGTGATCCCAAGTTTCGACTGGAATTCCTCGAAGCGGCGAACACGCAGGAAACATTCGCGCAAGATCAGCAAAGTCCAACGGTCGCCGATCACAGCCACGGTTCGGGCGAGCGAACATGTTTCCTCTTCCAGAGACTCCCACTTCATTCCGATTTCCACCTCATCTGCGGGAAACGCCGGCAAACCCCTGTCGGCCGCAACACCAAAGCCAGTAGGTTCCAAATACAACATAATATTTTTTTCCGAAATTGCCATTGCAAACTCGCCTTTGAAAGCATCAAACTATTAAATATAAAGGCTATTTTAGATGGCTGGCCACCGAAATCGAGCCGGGAGACCGGATTGACAGTTCATTTTTCGAACTTTAAAAAGACAGTGAACTAAATGAGGCCTAGCCTTGCAGGCCCGCTGGGGCGCACGCCGATGCAGTGCCGGCAAGGTTCGGTCTAGTACCCGGAATCACGGTTCCGCGAAACAAGGTTTGAGGCGTTTCTGATAGACTTCGGATTTGGTCCAGACGAAGGGGCGAGCCGTTTCATTATATGTGCGGATGAAGGCGTCGATATGGGCTTTGAGGTCTTCGACGGCCTGGAACGAAGCGCCCTTGAGGGACTTTCCGGCGAGGATCGAGAACCAGATTTCGATCTGGTTCAGCCAAGATGTGTGGGTCGGCGTGTAATGGAAGGTGACGTTCTTGTGCCGCGCGAGCCACCTGTCGTGCTTGGGCTTATGGGTGGACAGATTGTCGAGGACGACATGGATATGGCAGTCCTTGTAGGCGGCGACGACCTCGTTCATGAAGGCGAGGAACTCGACGCGCCGCCGGCGCTTGGCGTGGCGGCCGATGACTTTGCCGGTGGCGACATCGAGTGCGGCGAAAAGGGTCGTGGTGCCGTGCCGCGTGTAATCATGCGACTGGCCCGTCATCGCGCGTCCGTTCGGCAGTTTGAGGTAGCCCTGGGCGCGCTCCAAGGCCTGGATCGCCGGCTTCTCGTCGACGGCGAGGACGATCGCGTTTTCGGGCGGCGCCATGTAAAGGCCGACGATCTCGGCGGCTTTCGCCACGAAGTCGGGGTCGTTGCTCTCGCACCAGGACTTGCGGCCGGAAAGATCGATCTTCTGGGCGCGAAGAAAGCGCCAGATATATTGCTCATGGACGTCGCAAAGCGCCTTGGCAAGCAAGGGAGCCGTCCAATTGGCAAAGCCTTGCGGCGGCTTTTCGTCGAGCAGCGCCAAAATCCTCCGGCCTGTCTCGGGGCCATACTTCGGCGCGGGGCCGCGGTTGCCCGTCTCGCTGAAGCCGGCAAGCCGGTCCTTGGCGTAACGCACCCGCCATTTGGACGCCGTACCGATCGTGCAGCCGACCGCGCGGGCAATGGCGCGGGTCGCGGCGCCTTCCGCCGCCAGCAATACGATCCGCGCCTTGAAACGGGTGCGGTGTTCGGTCTTCGTCGAACGCGCCAGGCTCTCAAGCTCGCCGCGTTCCTCCGCCGTCAGAATAATCGGCGTAGCTTCCGGAATGATCTTGCTGCTCATGCAGCCTTGAATCACGATTCAGCTATCAACGATAGTGGGTACTAGGGTGCGTTCGGCTTGCAGTGATCTGCGCTCTCACGGAGGAATGCGGTGAATCCCAAAGTGGAATTTCTTTTCGACTTCGGCAGTCCGAATGCTTATCTCGCCGAAAAGGTGATCCCGCAGATCGAACAGCGCACCGGTGTGAAGTTCGACTATGTGCCGGTGCTGCTCGGCGGCATCTTCAAGCTCACCAACAACAGTTCCCCGGCGGATTCTCTGAAGGGCATAAAGAACAAGCCCGAATATATGGCGCTCGAGACGGAGCGGTTCATCCGCCGCCATAACATCACCACCTTCAAGCAGAATCCGTTTTTCCCGGTCATCACTTTGATGCTGATGCGCGGCGCCGTTGCAGCCCAGCTCGAAGGCGTCTTCGAGCCTTATTTCAGAGCCGCCTACCATCACATGTGGGAAGAGCCGAAAAAAATGGACGACCCTAAGATTGTCCGCGAAGCTCTGATGTCTTCAGGGCTCGATGCCGATCGGCTGATGGCGCGTGCGCAAGATCAGGACGTGAAGAGCCGTCTTTTGGAATTGACCCAGAACGCAGTCGATCGCGGCGCATTCGGCTCTCCTACATTCTTCGTTGGCAGGGAAATGTTCTTCGGCAAGGACCAGCTTCGCGACGTCGAAGAGGAAATCAAGGCCCAGCAAGCGGCTAAGGTCTGAAGAGATCACGATCGGGCGGCCGAGGTGCAGCCTTCCGGATGAAGACGCGTCCAACAGCCTCGTGTTTTGTTGTGCCTCACCTTAGGCAACGCATTTTGCCGGCCAATAAGTTCTGTAATAGAACTTACAATAATTCGACGAACGTTGACATGAAGTGACGGATCGCAGCGGAGGACCATCTGGCTCCGCAGATGGATAGGATCGCACCGGTGGATTTTTCGAAGGACTGCCCGCGGGGTCGACCGGGAAAATCTTGAAACATCAGTTGCGGGAGACATCGCGTACCGCCTGAAACTAGAGCGGGATGAGGAAAAGTGGGAACCGGTTTTCCGGCGCAATCAAGTTTATGCAGATTGCGTAGACTTATCTGCATATCCCGCTCTAAATTATTAGAATCGATCACGTTCATGATTTTGGATTGAATCAATCCAAAATCATCGTGATCTAGGCGTCGCCGTCGCGAAGCTCTTGCAGCCGCCGTTCAAGTCGGTGGCCCCCGTTGAGGAAAGACCGCTCAATCACTATCCGAGATTTTCGAGGAGAAGGACCTTGCTGAAGAAAGACGCGACGGTTGCCGTCATCGGAGCCGGCGATTTTATCGGTTCCGAGATCGCCAAAAAATTCGCTGCAGAAGGCTTCACGATATTTGCCGGCCGGCGCAACGGCGAAAAATTGGCCCCGCTCGCCACAGCCATCGAGACGGCCGGGGGAGTCATTTTCCCGCGCTCTCTCGATGCCCGCAAGGAGGAGGAGGTCGCGGCCTTCCTGCAAGACGCCGATGCGCAGGCGCCGCTCGAAGTCTGCATCTTCAATATCGGCGCCAATGTCAACTATCCGCTGCTCGAAACCACCGAACGGGTGTTCCGCAAGGTCTGGGAAATGGCCTGCTATTCGGGCTTTCTTGCCGGGCGGGAGGCGGCGCGTCTGATGCTTCCGCGCGGCCGCGGCAACATATTCTTCACCGGCGCGACGGCGAGCTTGCGCGGCGGCAGCGGCTTTGCGGCTTTTGCGAGCGCAAAATTCGGCTTGCGCGCGGTGGCGCAGGCGTCGGCGCGGGAACTGGGGCCGCAGAACATCCATGTCGCGCATCTCATCATCGATTCCGGCGTCAACACGCAATGGGTGCGCGAGCGCATCCGCGAGCGCGAAGGCCAAGAAGCGCTCGACAACCTCGATCCCAATCGATTGATGCGGCCGGCGGCGGTCGCCGAGGCCTATTGGCAGCTCTACCAGCAGCCGCGCGATGCCTGGACCTTCGAAATGGAAATCCGCCCGTTCGGCGAGAAATGGTGATCAGGCAAGCCAACAACTGACGGCCGTTAACAAGCCCGCGTAACTTTGCTCCTTGGCTGCCATTGGAATTGCGAGATCGGATCATGCATGGAACTCGATCTATCCAAAGAAGATGCGGCATTTCGTGGTGAAATCCCCGCCTTCATCGCAGAGAATTACCCGGCCGAAATGCGGGTCGCCAATCCGCAAGCCGATCTCACCAAAGAGCAGATGCTGCTCGGGCACAAGATCCTCTACAAAAGGGGTGGATCGCGCCTCTCTGGCCGAAGGAATATGGTGTCGTGACGATGTGCAACGGTGGCGGCAGGGGCGCTGCCGGCCTGTTCGAGATCGGTCACTGATCAAGAGCCGCAGCAAAAGGAGGATCGCCGTGGATATCGCCTTGGATCAAGAGTTCGTCGAGACTGCCGCCGACGGCATCGTCACATTGACGCTCAATCGGCCGGAGCGGCTCAACGCCCTTTCAACCCCGATCATGGACGGCTTGCTCGAGGCATTGCCGCGGCTGGCAAATGATCCGGAGGTCCGGGTCATCATCCTCACCGGGGCGGGCCGCGCCTTCTGCGCCGGCGGCGACGTCAAAAGCATGGCGGAAGGTTCGGTCGCGCTGAATGTCGAGGACGCCGTGCAGCGTCTGCGCAGCCGGATGGAAGTTTCGCGTCTTTTGCACGAGATCGAAAAGCCGACGATCGCCATGGTGAACGGCGTAGCGGCCGGTGCCGGCCTTTCGCTCGCGCTTGCCTGCGACCTGCGCATCGCGGCGCGATCGGCGCGTTTCGTCACCGCCTTCGTCAAAGTAGGATTCTCGGGCGATTTCGGCGGCAGTTATTTTCTGTCGAAGCTCGTCGGCACCGGCAAGGCGCGCGAACTCTATTACACTGCGGCTTCGCTTGATGCGGCCGAGGCGCATGCGTTGGGCATAGTCAACCAGGTCGTGGAAGACGACAAACTTGTCGCCGCGACTCGCGAGCTTGCCGTGAGACTGGCGCGCGGTCCGCGCATCGCTCTTGCTCTGATGAAGCGGAATTTCAACGCAGCGGAAAGCGGAACGCTGAATGAGCTTCTCGATCTTGAGGCGCGGCATCAGATCGAGACCGGGCGGACAGAGGATCATCGTGAGGCGGCACGCGCCTTCGTGGAAAAGCGCGCACCGGTCTTCCGCGGGCGCTGATCCGCAAGGCGTCCGCCGCGACTTGCAAGACGCCTAAAACCACATCGCGCCAGCAACCGGATCGGCCGCGCAGCTCCAAAGGCTGTGCGTCAGTCATTGGAAGATTGCCACATTCTGTCGCGCTATGAGGATCGGCCGGCCCGTCGGGTCCCAGATCACCGTGGATTGCGCAGAATAGCCCAATCGGGCGGTCTCGGCCACGCACTGGACGAGCCACCATCCCGTCTCGCTGGTGGGGCGATTGGTCAGCATGTCGATCGACCAAGTCATGGTGCTGATCGGCGCCATTTCGTGAAACAAGACCATGGCCGCCGGCGGCAGAGCGTCGGCAAGAGCGAGCAGGCCGACCAATCCGTCGCCGACATACTCGTCACGGTGGCGCAGCCAGACGAGCATTTCAGGTGAAGCGCCTGGCGTCACCGGCTTTGCCCCCGCCGCAAGCCGACCTTCGAAATGGCGCATGAAAGTCGGGATGTCCGGCCGGTCGAAATAGGCCGGGCAATCGTCCAGTGGCGGCGTCATCGGCATAGGCAATCCGACATGGTCGAGAGCGGAACTTCGTTCGACGCCGAAACAAAGAACGGCCCTCACTGCAAGGCCATTCTCGCCCTCGAGATCGACACTCGTGAAGACGGTCGACTTGCCCTGCCGGAGCACCGTCGAGGTTATACGCAGAATGCCGGTCGCCGGTCCGGCATAGGCAAATTGCGCCGATCGGAGCGGCGGCAGGTCCGGCGTGGTTCGCAACGTTGCTTCGAGGCAGAGCGCAGCCGACAGGCCGCCATAGGCGGTGCGGCCCTGCAGCCAATCCGCCGGCAGGGCGATGGTAAGTTGGTTGGTGTGCTGCTCCAAGGTGGCCAGCATTTGGGTGAACGCAGTTGTGGTCATCCGTGGCGGCTCTCACGTTCTTGCAGAATCTTGTGCGATCTCGAATGTCTCAGGTCGACCTTGTGCGCAGCGACAAGGCCGAGCGTGAGTCATCCCGCTCGATCATTCATGCGAATTTGGAAAAGTCCGGCGGTCGCCGCTCGGCGAAGGCGATGAAGGCCTCGCGGGCCTCCCCGCTCTGCAGACGTTCCTCGAAGATCCGGCTTTCGTCGTTCATCTGCGCCAGCAGGGCCGCCACGTTGCGCATCAGTTTCTTGGTCGCGACGACCGATCCGGCCGGCCTTGCGGCGAGCGCCTGGGCGGCAGCGCGGGCCGCCTGCAAGACTTCGTCCGCAGGCAGAACCTTGTTGGCTAGACCGAGCGCAAAGGCATCGGGGCCGGACAGGCTTTCACCGAGCACGAACATCGCGAAGGCTCGGGCATGACCGATGCGAAGGGGCAAGAGAAGGCTCGATGCCGCTTCCGGCACCAATGCGAGATTGACGAAAGGTGTCGACAGTTTCGCCGTCTCAGCCACGTAAACGAGATCGCAATGCAGGAGCATCGTCGTACCGACACCGATGGCGAGGCCTTGCACTGCCGCCACGATCGGTTTTTCCGCGCGCCCGAGCGCCTCGATGAAATGATGGGCATGCGGCTCGCCGCCTTGCCCGGCGGCGACGGCTGCGAAATCGGCGATATCGTTCCCGGCAGTGAACGCGTCGCCTTCAGCACCAAATAGAACGACGCGGATGGTTTTGTCGGTTTGCGCGCCCTCGAGCGCCTCTCTGGCGGCGCGATACATGGCGTTTGACAGTGCGTTCTTCTTGTCCGGGCGGGCGAACGTGATTTCCAGTACGCCGCCATCTTGTCTAATCTTGATATGTTCGGTCATGTCTCGCTCTCCCTCGGTCGCCTCGATCAGGCGACCGTTCCACCAGATCGGCTGCATCACGAGTTCAGGCCACTTTCATCGGCTTTTCTGGCGTGTCCTTGTCGAGCATTCCGGCGAGTCGTCCGCGGATCAGTCGCTCGGCATCGGCCATGATACGGTCGATCAGTTCCTTGCAGGTCGGAATGTCGTGGATCAGGCCGGCGACCATGCCGCAGGACCAGGCGCCGGCATCCATCTGGCCCTCGACCATGATCTTAGGATAGACGCCGGCAACCTCGGTGAAGATGTCCTCGAACTTGATCGCGGAGCCCAGAGCCTTTTCCTTTTCCAGCAGCCGCTCGACCCCGGCGTTGACCAGCACCCGTTCGGTGTTGCGCAACGAGCGCATGACCAGGCGCGTGTCGAGTTCGGAGGCAGCGACGATGGCTTGTTTCACGTTTTCGTGGACTGGGGCTTCCTTCGTCGCAATAAAGCGCGTGCCCATGTTCATCCCTTCGGCGCCCATGGCTAGGGCCGCCACCAGCGAGCGCGCGTCGGCCATGCCGCCGGAGGCGACGAAGGGGATTCTCAGCTCTTCGGCCGCACGCGGTAAAAGGATGAAGTTGGGCACGTCGTCCTCGCCCGGATGGCCGCCGCACTCGAAACCGTCGACGCTGACCGCATCGCATCCAATGGCTTCGGCCTTCAGTGAGTGGCGGACCGAAGTGCATTTGTGGATCACCTTGATGCCAGCCTCTTTCAGCAGCGGCATCCACTTCTGGGGATTGTTGCCGGCCGTCTCGACGATCTTGACGCCGCCCTCTATGATCGCCCTCACAAGGCCCGGATAATCGGGCGGATTGACCGAAGGCAGGAAGGTCAGGTTCACGCCGAACGGCTTGTCGGTCATCTCGCGGCAGCGGGCGATCTCCTTGGCCAGCTTCTCGGGCGTGCCCAGGGTCAGGCCGGTGATGATACCCAGCCCCCCGGCGTTGGACACCGCCGCCGCCATCTCGGCGAAGCCAACAAAGTGCATGCCGCCCTGAATGATGGGATGCTGGATGCCGAACAGCTCTGTGATGCGCGTCTTCATATGGATCTCCTGTCTTTTTAAAGCCCTTCCCCAATCCCGGGCATCTCAGCTGGATGTTGCTAAGCGGCGAGGTTGAGAATCTCGATCACGTCGCGCGGGCCGCGTATCGGCCGCGGATTCGTGTGTGCGAAAATTTCCGTCATGGTGATTTCGCCGACCGTCTGAAACTGGCTCGCAGTCACACCGACCTGCACCAGACGGGTTGGCAAGCCGAGCTTCATGACGAACCGCTCGAAGGCTTCGGCTCCGCTCAGATCCGGTGCGCGTAGCGCCTCGGCGATCTGCACTTGAGCCTCTTTCGTGACCATTTCATTAAGACGAAACGGGCGACGTCGTCGCAATCCTCGCCCGGCCACCCCTGCCGCGGCGATACTGGGGCCGCTTCGGTAACAGCGATGCGCAGTTCACTCGTCAATACCCGAGACCTAGTGGAGAGTTCGACATTTTTTAGTTCTAAAACAGAACTGATACATTTGCAATCGACGCCATTCGATTTTTTTAGCGTTGAAGCGCGCTTGATCGTCCGCATAATAGAGGTTCGCTGAATGCCGGTGAGTCACCGGGACCTTGTTATTTACCGCTGCCTGATAAAGGTCATTCAGAGCGCTTCGCTGCCCTGCCCCGCTGAAATGCTGCGTGACTCACATGGACCTTGAGCGCGTTGCCGGCCAAATCGGCAGGCCGAACCTCCTTGAGGGCGCCCTTGCAGGCAAAGCTAAACGGCGTACGGACATGGCCCGCAATCACCGCATTCGTCATGCCAATCTCCGTCCAAGACGATTATATTATGTGTACCACATAACCTAATGCCACTCGAATTCAACGCCTTGTCAATCCGCCAGGCGCGATTATATGATATATGTCATTCGATAGGTGGTATGTATGCGATATGATGCGGATCATAAGGAACGGACTCGCCAGCGTCTGTTGGTGGAAGCGGCCGAGGCACTGCGCAGCGAAGGGCCGGAACGGGTCGGCGTTGCCGCACTGATGAGCAAGCTCGGGCTCACGCATGGCGGGTTCTACGCGCATTTCAAATCGAAGGACGAGCTCGTTGCTCAGGCGATCGAGGAAATGTTCGAACAGATGGTGAGTGGGCTGAAGAAAAGGGCCCAGGGCGTGCCTCCAGCAGAGGTGATCGAGCGCTACATCGACTTCTACTTGTCTGTGAAACATCAAGAGGACAGCGGCCGAGGTTGCGCTCTGCCGGCGATGGCGGCCGATGTTTCACGCATGGGTCGATCGGCTCGCAAACGCTTTGCGGCGGGAACAGAGCGCCTTTATCGAACCGTCGCGGAGCTTTTTCGAGAGCTTGGCCGGGATGATGAGGAGGCGATGACCTGCGCGACCTCGCTTTTGTCGGAAATGGCCGGTGCCATCGCGATTGCCCGCGCGGTCGATTCGCCGAAGCTTGCGGAGCAAATCCGCGATCGCAGCCGCGCGGCGATCAAACAACGATTTGGCCTCACGCCGGCGGAGTTTCCTCCCGGCTCGCCGACGAGAACCGGCGTATCCGCGAGCGTGTCCCGGGCTGCACCTCATACATCGACCCGCCGCTAGATCACGATCCGCACGCGCCAAAACGCGCGTCGGACGCGCAGTCGAAAAGGGCGAAGCGATGGGCTTCATGAAGATCATGGCCGATGCTGGCGTCGCGCCAGTGCGTTTCATTCTACGGTGACGCGCGGCCGTCATCCGCCGCTGCTCGACTAGCCTGAATATCCCGCGCGCATGAGGCGCCGCCACAACCTTAAGAAACAGCGCGGGGTAAGACGGCCACGAGGTGCGATGACATCACCTGCCGATCGTCGGAAGCGGGCCGGAGCAGCTTTCTCCTATGGCCGCTCAGTCGGCTGCGGCTGATGCACCGTCGCTCTTCGCCCCGCGCGCCACGATCTGCAACATCTCGTTCGGCAACGGCCGCTGCAGTTCGAGCGCTATTTTCATCGGTGCCTTGAGCCATGTCTCGCACTCTTCGAGCGTTGTGAGGATGACCGGCATGGCCTTCGAATGCACGGGCTTGACGACATCGTTCGGCGCAGTCGTCAAGAACCCATAGAGTGCGTGCTCCCCTTCGACCGGGTTTGCCTTGGTGCCCCGTCTACCATGCCACGTGCACCAAATCCCCGCGAAGACGAAGAGCGGCCGGCTTTCGTCGCGCGCAAACCAGGTCCAGATCTTCTTGCCCGTTGCCGGGTCGGGTTGTTCGGTCGGTTCGCAAAAGCTCGTCGCCGGGACCAAGCAGCGGTTCTCCGGCCCGAGCCAGCGCCGCCAATGTGGCGAGCCGACATTGCGGATGTTCGTCACGCCGGGATCGATCGGACCTTTGACGAAGGCCGGCGGCGTCGGCATGCCCCAGCGCAGCAGGGCGAGCTCGCGCACGCCGTCCGGCGCATTGCGGACGACCGGCGCCATAGTGTCGGGAAAGATCGCCGGCAGCGGCGGCAGGTTGCCCGTCGCGTCGCGCATCGCGCGCGTAAATTGGAGAATGGCTTGCTGGCCTTTGGTCTCTGAGTAGAGGTTGCACATGGGCACGGCGAGAGGTTAGGACTAAGACTGAAAAAGGACGCTAACAGGAAGCGCCCCTCAATAGAAACTCCCTGTTCGCGTCGGGCGCGAGGCGGAGGCAAAAACTGCTGCGAGCCCTCGCGGCCTGCGGGTCAAAGGCGAATTGACGGCGAAAGTCATGCACGAGCTCGCCGCTCGGTCCGGCCGGGTAATCGAGGAGAGGCGGAGATGCCGAAAGGTTGCGCCTTTTAGGACAGAATAATGCGTGATGGCCGGGCTTGTCCCGGCCATCCACGCGGCTCGATTTGACTGTACGTTGCTGGACGGCTTCGTCTGCAGCGTGACCAATCGAGCTACGCCGCGATATTTATGAAATTCGACGTTGAAGCCTTGTCTCTGCGTGGATGGCCGGGACAAGCCCACGGCTGTCCGGTTCGGCGAAAATGGTTGTGACAAAAGGACAGTCTGCAATCTAGGCGTGTCATGCCCGGACTTGTTCCACGGCTGTCCGGTTCATGTAAGCGCTAAATCGAGAGCAAGTTGTCTTTGGTCGAGAGGCGGTGGTCGTTGAATCTGTTTCAACCGCGTGAAGTCCTTGCGATGCATCAGATTGCAGCGGATGAGTCGAAACATCTCGAGGGCGCCGTATTTTACTTTGCTCATCTCCCGACCCATGCGGAGGAGCAGAAAAGCGATCAAGGCCACGGCGATCTGAATACGCACGGCATTTTCGGAGCGGCCGATGAAGTGCCTGATTTTCAAGGTCTGTTTCACAAAGCGGAAGAAGAGTTCGATCTGCCAGCGCCTCTTATAGAGATCGGCGATCTCCTGCGCCGGCGCATCGAGATCATTGCTGAGGATGCGCAAATGCTTGCCGGTCTCGGTCTTGACGGCGATCTCGCGCACCGCAGTCTGCATCGGGTTGCGGCGGTTCTTGGCTTGCCGGCTGGGCAAAAAGCCGATGCGATCGGAAAGCACATTCGATCCAGGCTCGAGCGGCATGTTGCGCGCATCGTTAAGCGGCGTATTCGCCTTGAAGCGGGTCACGATGCGGCAGCCTTCGGCGTCGAGCCGCGCCCACCAGGCGAAATCGTAATAGCCGAGATCGAAGACATAGGTTGCATCCTTGTCGATCGGCATGTCTTTGGCGGCGCTGATGTCGTTGACCTTGGCCGGCGTCACCGCGTGATAGACGGGGCGGCCGAGATCGGGATCATAGATGATATGCGCTTTGGCACCGCAGACATTGGTCGAAAAGCGAGCCCATTGCATGCCGACACCGGCAAGCTGCAGGCTCGTCGAGTCGATGAGCCGCACCGCATCGCCGATCTTGCGCTGGAGGCCTTTCGTCGCCATGCCGAGCATGTGTGCAAACAGGCCGGAGAATGCTTCGTAGCTGCGGTCGCGGTTGGCATCGGCAAAGGTCGACCGATGCGGAACCTTGCCGCCGATATGATAAAGCCGCGCCTGATGGCTCGAAAGTCCGGCGATGATGTCGCGCAACGAATGGGCTCCCGCCAACTGGCCGTAAAGCAGGGCAATCAACTGTTCTCGAGATTTGAATTTGCGCACCAGCGCGTCGCTCCCATGCGCATCCACAAGCCTGTCAAAGGCGGCCCATGGAATAAGTTTGAGAAGATCGTGGAAGACGCTATTTTTGTGCCGCACGGTGTTGATCCTTTTTCGTGTCCAGATGAGTCGGCAAACCCTCTGAACCGATTAGAATCAATGCCGTGCAGCTCTTCAAGAAAAAACGAACCGGACAGCTGTGGACTTGTTCCGGGCATCCACGCCGTGAAGCTTGCGCCAACGACCAGCATTTTCCGCCGCGGCGCCGCGTGGATGGCCGTGACAAGCACGGCCATGACGTCCAGGGGCTGAGTGAAATGAAATAGCTCCCGTTTTGCGAGCGGCTTCGCGATGAACCGGACAGCCGTGGGACAAGCCCGGCCATGACGACTGCGGGGGAAACTCGTCACGAGCGCTCTCTTGCTTCAAACATTCGAAACCTTCTCCGCAAAGGGACAAGGGTACTCCCATTCATTTTCCCGCGTGTCAGCCTTTGCAGGCCTTCCATCGTGAACTTGAATCACGGTGCCTCTTTGAAAAGCGCGGCTGCGCGTCGCACGATGCGCAAGACAAACCCGCTTTCCAGACAGCCTTGCATCGAACCTTCAGCGAAACGTTCCTGGCGAACGATCGTCGTCAATAATCGCCGCAGGTCCATCTCGTCAGCGGCTTCGACCGAGCCAGCCGTGTTGGAAAAGTGCTGTCCTTCGGGGCCGTGCGCCCAATGAGCCCAATCGAAATCTGTCAACACGAGCTGATTCGCATAAACAACATCGTGGAAGCGATGGCCGAGGGGACTGAAATGGAAGCCCTGAATGACGAAGTGGTTACCTTCGCTCCGCGGCGGCAAATGGCGGCCGAAACTCGCGTCCGCCGCCTCCAATTCGGGCAACAACTCCACCAAGGCGCGAAACGCCTCCTTGCCGATCGCTTCGCTCATAAAGGCCTCCCGTCCTTCCATTCGACGGCATTCGCTTTGGACGCGGCATAGTTCGCGTCGAGCGCTGGACCCATGAGGAGGATTGCGGCGATGCGGCGAACCATTTCGGAGACATAGGCGACTTCGTCGGGCTTCAGCGCGCGGCCCAGAACAGATCGCTCGCGGTAGCTCAGCCATTTCTTGACGACCTGATAGCCGCCCAAAGTGTAGTCCCAGACCTTTGTCGGGACATTCGACCACCACGCATCGGCATTGAGGTGAACATCAAGGGTGCTTGTCCCGAGAAGCGTCAGCACTTCGTCCAAGGACAATCCGAGAGCGTTGCCCTCGGTTTGCAAGGCAGCGCGTTCTTCGGCCGTGTAATCGCGTGTTGTTGTTAGACCACGGCCGGGCATGACGATGGTACTGCCCGAGCCGGCGCCCTGGGTCGAACCCCAACCCGCTGTCAACGCAAGATCGGCCGTGTCCAGGGTCTTGCCGCCACGCTTCGTCGGCAAGCCCAAGGTGCGTAAGCCGGGGCGCAGCGAACCGGTCGAGACGCTTGGTGCGGGTGTTTCAGGATCGAGGAGCGTGGCGAGCCTCGCGCCCAATTCCGCAGATGCTCGCAGTCGATTTGCATCTTTAAGGAACGGGACACGAGGTGGGTCAGACCGCATCGCGCCGCTGTTTTCTTCGAAATAGTGGGGACTATGTAAAATAGCTAAGCAATGCCTGAACAGCGACAATGCTTGGTCCGACGAACTGTCCGAGTTCGCTTGGTTGAAGGCTCCCGTTATATTCGGGACGGCAGTTGCGGAATGAAGTACATCCTTTGTGAAAGAGGGGATGGAAGCGGCTCCTCCGTCCATCGCGTTCAAATCCAAGAGCGACGACACAATGAGAGGTGGTGACCACTCTTTTCTCTGAGCGCGCGGAATCACCATTTCAGGCGATACGCTCACACGAGCGGCCACATAATCGGACCTCTTTTCGTCGAGTAACTTCGTTTCGGGTTCCCAATAAACCCACCGTGTATCAAACGGCCGGTAAGCACTCCGAACGATTTCTCCATTACCGCGTCCGCGTTTGCGGAGATGTTCACGAATGCTTATCGGTTGATAGCGTCCAGACGGCTTCATTACTGACGGAAACCGTTTCCGGATGTCTTCATGCGAAACAGCCGGATCGAAATAGGCATCGAGCCGCTTGTCGAGTGCATCGCGATCGATGGAAACGAGAAACTCGTCGCGGCTGGTTTTCACGCCAGGAAACGACACCGGCAATAATTCGGGCAGTTTCGGCCATTCAAAATAGCCCGCTCCGACAGTTGCCCCGACGAAAGGCAGCCCGAGTTCGAGCGGCGGGGTGACGCGCGCATAGAGCGTCGCGGGTTCGGCCTCCGCCATCTCGAGAAGCTCCTGCCGCTTGCCCGCGCCCCACACTTGCCGGAAATCGACCGCAGCCGCCGGACTATGCTCAGGCTTGCGGATCAAGGTCGCGATTGCGGTGCCGACCTGAATGCCCTCGCGATTGTGTTCGGTCGAAAAAATCGACGGGTCCGGCTTGCCCTCCGGCGTCGTCTTACCGGTCTTGTATTTGTCGCCGTTGAGACAATCGATGCGGATTGCGTCGAAGGCCTCAAGATAGCGCTCGCGCATGCCGGTGAAGGAAAGCCCATCGAGCCACGAATAATTCGAGATGAACGAGACGATGCCTTGCCCGGTTTTGTCGGCAATGCGCCGCTCGGCCATGCGAAAAAAACGCACATAGAGATCGTTCAGTCCCTGGCCTTCGGGCCGGCGGACGCGCTTCACCGTGCGATAAGCGTTCGATAGCTCGCGCTCTTCCTCTACCGCCATGCCCGCGAAGCCGTTGTAGGGCGGATTGCCGAGAATGACGAGGATCGGCGCTTCCTGCTTCACCTTGTCCGCCGCGTCGCGTTCCTGTTCGAGTTCGGGAAAAGGCAGCGGCTTGTTCGTGTGCGGCTCCCAACCGGTGAGCGCATTGGTGAGATAGACGCCCGCGCGTTCGTGCTCGGCGTCGAGCGTCGCGCCAAGCTCTTTCAGCGCGAGGCCGACTTTGAGATGCGCCACGACGAAGGGGGCAGGCATGATCTCAAAACCGAAGACGCGGGAGAGCGCGGCTTTCTTGACCATCTGGCCCTTGAGCGCGCCATAGCCCTTGGCACTAAGGCTCGCATCTATGCTCTTGAGGACAGCGGCGAGAAAAGCGCCAGTGCCGCAACAAGGGTCGAGGATATAGACTTGTTCAGACGCGAGGCCATCCGCCACGCCCATATCTTCGCGCAAGGCCTTGTCGACACGCGCCACCATGTAATTGACAACTTCATTGGGCGTGTACCAGACGCCCAGCTCTTTTCTCAATTCAGGGTCGAACGCTTCGAGGAAGGGCTCGTAGAAGAACTGCACCGCATCTGTATCGTTGAAGCGTTTGAAGAATACTTCCGCATCGACGCGGTTGAGCGTCGCAGCCGTCCAGTCCAGCACTTCGACGAGGCGAAGCGGCTGAAGATGCGACGGGCTTGCGATCTGCTGGAACAAAGTTCGGATGAACGGCACGGTGAGGTGCCAGACGGCGGTTCGCCAGTCGAATTTCGGGGACGAGCGCGGCGTCTCGCGCGCCCACAACACCCACGCCGAGAAGACTCCATAGAAGAGCGTCTGAACCAAAGTGGAACGGAAGAAATGTTCGCCCTTCTCCGCTTGAAAGATAACGCCCAGCGCCTGTTCCAGCGAGGCGCGGACATTGGCGAGTGCCGGCAGGCCGCCCGCACTTTCGACCCGCTGCAGCGCGTCCCGCGCGTATGACGCAAGAAACCACGCCACATCCTTTGGCTCACGCAGGGCAACCGACTGCGTCAAGGCACGCTTGAGATATTCGCCGAAGGTTCGGCCAACGCGCTCGGCCGACTTCTTTGGCGTTGCGACCATATCCCAGAAGGATTTCGCATCGGGCGCGAGGCGGAAACCCTCCAACTTGGTTGCCTCGCCGCCCGGCCCCTCGCCGATTATGAGGAAATCGCGGATGTTGCTGACGATGACCAGCCGGTAAGCGCCGAAATACTTACTGACCTGATCAGTCTTAGCCGTCAGCCATGTCTCGTCGGCGACGCCCTTCATTTCGATGACGCCGCGTTCCGGTGCTTGTCCGCGGCGGGGTTCGCCTTTTTGAACCTGATTTGCCGCAAACAGGCCGAAATCCGGATGGCCCGCACCCGTATCACCCAAATCGGACAGACAAAGCACTTTTGGACGAAGTTCGGCACCGATTGTGTTCAGCAGATTCGCAAACGCTGGATAATAGGAGCGCTCCTTCGTCCCAGCACCGAGACCGTGAACGTCCCTCACTTCGACGAAATAGGCGGCGACCGCGTCTTCGAGAGTTTTGGACAAGGCGAGTCCCGGCAAGGGCAAAATAGCAAATCACTTACTTGAACATGTATTTTTTCATCGCATAAGCCAAGAGCGAGGCAAGCAGTGCCATTGCTCAAATCCGGACAGCCCCGACATATGCCGACAAACCCTATTGCCACGATTGGCTCATTTAGACTAAACTAAATGAACTTAGTTCATAAAGGCAGGCCATGCGTATCGTCAACATCCACGAAGCCAAGACGCATTTGTCACGGCTGGTCGAACAGGCCGCCAAGGGCGAGTCCTTCGTGATCGCCAAAGCGGGCAAGCCCCTCGTGAAGGTTACGCCGTTGGAGTCGCCTGTCGCGGGGCAGGTCCGGCGCTTGGGTTTCATGCGCGGGCAAATTGCCGTTCCCGACGATTTCGATCGAATGGGTGATACCGAGATTGAACAGCTCTTCGGTTCTGACGCATGAAGTTGCTGCTCGACACGCACCTGCTGCTGTGGGCGGCGGGACAGCCCGAGCATTTATCGGCGGCGGCGCGTGCAATGATCGACGACCCGCAAAACGAACTGCTCTTCAGCGCGGCGAGCCTCTGGGAAATATCGATCAAGCGTGGCCTAGGACGAAAAGATTTCCAAGCGGATCCACGGCTCTTGCGGCGCGGATTGCTCGAAAACGACTATCTCGAGCTGCCGATCACTAGTGAGCACGCCGTTGCGATCGATGTGCTACCGCCCATCCACAAAGACCCGTTCGACCGTATCCTCATCGCGCAATCGATGGTCGAGGGGATCACTCTGTTGACCGTGGATTCGCTTGTCGCACAATATCCCGGCCCGGTGCGGAGAGTTTGAACCCGGACCGTGCCGAGCGGTCACGCCCCCTTCTTGAACGGCGCCAGTTCCGCATATTCGTCGAGCGCTGCGTCGACCGCGAGACGCTCGCGCGCCAGAAATTCATCGATCGCGCGGGCAAAGCGCCGGTCGGCGATGTCGTGCGCCGAATAGGTCGGCACAGCGACATAGCCGCGCGCCAGCTTATGTTCGCCTTGGGCGCCGGCTTCGACACGCGACAAGCCATGTGTGATGGCATATTCGATCGCCTGATAGTAGCAGACTTCGAAATGCAGAAAGGGATGTTCTTCGATCGATCCCCAATTGCGTCCGTAGAGCGCGTCCTGCCCAAGAAAATTAATCGCGCCGGCGATGTAGCGACCTTTGCGCTTGGCCATGACGAGCAGAATGCGCTCGGCCATGCTCGCGCCGACCGCGGAGAAGAACGCACGGGTCAAATAGGGATGGCCCCATTTGCGCGAGCCCGTATCCATGTAAAATTCGAAGAACGCGTCCCAATGCGCCTCTTTGATCGCGGCGCCGGTCAGCACTTCGATCTCGATGTCATGGGCGAGCGCATCCTTGCGTTCGCGGCGGATCATCTTGCGTTTGCGTGAGGCGAGGTCGGACAGGAAGGCTTCGAAATCGCCATAGGCTTTGTTGACGAAGTGAAATTGCTGGCCGGTTCGCTGCAGGAAGCCGGCCT